>CAZXVW010000131.1:0-12513 GCA_964644025.1 uncultured Solibacteraceae bacterium | reverse complement strand
TCCGATCACCGGCGGAGTTGGGCTACTGTCGGCGTGTCGGAAAACGTGATCGAGGCAAGCTGGTTCGCCCTGACCGACGCGATTCGTCTCGAGCTGATGCGAAGGCTGGAGGGGAACGAACCCGTGGAAAAGACCGAAGAGGACAACTCGTGGGGAGTATAGCCAGCCACGGGCGCCGGCCGCACGGGCCTGTGTCATAACTCCATGCGCTACTTCTTCCGCCGGTGCGTGCCGTCCTTTGACCGTGTCTTGCTGGTGGAAAGCGGCTCGCGCCGAATCTTCGACGAGTTCCTCCCCGGCCTGCCGGCCTTGTTCGGCGAGCCGGCGGCCATGGATCTGGTGACCTGTTACCCCGGCGAACCCGCCGGTTACCGCCGGGAAGCGGGCCGGGTGTACCGGGTGACTGACTATTCCGGGCGCGCCGGCCGGAGGCGCCTTTACCGGGAACTGGCGGCCAGAGGCTACCGGGTCGCCGTCATCATCTGCTCCGGCGAACCGATCATGATGAAGTGGAAATGGGCGCTGGCGGTTCGCCTGCCGGTGAAGGTCCTGGTCGTGAATGAAAACAGCGACTGCTTTTGGCTGGACTGGGGCAACTGGCGCACCATCAGCCGGTTCGTCGCTTTTCGCAGCGGTTTCTCGGGCGCCGGGGCGGTGCGCATGCTGGCGCGCGTGGCGGTCTTCCCTTTCACGCTCGCCTACTTGCTGCTCTATACTGCTATGGTTCACATAAGGAGACACATCAGAAGAAAGGTTCACGCATGAAAGCGATTGTGGTTACCGAACACGGCGGAGCCGACCGGTTAGTGCTCCGCGAGGTTCCTGTTCCATCTCCCGGTCCCGGCGAAGTGCTGATCAAGATCGCCGCCGCCGGCGTCAATTTCATCGACACCTATCACCGGACCGGGCTGTACCCGGCCGAGGTGCCCTTCACCCCGGGAATGGAAGCCGCCGGAACGATTGAGGCGGTGGGCCCGGAGGTGACCGGCTTCGCCCCGGGCGACCGGGTAGCCCATGGAATGACGCGCGGTTCCTACGCCGAATACGCCGTGGTTCCCGCCCGCCTGGTGGCCAAGATTCCCGCCGACCTCAGCTTCGAGACCGCGGCCGCCGTCATGCTCCAAGGGATGACGGCTCATTACCTGACTCATTCCACCTTCCCGCTTGAAAAAGGCCACACGGCGCTGGTTCACGCCGCCGCTGGCGGCACCGGGCTGTTGATCGTCCAGATGGCGAAGCTGCGCGGCGCGCGCGTCATTGGCACCGCCTCGACCGGGGAAAAGGCCGAACGCGCCCGCCAGGCTGGAGCCGACGAGGTGATTCTCTATACCCAGCAGGACTTTCAGACAGAGACCAAGCGCCTGACCGGCGGCCGTGGCGTCGATGTGGTCTATGACTCGGTCGGAGCCGCCACCTGGGAGAAGAGCCTCGATTCGCTGCGCCCGCTCGGCATGATGGTGAGCTTCGGGAATGCCAGCGGCCCGGTGCCGGCATTCAAGCCGCTGGTTCTCAGCCAGAAAGGATCGCTCTTTCTCACCCGGCCCACCCTTTTTCACTACTGCCCCACGCGCGAGGCCTTTCTCGACCGGGTCAACGCCGTGCTCGGCTTGGTGGCTGCGGGCCGGATTCGGGTCTGGATCCACAAGATCTATCCGCTCTCGGATGCGGCCCAGGCGCACCGCGATCTGGAGGGGCGGAAGACGAGCGGGAAGCTGCTGTTGCAACCCTGACAAGAAACGCCACGGCGCCCCGCGCGCCTGCTTCTTCACATGGTGCCTCCGGTGGCTGGTCTGGCCAGGAGGCGGCAATGTTACAATTGGCGAGAGAGATTCGGCACGCCCTTCCCGCACATGCTTCATGGACACCACTGAGCTAAAGACACGGCGCAAGCGACTCCTTGACGAACTCGCCGGGCGCAATCTGGACGCCCTGGTGGTCTCCGGGCTGCCGAACGTTCGTTACCTGGGGGGCTTCACGGGTTCCAATGGCGTCCTGCTGATTTCCGCCGGCGCGCCGGTGCTGGTCACCGACCCGCGCTACCAGCTCCAGGCCGCCCAGCAAAGCGACTGCAAGGTGCACATCGCCCGCCGGGGCGGGCTCAGCAAGGCTGTTGCCGCCTTCATCGGCCGCAGGCGCCTGAAGAAGGTTGGCTTTGAAAGCTCGCGGACACTGTACTCCGCCTACGAGGAGCTCAGCGAGGCAGTGCCGCGGGGCGTAGAACTGGTGCCCATTTCCGGCGTGGTGGAGCGCATCCGGGCCGTGAAATCCGCCTCTGAGATTGCGTTGATCCGGAACTCGGTGAACACCTGTTCCCGGGCTTTTACCCGGGCGCTGCGCCGCGTCCGTCCGGGGATCACTGAGCGTGATCTGGCGGCGGAAATCGACCACCAGATGCGCCGGCTCGGGGCGGAAAAACCGGCTTTCGAAACCATCGTGGCCTCCGGCGCCCGCACGGCGCTGCCGCACGCCGAGCCTGGCTGCAAGCCGCTGGGCGGCAATGAGTTACTATTGATAGATATGGGTGCGCAATGCCAGGGTTACGCCAGCGACATGACGCGCATGGCGTATCTGGGCCGCCCCACGCGTAAACTGCGGCGCTGTTACCAGGCGGTGCTGGAAGCGCAGGAGGCTGCTCTGGAGCGGGTGAAGGCGGGCGCCGCCGTCTCCGCAGTGGACCGCGCGGCCCGGCGCCGGCTGCGGGATCACGGGCTGGCGGATTTCTTTGTCCATTCCACCGGGCATGGCGTCGGCCTGGAAGTCCATGAGTTCCCGAGAATTGGCAAAGCCGACCAGACCCGCCTCGAGGCCGGAATGGTAATCACCGTCGAGCCTGGTGTATACATGGAAGGGTTTGGAGGAATTCGAATCGAGGACACAGTCCTCGTCCGCGACAACGGTTGTGAGATCCTGACGCCAACCCCCAAGGAGCTGGTGGTGGTTTGAGCGGCCGCCGGACGGGCGGTCGCGGCCGGCGCAGGAGTTGGTAGCTTTATATGAACCTCAAAGAGATCAAGGAACTTATCCAGGTGGTCATCGAAAGCGGGGTGGCGGAACTGGAGGTGACGCGGGGCGACAACAAAGTGCGCATCCGCCGCAACGCGAACGTGACAACGCAGGAGATCGTGGTTCCCGCGCAGGCTGCGGCCGCCGCATCACCGGCAGCTTCGCCTGCTCCCGCCGCCACCGAGACCACGCCGGAGGCCGCGGCCGAAGACGAGAACCAGCAGTATGTGAAATCCCCGATTGTGGGCACCTTCTATGAAGCGCCCGCGCCGGACGCCGAGCCGTTCGTGCGCGTGGGCGACAGGGTTACGCCGGGCCAAGTTCTTTGCATCATCGAGTCGATGAAGCTGATGAACGAGATCGAGGCGGAGATTGCCGGCACGATTACCGCCAAGCTCGTCGAGAACGGGCACCCGGTCGAATACGGCGAAGCGTTGTTCGCTATCCATCCCGAATGAGAGCGCGGTGCAACTCTCAAGCGACTTCTGTGGCACTGTGGTTTCCCGCGGGTGTCGCCATCCAGCCCGTCGGCCCGACGGGCTTGGCGGACGGCCCCCCTGGACCGGCTGATAACGAATCATGTTTCGAAAAATTCTGATTGCGAACCGCGGTGAGATTGCCTTGCGCGTCTTGTGCGCGTGCAAGGAGCTGGGCATCAGCACGGTCGCGATTTACTCGGAGGCGGATCGCCACAGTCTTCACGTGCGCTTCGCCGATGAGGCCATCTGCATCGGGCCGGCCAAGAGCACCCGGAGTTACCTGGATGTGCCGGCGGTCATCAGCGCCGCCGAAATCACCAACGCTGACGCCATCCATCCGGGCTATGGTTTCCTGAGCGAGAACGCGGATTTCGCCGAGGTCTGTGAAACCTCCGGGTTGCGCTTTATTGGACCGCGGCCGGAGCTGATCCGCCTGATGGGTTTCAAGCAACGCGCGCGGCAAGCCATGGAGGAGGCCGGCGTCCCCGTACTGCCCGGCTCGAAGGGCACGCTTGGCGGTTCGGAGGAGGCTCTGGAAGTCGCCGCGCAGATCGGCTACCCGGTGCTGCTGAAAGCCAACGCCGGGGGAGGCGGGCGCGGGATGCGCATCGTGCGGGAACCCTCTGAACTGCCTGCCTTGTTCACCCAGGCGCAGCAGGAGGCCGAGGCTGCATTCTCCTGCCCGGACCTGTACCTGGAGAAGTTCATCACCGCGCCGCGCCACATCGAGTTCCAGGTGCTGGCCGATGCCGAGGGCAATGTGGAGGTGCTGGGCGAGCGCGAATGTTCCATCCAGCGCCGCCATCAGAAACTTCTGGAGGAATCTCCCGCTACTTGCGTCACCAGCGAGCTGCGCCAGGCGATCTCGGTGAAGCTGGCGCGCGCGCTCAGCGCGGTTGGTTACACGAATGCCGGCACGGTCGAATTCCTGATGGATGAAACCGGCCAGCTCTATTTCATCGAGGTGAACGCCCGCATCCAGGTGGAGCACCCGGTCACCGAATCGGTCACCGGTATTGATCTGGTCAAGGCACAGATTATGCTGGCCGCCGGTTGCCGCATTGCCGAGGTGGTCCAGGGCCCGGTTCAACTGCGGGGCCACGCCATCGAGTGCCGGATCAACGCCGAGCATCCGGACACGTTTGCTCCCTCGGCCGGGCGCATCACCGGCCTGAACATACCGGGCGGAATCGGAGTTCGCGTCGACACGGCGGCTTACCAGGAAGGCGTTATCCCGCCTTATTACGACTCCCTGGTGGCCAAGCTCATCACACATGGCCGGGACCGCGGAGAGGCGATCGCCCGCATGAGGCGCGCGCTGGAAATGTTCGTCGTCGAGGGTGTCTACACGACCATCCCTCTGCACCAGAAGATCCTGGCGCACCCGGATTTTGTCGCCGGCAAGCTGGACACGCATTTCCTCGACCGCCTCGCCGCCGGAGCCGAAACCCCGGCTGGAGCGGCCAAGGCATAGGCCGCGCCCGCCCGGGCGCGCAGAACATCACGAAGGAATTGGAATTCTTCCGGCCCCGTTGCCCCACGGCATTGGGCAGCCGGCCGCGTTCGCCGTCTCATCCAATCATCTGCTGCCGGCAAGCTCCGGCAGGTGGGGGAAGGCCGCCTCGAAGCGGACCAGGTAGGGATCGGGGGCGGGGACCATCGAGATGCCCCACTCCATGCCGCGGGCCAGGTGCGCGCCGGTGAAGGCGCCGGGCCGGTATCCTCCAGGCGCCCGGGGCGCGTCGCGAATGGCGGCCACCGGCCGGAAGTGAATACCGTCTGCCGCGTACTGCATCGTGTTCTTCTCCGGGCCGGTGGGACCGACCAGGGCCATCACCCCTTTCCGGTACGGCCACACCAGGACCTCGTGCCCGCTGCCGAGCACGGGTGCGCTCTGATACCGCAGATAGGGCCCGGTGGGTTCACCGGCGATGGCCAATCCCCACTTGGTTTCCCGCGGGCTACGGCCGGCCTGGCGGCCCTTGTAGTAGAGCCAGAATTTGCCGCCGCGCACGATCAGGCAGGAGTCGTCGACGCGGAAGCTGTCAAACAGGCTCGGGTCTTCAGTGGGCTCGAGCACTGGATTCCCGGCGAAGCGTGTCCATGGCCCGTGCGGCGAGCCGGCTACCGCAATTCCAATGGCCGTCGGCGTCTGCTCCGACATGGGGGCGGGCACGGCCGTGTAGAACAGGTAGTAGTTGCCGCCGGCGGTCAGGATGCCCGGGGTGAAGACGCCGTGCTCGTCGAAGGCCCCTTCCGGTCCCTTGCCAAGGGCCTCGCCGCGCTCTCTCCAGTGCCGTCCATCTTCGGAGGTGGCGTACCAGATGTCGCCGGAGTACCCACTCGGATAACGGTACACACCGGGCTCGTTGCGGACCTTGGTGTACCAGACAAAATAGGTGTTCCCCACACGAATCACGTCACTCGGGTCGCGCCGGCAGACACCGGCCTCCGGCCCCAGGCCCTCCAGTGGTTGGAAACGGAACTTGGCCGTGGGAAGCGTGGCGGCGGGCCAGAGCGCTATCCAGAGCCAGGCAAAAACGAAGGGCGGGAGAAGGTTCGCCACCTGTCATACCTCCTGCATCGTGCACACTGCCCGGGCTCGGCATTGACGTCTCTGTCGGCCTGTCCGGGCGCCACTCGTTCCTCCGCGCTAACTCCGTCACGACGGCCGCGCCGCGGATCCGCGCGGGGTATCCATCTGCCGGCTGGGTGACGGCCTCCCGGGTGAGGGAGGGGGCGCCGCCGGAGCGGGAAGCGGCGGTGTTTTCCTCCCGGCCGGGAAGACGCGCTGCATCTCGGTCCCACTTTGTCACCAAACGCGGCTGGGAGGCAACAGCGTCCGGCGTTGCGGTAGTGTTCCCGCAGCGTTCTCACGGAATTGCGGGGAGCATAATAACCAAGTCACAAAGAATTGACAGCTAATTTCTCCTTATATTTGTGTGAGTTGGCGGGAGTGGACCGCGAAGAGGCGAAGGCGCGGATGCTACGCTCGAACCGGTGATGGTCATTTGGACCAACACCCGCGGCGGAGCGTATCCGGCCCGTTTCGGAGGTCAACCGGGCCCGCCGCTGCTGATGAGTTTCGTTGCTTATGTCCAGACGTGGAAAGGGAAAATCGGCCACCGCAGGAGAGCGGCAGCCGGGCCGGTCCGCCAGAGCGCATCCAGCCGGAAGCGCCGCCGGGAAGCCCACCGCAGGCTGGCCGGAGGAGAAAGCCAGGAAGCTGGACCGGCTACTGGCGAACGTTGAGGAGAAGCTTACCAACGCGGATTTCAAAGCCAGCATCGGGGATTTCATCCGTCTGCTGCAATTGCGGAAAGAACTGGAAGAGGAGCAGCCAAGGGAGATTACAGTTCGATGGGTAGAACCGTCCGGGGAGGAACATGTATCTGTCACATAGAATATTCGGCGCTTCCCTCGCAAGCGCGGTTCCACGCCTCGAAAGCCCGATTCAAGGGTTTTTCCGGACCGATCGGCTCGGGCAAGAGCCAGGCGCTATGCCAGGAGGCGATCAAGCTGAGCTACATCAACCCCGGCCGGCAAGGCTTTTTGGGTGCACCGACCTATCCGATGCTGAAGGACGCCACCCAGACGGCGCTGTTGCAAATCCTGGAGGAGAACCGGATTCCGTACACGCTGAACAAGGCGGAGAACGTTCTGGTGATGAAGGATACGGGTTCGCAGATCCTGCTGCGCCCGGTGGAGGAGTATGAGCGCCTGCGCGGGACGAATCTCGCCTGGTTCGGGATCGACGAGCTGACCTACTCGCCCGAGGAGGCGTGGTTGCGGCTGGAAGGCCGCCTGCGGGATCCGAAGGCGAAACGGCTGTGCGGTTTCGCGGTCTGGACTCCGAAAGGACATGACTGGGTTTACCGGCGGTTCCTGGAGTCGAAAGGAGACGGCTACGAGGTGATCATCGCCCAGCCGATGGAGAACCGCTATGTACTGGACAAGGTGCCGGACTTCTACGAGCGCCTCCGGCACAGCTACGACGAGAAGTTCTACCGCCAGGAGGTGCTCGGTGAGTACCTGAACGTCCAGGAGGGCCTGGTCTACCACGCTTTCCGGCGGGAAGCGAACGTCAGGGAAGTGGCGCTGGATCCCTCGCTGCCGCTGCTGTGGGCGCTGGATTTCAACGTCGATCCGATGAGCAGCCTCGTCGTGCAGATTGACGGCAGCGTCATCCGCGTGCTGGACGAGATCGTGCTGCGGCGCGCCAGCACGCAGGAGGCCTGCGAGGAGTTCCGCAACCGCTTTCCGAAGCACGAGGAGGAGTTGAAGATTTACGGGGATGCTTCCGGCAACGCCCGGAAAACCAGCGGCCGGAGCGATTACCAGATCGTGAGGAGCTTCTTTCAAGGCAGGCCTTACAAGCGGGTCAGCTTCCGGATTCCTTCTCGCAACCCGGCCGTGCGCGACCGGGTGGCGGCCGTCAACGCGAAACTCCGCTCGGCCGCCGGGGATGTGGAGTTGCTGGTGAGTCCGAAGTGCGGGGAGCTGATCAAGGATTTCGAGGAGGTGTCCTACAAGGAGGGCAGCAGCGTGATTGACAAGGACCGGGACTCGCGCCGCACCCATCTTTCCGATGCGCTGGGATACCTGATCTGGGAAGAGATTCGGCGAACGGGGCGAGCCGGGGAGCAGAAGCGGCGGCTGCTTTGACGTGCGCCGCCCGGAGGGCACGCAACCAAGGAGAAAGAGCACAGTGGCAGAGATCGAGGTCGAACATCCGGATTATATCGCGCGGCGCGCGGTATGGAAGACGTACGGCGACCTGTACGCAGGCGGCGAGAAGCTGAAAGCGAACGCCGCCAACTACCTGGTGCGCCGGCAAAAGGAACCGCTGGACGTCTATAGCGAGCGGCTCAGCCACGTCTTTTACGAAAACTACATCGGGTCGATTATCGACTGGTACGCGGCCACAGTCTTCCGGCGTGAGCCGATGGTGATGGCCGAGGGCGACAGCGAAGCGGGCAAGCGATTCATCAACGAGTTCATTGAGGACTGCGACCTTCAGGGATCGACGCTGACCGAGTTGTTTCGGCGGCGGCTGATCGAGACGCTGGTCTACGGATCCAGCTACATCCTGGTGGACTTTCCGCGGCGCCGCCAGCCGGCCAGCAACCGCGCCGAGGAAGAGGCCAGCGGCGCGTCGCGAGCATACCTGGTGGAGTTTTCGCCCGAGCAGGTGATCAACTGGAGCTACGACGAGCGGGGCAACTACAAGTGGGTGGTGACGCGTACCAGCTTTTTCGGCAAACAACGCTTTGAAAGCAAGGAGTGGGTCCGGGAGACGCGCTGGACTTATTACGACCAACAGGACTTCCGGGTCTACCGGCAGTTGCAGCGAGCCGGAGAAAAAAGCCGGATTGAGCTGGTGGACCGGGGCCGGCACGGGCTGGCGCGCCAGGAGCGGGTACCGCTGTTCGAGATGAAGGTGCCCGAGGGGTTGTGGCTGATGAACAAGGCGGGGCTGCTGCAACTGGAGCATTTCAACAAGTCCAACGCCTTGTCCTGGGCGCTGACCATGGGGCTGTTCGCGACGCCGGTGATCTACTCGGACCGGGAGTGGAACCAGGTGGTGGGGGAGTCCTACTACATCCAGCTCGGGCCCGAAGACCGGTTCGGATGGACCGAGCCGGAAGGCCACGTGTTCCAGATTGCCGCCGAGAATCTCCGGCGTCTGCAGGAAGAGATCTACCGGGTCTGCTACCTGATGTCGCAGGCAGGGGGTGCTTCTTCGAGCCGGGCGCTGCAATCCGGACTGAGCAAGCAGCGGGACTTTGCGATCACGCAAGAAGTGCTGCGGGCTTACGGAGACGCGGTGAAGGACACGATGAAGAATGTGCTGCGAGCGATCACCAGAGCCCGGGACGAGGACCTGGCGATTGACGTGGCCGGGCTGGACGAGTTCGACATCGGCGACTACGGCAGCGAGCTGGCCGACGCGGAGCGGCTGCTGGCGCTGGGAATCCCTTCGCCGACGCTCAAGCGGCAGGTTTTCAAGAAGCTGGCATTCAAGTACCTGTGTGACGTCCGGCAAGAGGTAAAGGACCGGATCGCGCAGGAAATCGATAGCGAAGAAGGGCAAACCGCGAGGTGAGAAACAGCGATGGAAGAAGAACGCAACGAGACACAGCAGGAAGTCACCAGCAGTGGTGAGGTGGACATTCGCACCATTGTGCAGGAAGCGGTGCGGGAGTTCGTCAACTCGGAAAAGGCGAAGGCCGAGCCGGCCTATAAAGCCGAGCTGACCGAGGAGCGCAAGCGCCGGGAGCAGCTCGAGCGCCGGGTCAACGAGCTGGTGGCTGAAAACGAGCGGAGCCGCCGGCTGGCCGAGGAGGCCGAGCGGAGCGCGGCGATTCGGGACGAATTGCGCCGCCTGGGGGTGACGAAGGTGGACCTGGGATTCCGGGCGGTGAAAGACGATATCTACCGGGCCGAGGACGGCCGGCTGGTGGCGCGGTCCGAAGAGGGCGAGATCGGCCTCCGCGAGTACCTGACCCGGTTCACGCAAGAGAATCCGGAGCTGCTTCCGGCGCGGATTCCGGGCGGTTCTGGCGCGGCCAAGTCGCAAGAGCGGCACCGGCCCGGGGGGATCGATCTGGACAGCATCAAGCCGGGCATGGACCCGGAGGAGCTGGCGCGCATTCGCCAGGAAATCGCCCAGGCGATTTCGCACACGATTCGCAACAGTTGAGAGCTTTTCGCGGCCACCGGCCCGCGCGAGAACTTCACGTTTTCCTCCGCTGCGGATCAGATGGACCGCGCAACGGGCCGGGTCCGCCCGGCCGCCAAGCCGCGGATATCACCGCGGCATCTTCCTGGAAAAGGAGTGAACTAGCGTAGGAGAAACCATGGGTGCAATTACGTCTGCAAATCTAGCCAATGCGATTGTCAAGCTGGTGGCGGCGGATGCGCTGCCGGCTTTGATGGGGAACCTCGTCATGGGTAACCTGGTCAATCGCAACTACGAACCGGAGCTGGCGCAGGCCGGGGATACGGTGAACGTGCCGATTCCGCCGAGCTTGGTGGCCAACAACATCGCTGAGGGCGGTGCGGTAAGTCCGCAGACCGCGGACCTGGGCAACGCCCAGATCGTGCTGAACACGCACGCGGAAGCCACGTTCCAGATTCCGGACGTCACGAAGGTGGTGGCGGTGCCGGAACTGCTGCATCTCTACATGGAGCCGGCGGTCATCGCCCTGGCGGAGAAGATCGAGGCCGACTTGCTTGGCCTGTACTCGCAATTTACCGCGAACGCGCCGGTGGGAACCGGGGGCACGGCCATCACGGAGGCCATCATTGACAGTGCCGAGACGGCGCTGTTCAACGCGAAGGTGCCGGCCGGCGCCTCGAAGTACCTGGTGGTGGACGGCAACACTTATTCGCAACTGCGGCAGATTGAGCGCTTCAGTGAATTCCAAAGCGCCGGGGAAGCCGGGCTTCGTGCCCTGGTGGACGGCGCGGTGGGCAAAATCAAGGACTTCTTTGTCTTCCGTTCGCAGTTCGTCGCCAAGACGGGGAGCGCCCCGACCACCACGCACAACCTGGCCTTCGCCCGGGACGCCATCGGGCTGGTGGTGCGGCGGCTGCCGCAACCGCTGCCCGGCACCGGCGCGGTGGCCGAGTACGCGGAACTGGGCAATTTCGGCATCCGCGTCGTGATGAGCTACCAGCCGAACACTCTGGCTCAGCAATTCACCGTGGACGTTCTGTACGGCGTCGGCGTGCTGCGCAACGAGTTCGGCATTTCCGTGCTGAGCTAACTCAGCGCCAACTCAGGGGGGCTTTGGCCGGGACGCCGGAGCCCTCCCCATTTCTTAAATCGAAGGAGCGGGTATGGACCTGAAAGTGTATTACCGAAAGATTCGGGAGCTGGAGGCGAGCATCCCCGAGGCGGACGTGGTGGTGGTCAGCTACGAGACGCCGGACGGGGGCAGGCCGGGCGCCCGGACGGAAGTGCCCCGGCGGGTGGCAGCCAAGCTGATCGTGGAAGGTAGGGCCAGGCTGGCGACGCCGGAGGAAACCGCGGAATTCCGGCAGGCAATGCAGCAGGCGCGGCAGAAGGCCGAGGAACAGGCGGCGGCCAGAAGAATCAGGGTGGCGGTCATTCCAGAATCGGAGCTGGCGCCGCGGAAGCCGGGCAGCCGGAGCAAGAAATAGGTTTCCCCGGCGGGAACAAGGAGCCGACAAATGTCACTATTCACCGACGGCAATATCTCCGGCCTCGAAGAGTTGCGGGCTTATGACACCGGCATCCTGGAAGTGGCCGGCGCCGAGGGAGTGGACCTGGCGGCGAAGCTTTCGCTGGCGGCCACTGAGATCGGCATCGAGCTGGAGGAGTTTCTGAGGAAGAGAGCCGGTGGCGGCGCCGGTCTGGTGGGTCAGCCGTACCTCGGGTTGGAGAACGTGGTGGTGACGCCGGCGTTGCGGCAATGGCACACGCTGCGGACGCTGGCGCTCATTTACGCCGACATTCGCAGCAACCACGTGCGGACGCGTTACGCGGGTAAGGAGAAAGAGTACCGGCAGCGGGCGCGGTGGGCGGCCGACAGCCTCTACCGGATCGGGATCGGGCTGGTGAACTCGCCGTTGCCGAAGGCGGAAACGCCGGAGGTGGAAACCGTTCCGGGAACGCTGGCGGGGGCGACCTACTACATCAAGGTCGCCTGGCGAAGCGCCGCCGGGGAAGCCGGCGCGCCAAGCGAGGCGGCTGTTCACACTGTGGAGACGGAAGGGCTGCCGGCCGTGCGGGCGGTAGGGCCGCCGGCCAACGCGGCGGGCTTTGACGTTTACGCCGGCACTTCCGAGTCCGGCGTGACTAAGCAAAACACGGATCCGGTGGAGCCGACCGCGCAGTGGGTGATGCCGGAGACGGGCCTGGTGAGTGGGGCCGAACCGGGGACCGGCCAGGAGCCCGGATGGTTCCTGCGCAACGACCGGGTCCTGCAGCGGGGGTGAGTGAAATGGCGCGGATCGCAAGTGCGGCAACCGAGACGGTGCTGGGCCTGTTGCGGGCCAGCGA
>CAZXVW010000130.1:0-12775 GCA_964644025.1 uncultured Solibacteraceae bacterium | reverse complement strand
GGCGTGGCGGCAGACTCGTCTCAGCCGTCATCCATTCCCGGCTCGGTAAGCCGTGGAAGGTGCGCTACGGGAAGAAGGAAATTGAACTGCGGACCGAAGCCGGCCGTTCCTACCACCTCGATGGTAACCTCAGACTTCAGGAAGGGGCCCGTTCGGCAACAAGAAAGCCGACCCGCCCGCTGGAAGCGAAGCCGGGCAGCGGCGCGTCTGCCGCTCCCTCCACGACAAGCCTGGCAAGCGTCGTCGGGGAGTGATGAGTTCATGCTGAGCAGACGGAAGTGGATCCTCGGTTCGGCCGCCCCGGCCACGCCTGCCCTCCCGCTGGCGCCCTCCCGAAACATCGTTGTCGCGAGCGCCAACGGATTGCAGTGCTGCAGCAAAGCAGTGGAAATCCTGAAGGCCGGCGGGGACACGCTGGACGCCGCGATCGCCGGCGTCAATCTTGTGGGGGAGGACCCGAGGGCCGCTACGGTGGGCTACGGCGGCTTACCCAATGAAGACGGTGTTGTCGAGCTTGACGCCTGCGTTTACTTGCTGGACCGGAAAGGCTGAGCCCCGTTTGGGGGACGCTCGAAGCTTCTGCACCGAGTGGTCAAACCCTCAGGGGCCCTGCTTCCGTTTCTTGAGGGCTTCCTGAATTACCGCCGCCACCTTCCCGGCGAGCATGACGGAACCTTCCTTGGTGAAATGCACATCTCCAGGGCGGGCATGAGGAATGCGGCGGGACCGAACGAAGGCGTACAGGTCGTCAACCGCCACGCCGTGCTCTTTCATCACCCGCGCGGCAACGTAATTATACTTGTCGTCGTCGCCGGGAAAACGGCCGCGAGCCCCCGGCGGCACCGGCGTGGTGGCCGCCCAGATGAGCGTGGCGCCGCTTCGTTCCAGGCGTGTTACCAGCCGGTCCAGGTTTGCCTCGTACTGGTCAATCGTCGTAACTTGCTTGCCGCGGGGTGGCGGGCAGAGCCTCCCCTTCTCGTCAATGTACTTCAGATCGTGCAGGCCCCAATTGAAATGGATGACATCCCAGTGGCCGTCGCCGAGCCACGCATCGAGCTTGTCAAGACCGTGCCAGGTGGACGCACAATTTTCCGGGGCCCGATGAAGATTCGCCACTCCCTTCAGGGCTTCTCGCAGCGGCAGCGTGTAGCCGATCGAAATGGAGTCTCCAATCACCAGGACTCGCGGCAGGCCGGGCTCGTCGGGGATCTCCTGAAACACAGGCGGCACTTTCTTTTGCTGGCCCGCCGCCGGAATCACCAAACAGCTCGCCAGGAGTACCGGCAGTACAAAATGCAACCTTGTTCTCTTCATCGACTTCAGCATATACTTTCAGCGGGCGCCCACACAGGTAGAGAAACCCGCGACACCTATTGTAGTTCTCCAGTGGCGCCGCCGTTTGCCACACGCGCCGCCTCCAGCCATGGAAATACCCGCCGGCCGGAAGATACAAGGTCGCCGGTTCAATCCGGCCGGCCCGACTAACACGCGTTCGGCGGCGGTGATGCGCGTGGGATAATACTCGGCATGCGAGCGCCAGGAACCCTATTGCGCCGGCTGCCGATCCCGGAACAGTTGGCCCACCGGTTCTGGAGCATTTACAATCTTTTTGTCTGCGGCGCGGCGTTTCTCTGGCGGACTGTTCTATTCCGAACGACCTTCATCGCCATTACCGGCAGCCTGGGCAAGACGACCAGCAAGGAATGCCTGGCGGCCATTCTGGCCTCGGCCGGGCCGACGGTGAAAACCCTTGGAAACGATAACGGCCGCCGGGGGGTCCCCCGCACCATTCTCCGCGCCCGCCCGTGGCACCGCTACGTGGTCGTCGAGATCGGCACGGACCGCCCGGGGAATCTGGTCCGGGGCGCTTTTCTGATCCGGCCGGACGTCGCCGTCATTCTGCGCGTGGCCCGCACGCACACCCGGGAGTTTCAGTCGCTGGAGCGGACAGCCGCTGACAAGGCGAACTTGTTACGGTTTCTCCGGCGTGATGGGATTGCCGTGCTCAACGGCGAAGATGAACGGGTGGCCGCGATGGCGTCGCTGGTGCGCGGGCGGCTTCTCCGGTTCGGCTCCTCGCCGGAGTTCGACGTCTGGGTGGAGGAGGCTTCCTCGGTGTGGCCCTCGCGGTTGACCTTCCGGCTTTGCAGCGGCGGGGAATCGCACGTGGTTCACACCCAACTGGTGGGCACGCACTGGACCCCGGCGGTGGCGGGAGCGGCGGCGGCAGCCACGGCTTGCGGAGTGGGGCTGGCCCAGGCGGCCGCGGCTCTTGGCAACGTCCCGCCCTTTCCGGGCCGCATGCAACCGGCTCCGCTGCCAGGCGGCGCGGTCATGCTCCGCGACGACTATAACGGCAGCATCGATTCGCTGGAGCCGGCGTGCGCGGTCTTACGGGACGCCCAGGGCGTGCGGCGGGTTCTGGTGATCAGCGACTGTTCCGACTTCGGGACACACTATCGCCACCGGCACCGGCACATCGCGGCGCTGGCGCAGCAAGCGGCGGAGCTGGTTGTCTTCGTGGGCAGCAAGAGCGGTTTCACGGCCAAGCAGGCGCTTCGGCTCGGCATGCCGCCGGAAGCGGTCCGGAGTTTCCCGACGCTCGCCTCGGCAGCCGAATTCCTGAAACAGGAGCTCGGCCCCGGAGATCCGGCGTTGCTTCGGGGCCGCTCCAGCGACCACCTCGCCCGGCTCTACTTCGCCCAACTCGGGCAGATCGAATGCTGGCGGATGCCGTGCGGCTACCGGGGGAGTTGTGATGGATGCTCCAAACTCGGGTTCCGCGCCTCGCCCTCAGTCGCTCATTCGTAAGCCGGCGAGGCGCTGTGGTGCTGAATCCTGCGTCTCTATTCCTGGGCCGCTGGATCCGGCTTGCCGGGCGCCGTTACTCGGAGCTGGCTTCCGAGTTCGGCGCGGCTTTCGTGGTTCGACTCCCCGAAGGCGCCGGCGGCAACGGGACCGTCTTCGTTCGCTCCGAGGCAGACTTCATCGCAGCCGGGGTCCGCTTCGGCAAGGCGCTGCTCTGGGTCGCGCCGTTCCTCGGCGACGTCTCGGTCAACATCAACGCCATCGCCACCTCGAGCCGCGCCGTGACCGGCTATCCCAGCCTCCAGTTGACCGGCCTGGACGAGCTCGGCGCGGGGCACGGTGGTTACTGCGGAAACGACTTCGCCGCCACGCGCTTGCTTCCGGCGGAAACGATTGAAGAGGTTCGGGGCCAGACCATCCGGGTTGGCCGGTGGTTGTCCGGGCTGGGCTATCGCGGCCTGTATGGGCTGGACTTCGTGCTGGAGGCGGAAACCGGCGGCGCCTACGCGGTGGATCTGAATCCGCGCTGGCAAGGGTCCACGCTGCTTTCCCCGCAGGCGGAGCTGGAAGCGGGACGCCTACCGCTGGCCGTGGCCGAACTGGCTCACAAAACCGGCGCCTTCGGTGAAACGGAGCTGCTGGGCCACGAAGATGAATTCCGCACCCGGATTACGTGTTCCCAGATGGTGCTTCATTCCCGGGCCCCGGTGTGGACCGGAGTGACCGGCGAGGTCCTGCCGGGGGTTTATCAGGAAGCCGGAAGCCTCGCCTATCTCCGCGAGGGCATCATTCTCCGCGAGGCCGGCGATGAAGGCGAGTTCCTGGCACTTCCGCGATCCCACGCCCAGGGACCCGCGTGTGCCCAGGCGTTCCCCTGGCCCGCATCATCAGCCGGCGGCCGGCGCTGGAGCCTTCGTTATCGAAATTGACCCAGCGGGCCCGGGACGCCGCGACGGCCGTTCACCAAAACTTCGACCTCCAGCCGCTTTCACAAACGCCGACCCCGCATCCCGAGGCCGGGCGCGAGGGCTCTTCCTAGAAAGGCTGGTCGGCGACGCGGCCCGAGGCCGGATCGAAAAACATGACCTTGTTCTTACGGTAGGACTGAACCGGCAAATCGACCGCTACCTGGACCATGTAGCCAAGTTCGCCGTCAAGCACCGGCTTTTCGCGCGTCCGGATGCACCGCAGGAAGTTTTCGGCGAAGCTCTCGGCCGGCGGCGAGTCAATCCGGAAAACGGCGCGCCCAGCGCGCCCGCGCGCCCGGCGGCCAAAGATCCTGGCAAAATAAGCGATGCGCTCTTCGGGGTTCGTGGCCAGCGAGGGCGATTTCTTCACGGCCGCTTCGTAAGCGGCTTTCACCTCGGCCTCGCCGAGCACATTGGCGATCATCTGCTCCTGGCGCGCCCGGGGCAGTGATCTGAACCGTGACGCCTCCTCGCTCCGGCCGCCGATCCACTTGCCTTCCAGGCCGAGCCGCCGAACTTTTTCGCGGACCGCGTCGGCGAACTGCGCTTCCGGCTCGATCGTTAAATAGGACGGCCGCCGCTGGTCCGGCCCGTGAAAGACGATATTGGCCTCGTGGCCGCGGATCGCGATCGGCAACTCCAGCGAATTTGCCAGCGAGCCGCCGACCACCATGGTGTGCTTGCCCGGAAAGTCGAGCGTCATGATGAAGGTGTCGGGCACCTCCAGCACGTCGGTGCGATAAAGCCAATTGCCGCCCGAGCCCACCGCGCGCACGGGAAACTCCGGGCCGGTGACCTTGATGAGCGGGGCCACGTGGTGAAAATACAGGTCCGTGGCAATGCCGCCGGAATACTCCCAGTAGCGCCGCCAGCGGAAGAACCGCTCCGGGTCAAAGGGGTGCTTAGGCGCCGCACCGAGCCACCGCTCCCAGTCCAGGTTCGCCGGCGAGGCGTCTTCGTCGATCGAGTAATTCCAGGGCGGGGTGGTTGAGTTGCGGCTCCGGCTGGTCTGGCTCCAGAGGAGTTTGCCCAGCACGCCGCCGTGGACCGCCGCCCGGGCGGGCTTCCAGATGCCGTGCGCGGTGTGCTCGCTGTCCACCGCCAGCACGCGTCCGGTTTCCTTCGCCACCTCGACCATGCGGCGCGCCTCTTCGATGGTGAGCGCCATCGGCTTTTCAACGTCCACATCCTTGCCGGCGCGCATCGCGTCGATCGCCATCTGGGCGTGCCAGTGATCCGGCGTGGAGATGATGACCGCATCGACGCGGGAGTCGGCCAGCAGATCGTGGTAGTCGTGGTAGCCCTTGGCCCCGGTCATCTGCACGCCTTTCTCCAGCCGGGGCTTGTAGATGTCGCATACAGCCACCACCTTCGCCTGATTGCGCAAGGCATCCAGACCCCGCAGGTGCCCCTGACCGTTCCCGCCCAAGCCGATGACGGCCAGGTTGATGATGTCGTTAGCGCCTTGGACGCGCCGCGCCGAGGCCGCTGCCAGCGGCGCCATGGCCGTTGCGGTCCGGATGAAGTTTCTCCGGCTTTCTCGCTGCTTCATGTCAATACTCCTCCCTATGTCGCTCCCGACCCTCGGTCACGTCGCCTTCACCGGGCGCGGGAATTCGCTCCGAGGGAAATAGATTACCAGTGTAACCGTTTCCTCCGGTCAGCCACGGCTTCGGTGCGCGGCGGCGGGCTACACACCTTCGGATCAGCGGCCCCGTGTCCCCCGCGCCCGCGGCGGGCGCGCTACCATCGTTTGCAGTGAAGGCAATCGCCGGCATTCATCCCGTCCGCGAGGCGTTGAACAGTGACCGGGACAACGATACGCCCGCACTCGTTTATTTCTCCCACGGGAAAACCTGCGTGGACGAAACTTTTCCTTGACATGAAATTTCCCATCTGGGAAAATATACTTGAAGTGTCGAGCTCTCCTCAGACAACTTTGGAAAACGCGCTGATCGAGACTTTGCGTGCCCAGACGCCCATTCGCGATCTGCCAGGGGTTCGAATCCTCGACGTGAACGCAAGCCCGACGCAGCCGTTCGACGTGAGCTTTCAACTGGAGGCAGGCTCCAGCCGGGTTCGTGTCCTCGGGGAGATCAGGGACGGCGTCACGCCAAAAGTCCTGGAAGAAATCGCCCCGTGGGTCGCCCGCCTGAAGGCAGTTCAGCCAGACTTTGCCTTCCTGCTGATCTGCCCGTACCTGACGCCACCGAGTCAGGCGTTTTGTATTGAGAAGGGAATCGACTTCATCGACGCGGCGGGCAACATCTCGATTGACGTGCCGGGCCGAATGGTGCTCCGTCGCCTAGGCAAGAAGGGCAAACAGCCGCCCCCCACGCGCCGGTCCGCGCGCATCATCGGGGTTTACTCGGGCAAAGCATCCCGCGTGCTCAGGGTACTGCTGCAGAAACCGGGAATGTGGAATGTGACGAAGATCGCGAAAGAACTTGCCGCCGAAACCCGCCGGAATCGGTTTGCCGGAGCCAACAGCTTCGAAATCAGTCTCGGATCGATTTCCAAGGTGTTCGGGACCCTGGAAGAGGAGCTGTTAATCCGGCGCCGTAATTCGGCGGTCCTCGTCCCGGAACCCCGCAGACTGCTAACCCGCTGGGCGGAGAAGTACCGTGAGCGATACCGGTGGAGATTACGGAGCGCATTCACGTGTCCGAATCCCTTCGGCGCAGATCCGCGGGCCATCGGTAAGGCGCTGGACTCGATCGCGCCCGGCGGCTATGCGTTGACGGGAACTGCCGCCGCCTCGGTTCGTGCTCCTTTTGTGGACCTGGACCTGGTCGAGGTTTTCCTCACCGGACCCGATCAGGAGCAGGCGGTGCGGCAACTCAAGGGCGCACGCGAAAGCGGCCCCTGCATCCGTTTTCTCCGTCCATACGACCTCGGAGTGTTCCTGTATGCCAGAAGCGACGACGGGGTGCCGGTGGTAGCGGATATTCAGACGTACCTGGATCTCTATGCCCGGGGAGGGCGGGACTTCAAGCAGGCGGAGTACCTGCTGGAAACAAGAATCATGCCAGGCTGGAGCCGCCAATGATTTCCGAACCGCAGCGAACCTGCGTTGTGGAGCTTCACGGCGCTCGGTCCGGCCGCCGACGGCTTCGTGCTTGCTGGCGCCCAGGCCATGAAATTCGCATCACCGCAAGCGCGGGCAACCAGGGACTTTGACTTCGTTCTCGATGTGGTGCTGCTGCGTCACCGCACACCGGGACTCGCCGGCACGCTGCGGCGGCTCGGTTACGAACCGGTCGAGGGTGCCCGCTATTTCCAGTTCCAAAAGCCAATACCGGGTTCAACCAACGTTATGCGGATTGAATTCATGGCGCCGGAGAGATACAAGCGCCGGAAAGATTTTCGGGTCGACATTGAAGAAAAGATTCACGCCCGGGCCTGCACTGGAGGAGCCATTGCGGTGGTTGAGTCGGACCCGCACGAAATCTCCGTACACCGGCCTGACGGAACCAGAGCAGTCGCGTCCCTGCGCGTTACCAGACCGCATTCGCTGGTCATGAGGAAGTGCCTGGCGATGGATGAGAGGTATCGCAACGTGAGCGGGCGAGCACAGTTGGAACACGATCGTGACGAAGCCCGTATTCACGCTGCTGATATCATCGCGATCCTGCGCGCGCAGGCAAACCTCGAAATCTTTAGGTCAAAGTTCCAGTCTCAGTTCACCCCGGAGCCTGGCCTTCGGCCGAGGGTTAATCAAATCCTGCGCGACTATTTCGGTTCGGACATAGCACCAGGATTCCTCCTTTACGAAGAGTTCCTAACAGCCAACATGCCAGAGGAGGGTCCTGGTGAGCGCAGATACTTAGATTCCGAGATCCAGGACGCCCGGAAAATGTTTGACGTACTCATCCGGGCGGACTGAACGGGGGTACAGCGCCACTTCGGCGTTTCTGGCGCGCCCTCACCGCCGTTCCCATGGCCCCGCGCCGGCGGCGGGCGCGCTACCATCGTTTGCAGTGAAGGCAATCGCCGGCATTCATCCCGTCCGCGAGGCGCTGAAGGCGGGCCGGCCGCTCGAACGGGTGCTGGTCGCCCGCGGGGCCGGCGGGCAGCGGCTCCAGGAGATCATCGAGCGGTGCCGCGAGCGGTCCGTGCCGCTGCGGTTCGAAGACCGGAAAGCGCTGGACCGGCTCGCGGGCGGCGCGGCCCACCAGGGCGTGGTGGCGCTCGGCGCGGCCCACCGCTACGTCAGCCTGGGGGAATCTCTTGAAGGCGCGCGCATGGTGGTGGTGCTGGATGGGGTGGAAGATCCGCGCAACCTGGGCGCCATCATCCGGACGGCAAACGCGGCCGGCGCCGCCGCCGTGATCACGGCCGAGCGGCGCGCCGCCGGGCTGACCGAAACCGTGGCTAAGGCCTCGGCCGGGGCACTGGCATACGTGCCGGTAGCCCGTGTAGGCAACATCGCCAAGACCCTGGATCAGATCAAAGAGGCCGGCTTCTGGATTTACGGGCTGGATGAGCGGGGCGAGCTGCCCTATCACCAGGTCGAATATACGGCGCCCTCGGCCCTCGTGCTGGGAGGGGAGGGCAAGGGTCTGCACCGGAACGTACGCCAGCGCTGTGATTTCCTCCTGGGGATTCCGATGGCGGGCGAGATTTCCTCGCTGAACGTGGCCGTGGCGGCCGGGATCGCCCTGTTTGACTGGAGACGGCGATACGGCCGAGACGGGTAGAATCAATTCTATGCGCCGCAAATTCCTTCTCCTGCTGGTCGCGGCCATTCTCGGGAGTTCAAATCCGTTGCCGGCGAGCCACCCGGTGTACGCGCGCCACGCCATGGTGGTGGCCCAGGAACCGCTGGCCGCTGACATCGGTGTCACGGTGCTCAAATCCGGGGGCAACGCCGTCGACGCGGCCGTCGCCGTGGCTTTCGCCCTCGCGGTGACCCATCCGGCGGCCGGTAACATTGGCGGCGGTGGATTCCTGCTCGCTCGCTTTGCCGGCGGGAGGACGACCTTCGTCGACTTCCGGGAGCGGGCGCCGGGGGGCGCCTCCCGCGACATGTACCTGGATGCAGGCGGCCGCCTCACCGACGGGAGCCGAGTAGGCTGGCGCGCCGCCGGTGTCCCCGGCACCGTGAAGGGGCTTGAATATGCGCATCAGAAATATGGAAGCAAGCCGTGGGCGGAGTTACTGGCCCCGGCGGTCCGGCTGGCCCGCGAGGGCTTCCCGGTCTCCTGGGCCCTGGCCAGGTCACTCAAGGCGTCCCGGCGCCTGCCGCGGTTCGCCGAGTCACGGCGCATTTTCCTGAAAAACGGGACCGGCTACGAGCCGGGAGAAATTCTCCGCCAGCCGGAGCTGGCCCGGACGCTTGCACGCATCCAGAGGCGGGGCGCCCGCGACTTTTATGAGGGCGAGACGGCCCGCCGGCTCGCCGCCGAGATGAAAGCCCACGGGGGGCTGATCACGTTGTCGGATTTAGGGAATTACGAGGTGGTCGAGCGGCGCCCCCTGACCGGCCGGTATCGCGGCTACGAGATCATCACCGCCCCGCCGCCGAGCTCGGGCGGCGTGGGCCTGCTCGAGATGCTCGGCATGCTGGAGGGCTCCGGCTATGCCAAATCAGGAGCGGGATCGGCCGCCACCATTCACTACGTCGCCGAGGTCATGCGGCGCTTCTACGCCGACCGCAGCGAGTACCTGGCCGATCCGGGCTACTATGATGTGCCCGTCGCGCGGCTGCTCGACAAGAACTACCTGCGCGTCCGGCGCCGCTCCATCAACCCGATGCGCGCCTCCACCAGCGAGGAAATCGGCCCCGGTTGTTTCCCGAGCAAGGAAAGCTCGGAAACCACGCACATCTCGATCGTGGACGCGGAAGGCAATGCCGTGGCGCTCACTTATACAATCAATGGCAGCTTTGGCAGCGGGGTCACCGTTCCTGGCCTGGGATTCTTGCTCAATAACGAAATGGACGATTTCTCCGCCCAACCAGGAAAGCCGAACATGTACGGACTCGTGCAAGGAGAGGCCAACGCCATCGAAGCCGGCAAGCGGCCTCTTTCCTCGATGACGCCGACCATCTTGCTGCGCGACGGGAAGCTGTTCCTGGTGTTGGGGGCTCCCGGCGGGGCCCGGATCATCACCGGGGTGCTCCAGATCATTCTCAACGTGGTGGATTTTAAAATGAATATTCAGGACGCAGTGGACCGGCCCCGTTTTCACCACCAGTGGAAACCGGACCGGTTGTTACTGGAGGACGGATTTTCTCCGGATACTGTATCGCTGCTTCGCGCTCGCGGCCACCGGGTGGCGTTTACCGCTTCGGTGGCGCGCGTCGAGGCGATTCTTGCCAGCGACGGGTGGCTCGAAGGAGCCACTGACAGCCGGGGTTTCGGCAAGGCAACCGGATATTGAGTTTCCTATGCGACACGCTTTATCGACACATCTTTTTGCGAACCATCGCCTCACCACCGTCTGGCTGGAGAGAATTTGGAACGCCGGCATTCCGGCGGTCGAGATCTTTTGCGCTCGTCAAAGCCTGGACTACCAGGACCGGGGACAGATTAACGAACTTTCGCATTGGTTCAGTGATGCCGAGCTGGAACTGTTCTCTGTTCACTCGCCTCTGTACCGCGACGACGTCTGGGGCCGCTCCGGCCCCAACGCGGTGATCACCATCACCGAGACTTCGAAGCCTCGCCGTATCGCGGCCGTGGACGAAATCAAGCGCGCCCTGGAAATCGCCGAGAAGATTCCGTTCCGCTACCTGGTGCAGCACATCGGAGTGGCCGGTGAGGAATGGGACGAACGCAAGATGGAGGCCGCCTTCACCGCCCTGGAAGATCTCAAGGTTTTCGCCGGCCAGCGCGGCGTCGAGATCCTGCTGGAGAACATCCCGAATGGCTTCTCCAGCTCCGAACGCCTCCAGTACTTCCTAGCGGAAACCCATCTGGGCCTGAACTTCTGCTTTGACGTGGGGCACGCGCACCTGACGGAAGGAGTTGAGACGGCCTACAGCCGGATGAAGGAGCGCATCCGCTCGACGCACCTTCATGACAACGATGGCGCCGCTGACCTGCACCTGTTTCCTTACCTGGACGGGAAAGGGACCGTGGATTGGAAGAAAACCATGGATCTGCTGCGTTCGGGGGGGGATCAGTACCCGTTGATGCTCGAGGTACGCGAGGTCCCTGGCGCCCAGGAGCCGTTCGACCGTGTACGGGAAGTCTTCGACAGACTGGAGAAGGAATAAATGGAGCGCATCACTATCGCCGAAGCGAGCCGGTACACCGGTCAGACGGTGCAGATTCCCGGGTGGCTGTACAACCTGCGCCGCTCCGGGAAGATCCTGTTCCCGCTGTTGCGCGACGGCACGGGAATCATGCAGTGCGTGGCGGTGAAGAAGACTTTGCCCGAGGACGTATTCCAGGCGCTTCGCCACCTGACCCAGGAGTCCTCGCTCATCATGACGGGCGAGATTCGCCGGGAGGAACGGGCGCCGGGCGGTTACGAAATGGACGTGAAGGACGCCGAGATCCTGCAGCGGGTTTCCGAAGAGGATCCCTACCCGATCACGCCCAAGGAGCACGGTATCGAGTTCCTGATGGACCACCGCCACCTGTGGCTTCGCAGCCGGCGCCAGCACGCCATTCTGCGCGTCCGCCACGAGGTGATCCGGGCCGCGCGGGAGTATCTGGATTCGAACGGCTTCACCCTGGTCGATACGCCGATCTTCACCCCGGCGGCTTGCGAAGGAACCACCACGCTGTTTGAAACCGAATACTTCGACGAGGGAAAGGTCTACCTCACGCAATCCGGCCAGCTTTACAACGAGGCCACCGCCATGGCTTTCGGCAAGGTCTATTGCTTTGGTCCCACGTTCCGCGCCGAACGGTCCAAGACCCGAAGACATCTTACCGAGTTCTGGATGGTAGAGCCGGAGATGGCCTACGCCACCCTGGAAGACATCAAGCAGGTGGCCGAGGAGTTGATCACCCACGTGGTCCGGCGCGTACTGGAGAACCGGAGGCAGGAGCTAGCGACGCTTGAGCGGGACACGAGCAAACTTGAGATGGTCCGCCCCCCGTTCCCGTGCATCCGTTATGACGAGGCCGTCGAACTGCTCCAGGGCAAAGGCAGCGACATTCAATGGGGCGGCGATTTCGGTGGCCCTGATGAAACGATTCTCGGTGACGCTTTCGACCGGCCGGTGATGGTGGACCGCTATCCCTCCCAGGTCAAGGCGTTTTACTTCGAACCGGACCCGGAGCGGCCGGAACTGGCCCTGGGGGTGGACATCATCGCCCCGGAAGGCTACGGAGAGATCGTGGGCGGCGGCCAGAGAATTCACGATCCCGACCTGCTGCTGAAGCGGATCGACGAATACAACTTGCCCCGGGACGCTTTCGACTGGTACATCGACCTCCGCAAGTACGGGACGGTTCCCCACGCGGGTTTCGGTATGGGTATTGAGCGCTTTGTCGCCTGGATGTGCGGGCTGGAGCACGTGCGGGAGACCATCGCGTTTCCGCGGATGCTGTACCGGACCACGCCTTAGAGTTCGCCCGGGCGCGGCGAGAAGCGCCCGCAGAGAATATGCGCCAGTCAAATATCAGCATCATCGGGGTTCCGCTGGATCTGGGGGCCGGCCGCCGCGGCGTGGACATGGGCCCGTCGGCCATCCGCGTGGCGCACCTGAACCACCGGCTGGCTGGTCTCGGCTACGAGGTGGAGGACCTGGGGAACATCGAGGTGGAGCAACCGGAGTCCTCTCCGGTAGGGGCGCATCAGGTCCGGTACCTGCCGCAGATCGCGCACACCTGTTCGCGACTGGCCGATCGCGTGGAATCCGTTCTGGACCGGGGCGCGTTCCCGGTAGTGCTCGGCGGGGATCACTCGGTGGCCGTGGGCACTATCGCCGCTGTCTCGCGCCACCTGAAAAGGGCCGGCGAGAAACTCGGCGTGATCTGGATTGACGCCCACGCCGATATGAACACGCCGGAGACGAGCCCTACCGGGAATGTCCACGG
>CAZXVW010000129.1:0-12808 GCA_964644025.1 uncultured Solibacteraceae bacterium | reverse complement strand
AATTGCTTTTCCTCGACGTGGTGCTTAATATCCGTGAAGCGGCCGTCGGCGGCGCCGTAGCGGAAGACCGCGTCCTGGAGTTCGCATTCGCCGCCCTTGTCGCAGACCGGGCAGTCCAGCGGATGGTTGGTCAGCAGGAACTCGAGCATCGCCTTGCGGGAGGCGATGACCTTCGGGCTGTTGGTCTTCACCACCATCCCTTCGCGAACCGGCAGCGTGCAGGAGGTGAGCAGCTTCGGCGCCTTCTCCACTTCCACCAGGCACATGCGGCAGGCCGCCTGTAGCGACAGGCCCTTGTAGTAACAGAAGGCCGGAATGTCGATCCCCGCCTTGCGGGCGGCGTCGATGACGAGCGTGCCCGCGGGCACCTGCACCCTCTTGCCGTCGATGGTCAGGGTTACGAGATCGGCCATTACGCTACCACCCGTATCGGCTCGGTTCCGGCGGCCTGCCCCGGTAGTCTCGCCTCGAATTCCTCGCGGAACTTCGTCACGTAGGAAAGGATCGGCATGGCCGCGGCGTCGCCGAGAGGACAAAACGTGTGTCCGAGCATGCTCCGGGCCAGCTCGGCGATGAGGTCCACTTCGCCCGGCTGCCCGCGGCCTTCCTGGAACCGCGTCAGCAGTTTCTTCAGCCACAGGGTTCCCTCGCGGCACGGTACGCACCAGCCGCAGCTTTCATGCTGGTAGAACTTGATGAGCCGGACGGCGACCTCCACCATGTCCGTGTCCTCATCCATCACCACGACGCCGCCCGAGCCCAGCATGCTGCCGGCCTTGGCCACCGAATCGAAATCCATGGCGAGATCGCATTCCTCGGCCTTGAGCACCGGGCAGGAGGACCCGCCGGGAATCACGGCCTTCAGTTTCTTGCCTCCGCGAACGCCGCCGCCGACCTCCTCGATCATGCGGAGCAGGTTGAAGCCCATGGGTAGCTCGTAGACGCCGGGCTTGTTGACATGACCGGAGAGGCAAAACAACTTCGTGCCGCCGTTTCTGGGCGTTCCCAGGGCCGCGTAAGCCGCGCCGCCGTCGCGGAGGATGACCGGCACATTGCAAAACGTCTCGACGTTGTTCAGCACCGTCGGGCACTGGAAGGCCCCGGAGACGGCAGGAAACGGCGGCCGGATGCGCGGCTGGCCCCGCTTCCCCTCGAGCGATTCCAGCAGCGCGGACTCCTCGCCGCATTCGTAGGAACCGGCGCCGGTGTGCGTATAGACGTGGAAGTCAAAGCCGCTGCCCAGGATGTTGTCGCCAAGATAACCGCGCGCGGTGGCTTCCGCGATGGCGCGGTCCATGAGCTCAATCAGGTACCGGTACTCGCCCCGGATGTAAACGTAGCCGGCATGGGCGCCCACAGCCCGGGCGGCGATCAACATTCCCTCGAGCAACTGGTGCGGGTCGTTTTCCATCAGCACCCGGTCCTTGCAGGTGCCCGGTTCGCCCTCGTCGGCGTTGGCCACGATGTAGACCGGCTTGCCCGAATCCCGGGGCACGAAGCCCCATTTCATGCCCGCCGGGAATCCGGCCCCGCCGCGGCCCCGGAGGTTGGAGGCTTTGACCTCCTCGATGATCTGCTCCGGCGTCATTTCGAGTGCCTTGCGGAAGCCGGCGTAGCCGTCATTGGCCAAGTACACGTCCAGCGACTGGGAATCCTCGAGGCCGAACCTCCTGGTCAGGATCTTCACTTCGAGCGGGCTCGGTTCGTTATAGAGCATGGGCTTACTGCACCTTCCGCAACTCCTCGATGAGCCGGTCCAGTTTCTCGGGCGTCATGTGGTGGTGGTAATCGTAGTTCACCTGCAGCGCGGGCCCCCAGGAGCAAGCCCCCAGGCACTCCACCTCCTCCAGTGAGAACTGGCCGTCCGGAGTGACCCCGCCGTCCTCCAGGCCGAGTTTCTTTTTGGCGTGTTCGTAGAGTTCGCGGCCGCCGCACAACATACAACTGATGTTGGTGCAAATCTGGATGTGATGTTTGCCGCGGGGTTTCCGGGTCAGCATCGAGTAGTAGCTGACCACCTCGTCCACCTCCAGGCGGCTGAGACCGAGGCGCCGGGCAACCTCATCGACCAGCTCGCCGGTGACCGCGCCCACTTCATCCTGGGCGAACAGCAGCATCGGAATCAGGGCCGCCCGCTGCCGGCCTTCCGGGTAGTGCTGCAAGAGCTTTTCGAATCTGGCTTCCAACTCCGGAGAAAACGTCATAACTATCGGTCCACGTCCCCCAGCACAAAATCCAAACTGCCCATCACCGCGATCACGTCAGCCACCAGCCGGCCTTCAATCATTTTCGGCAGCGCCTGGAGGTTGCCGAAGCTCGGCGTTCGCATCCACAGCCGGTACGGCTTCTCGGCGCCGTCGCTGACCACGTAATAGCCCAGTTCGCCCCGCGGCGACTCCACCGCCTGGTAGACCTCTCCTTCCGGCACCGGGAACCCCTCGGTGACGATCTTGAAATGGTGGATGAGGGCCTCCATCTGGGTTTTCATCTGTTCCCGGTCCGGCAACAGGATTTTCGGGGCCCGGGCGCGCCAGGCTCCTTCCGGCATTCCCTCCATTGCCTGTACAATGATGCGCGCGCTCTGCCGCATCTCCGCGATGCGGACCTGGTAGCGGGCGTAGACGTCGCCGCCGGTGCGCGTGGGAATTTCGAAATCGAACTGGTCGTAGCTCGAGTAGGGTTCGGCTTTCCGGATGTCCCAGTCGAGCCCGGCCGCGCGCAGCATCGGGCCGGTGACTCCCAGGTCCAGCAAGTCCTCCAGCGAAAGCCGCCCTACCTCTTTGGTCCGGCGGAGCCAGATGGGGTTCTCGGTGAGCAGGGCCTCGTACTCATCCACTTTAGAGGGGAAGGCGCGAATAAACTTGCCAACGGCTTCCTCCCAGCCGCGCGGCGGCTCCAGGGCCAGCCCGCCGATGCGGATGTAGCTGGTCATCATCCGCTGGCCCGAGAACATTTCGAAGATGCGCAGAATGTCCTCGCGCTCCCGGAAGCAGTACAGGAAGACGCTCATGGCGCCGATGTCGAGCGCCTGGGTTCCCAGCCACACCAGGTGGCTGTTCAGGCGCGTCAACTCGGCCAGCATGACGCGCATCCACTGGGCCTTTGGCGGAATCTCAAGCCCCAGTAGTTTTTCGACGGCCAGAGCGTAGCAAAGATTATTGGAAAGGTTGGCCAGGTAGTCCACCCGGTCGGTGAGCGTGACGGCCTGCTGATAGGTGAGCGTCTCGCACTGCTTCTCGATGCCCGTGTGCAGGTAACCGATATCCGGTTCCGCGCGCCGGATGGTTTCGCCTTCCAGGTCGACGATGAGCCGCAGAACGCCATGGGTGGAGGGATGCTGCGGCCCCATGTTGAGCGTCATCCGGCGGGGGGCGCTGGCCGCCGGTGGTTCGCTGGTTTTCGCCGGTTCGCTCATGGGAGGCTCATGTTTCGTTTCGATAGCTGTACTTGTACCCGTCGACGGGGAAATCCTTTCGCAGGGGGTGCCCTTCCCATTCCTCGGGAAGGAGAATCCGTCGGAGGTCGGGATGTTCGCGAAAACGGATGCCGAACAGGTCATAGACCTCGCGCTCGTACCAGTTCGCGTTGCGCCATACTGCGGTGACGGAAATGATCTCCGGGCGCGCGCCGCCGAGGCGGCACTTCAACCGCAGCCGCTCGTTGCGTTCCAGCGAGTGAAGCTGGTAGACGACTTCGAAGCGGGGCTCCCGCGGGTGCCAGTCCACCGCGGTGATCCCGCTGAGCCGCACGAAGCCTTCTTCCTGTTTCAGATGCCGGCAGGTTTCCCGGATCTTGTCCGGCCTGATCATGAGCGTCACCTGGCCGCGGTCGCGGACGCCGTCCACCACCGCGTCTGGATCCCACGCGTTCAGGGCTTCCACAATCGCCGCATCCTGTAGTCCGCCCGGGATCATCTCAGCGCCCTATCGCTCCTTCGCGCTCTCCGGTTCCGCCGACCAGTCGAGCACTCCCTTTTTCCACATGTAGAAGAATCCCCACAGGATCAAGTCAATGAACAGAAACATTACGAGGAAACCATAAAGTTTCAGCTCGTGGTAGACAACCGCCCACGGATACAGGAACACCGCTTCCACGTCAAAAAGGATGAAGATCATCGCCACCAGATAGAACTTCACGCTGAAGCGCTCCCGGGTGTTTCCCACCGGGATCATCCCGCATTCATACGGGGAATCCTTGAGGCGGTTGCGCACGCGGTGGCCGAGCAGGAGTGAGGCGCCAATCATGCCGGCCGCGATGGCCATGGCAATGAGCACTTGAAGCAGGACAGGAAAATATGTTTCCGCATATGAAGCAGGCATCTTGACCCTGACTCCTTACTCTCTCCCGCGGAGCAGCCGGCCGGCTTGCCGCCACGGCCGCCAGCGCCGGAGCTGCTCCGGCCACCGAGCGCGTTGCGCGGTTCCGGTGGCGATCAAAGCGTCAGATCTTGACTATAATGAGAGCCGCCGCCGGGTGTCAAACCCGGCCGGAGAGCGATTGAGCTCCGTCAGGGCCAAAGTGGATTCCGAGACGGTGGAGATACGGGCCGGCGGCGCCGCCGGAAGAATCGGCTTCGGCCCGGCGGCCGGACCCCAGACCGGGTCATGACTGCGCCGGGGATGGCGATTTAGGAAAAATCGGCTATTGACTCTGCCCGTGGGTCGGGTACAATCTTGGTTGCCCCCTTAGAAACGGAAGGCGCGTCAAATGTTCAAAACAAGAAAAGGCCGATCCGCCGCGGCGGCCGGCGACCGGACCTTCAACAGCAGCGAAGTGGCGCGGATCGCCGGCGTGAGCCTGCGCCAGCTCCAGTGGTGGGACGAGCGAAAAGTGGTTTCGCCTCGTCACGAGGGCCACAAGCGTGTTTACCGGCCCGTGGAGGTGATCGAGGTCACCGTGATCGCCGAGCTGCGGCGGAAGGGATTCTCGCTGCAGAAAATCCGCCGCGTACTCCGCTTTCTGCAACGAGAGATGGGGCGGCGGCTCGCCGACGTGCTGGACGCCGGTTCCGAGTTGCACTTGCTGACCGACGGCAAGTCGATCTATCTGGAGGATAAAGAGTCGCGGATCATCGATTTACTCAAGAACGCCCGTCAGCCGATGTTTCTTGTCTGCGTGACCGATCAGGCCCGCCGCCTGGAAGTGACCCGCAAAAAGGGAGCCAGGGCCGAGGTCTCCTCCCGGCGCCGCGCCCGGGCGGTGTAGCCGTTTTCGGGCGCTGCGCGTCTAAAATGATATACTGGACGGAAAAGCTGGGGAGTTTCTCTTATGTCCCGACTATGGCGTTCCCTGCTACTGGTTCCCGCGCTGGTGGCGATCTGTTCCCTTCTGGGAGGAGTTTACGGGCCAGCGCTGCCCGGAGTCTCGGCGGCGAGCGCGGAGGACGAGATCAAGGCGAGCCTGAGAACGTTCGCCGACATCTACAGCGTGGTGGAGGAGAATTTCGCGGAGCCCGTCTCCCCGGATGCCGCCATTTACAACGGGGCCATTCCGGGAATGCTCCGCACGCTGGATCCGCACTCGAGCTTCTTTGATCCCCGGGAATTCCAACTGCTGCGGGAAGACCAAAAGGGCCATTACTACGGCGTCGGGATGTGGGTGGTCGGCCGGAGCGGAAAGACCATCGTCGTGACGCCGTTTACCGGTTCACCAGCCTACAAGGCCGGCTTGCACCCCGGCGACGTGATTCTGGCCGTGGACGGCAAAAGCACCGATGGACTGTCGACCACCGAAGTGGCAGACCTGCTCAAGGGCCCCAAGGGGACCAAGGTGGAGGTCACGATCGCGCGGCAGGGGCGGCCGGACCCGCTTACTTTCGAGATCATCCGCGATGAGATTCCCCGCAAGAGCGTGAACGAGGCCTTTTTCATCCGGCCGGGGATCGCCTACCTCGATATTGAACAGTTCAACGAGAATACCTCCCGCGAGGTGGACGAAGCGCTGAAGCGGTTCGGAGAGGACAAGATCAAGGGCCTGATCCTCGACCTGAGGCACAACCCCGGCGGCTTGCTGAGCGAGGGCGTGGCGGTGGCGGACCGCTTCCTGCGCAAGGGGCAGACCATCGTGAGCCATCGGGGTCGCACTTCGCCGGAGAAGACTTACGTCGCCCGTCGCGGCAACGGGGGACACGAATATCCGATCGTAGTGCTGGTGGACAGCTATTCAGCCTCGGCTTCCGAAATCGTGGCCGGCGCGCTGCAGGACCACGACCGCGCCTGGATCCTTGGCGAGAATACGTTCGGCAAGGGGCTCGTGCAGACCGTTTATCCGCTCGCCGAAAATACCGGGTTGGCCCTGACCACCGCGCGCTACTATACGCCCAGCGGGCGGCTGATTCAACGTAGCTACGAAGGCAAGTCCTTCTTCGACTATTACTACGGCAAGGATCAGGATACCAGGGACCCAAACGACGTCAAGATGACCGACAGCGGGCGGACGGTTTACGGCGGCGGCGGTATCACCCCCGACGAGAAATACACTCCTCCGAAGCTCAACCGCTTCCAGCGGCGCGTGCTGGGCAAGTACGCCTTCTTCAACTTCACGGCCAAGTACTTCGGAACTCATTCCACGGATCTGCCGAAGAACTGGGCGCCCGACCAGGCGGTGATCAACGATTTTCACCGCTATCTCCTTGATGCCGGCGTCGAGTTTACCGAAGCTGAATTCGCCGAGAACCACGAATGGATCAGCCAGCAGTTGCAGCGGGAAATGTACATCACCGCTTTTGGCATTGATGAGTCGCGGCGCCTGAGCATCGAGACGGATCCGGAAGTGGTGAAGGCCATTGCCTCGCTGCCCAAGGCCAGGGAGCTGGTGGCGAAGGCCAACCGAATCATCGCCCAGCGCAGCAAGAAATAGCCGCGCCGCCTGAGGGTGGCGCCCAAGGAATGACACAGACGGTCCCTCGCCCCCAGATCACCGTGCTCGACACGGGCGGCCAGTACTGCCACCTGATCGCCCGCCGGATCCGCGAACAAAGAGTGCGCGCGGAGGTCCGCGCCTCGAACACACCCGCCGGGGAATTGAGGGAGCGGCGGGGAATCGTGATCTCCGGCGGCCCCAGCAGCGTTTACGACGCGGGGAGCCCGCCCGTGGACCCGGCAATCTTCTCCTTGGGCATTCCGGTGTTTGGCATCTGTTACGGGCTTCACGTAATGGCTCATCTGCTGGGCGGCTCGGTTCGCAAGGCCGACAGCGGAGAATTCGGCTTGGCGATGCTGGAGCTCGACCAGCCCGGACACCTGTTTGCGGGGCTGGAGGCCCGCCAGCAGATTTGGATGAGCCACCGGGACGCCGTCGAATCGCTTCCGCCGGGCTTTGCGGTGATGGGGCACACCAGCACCTGCCCGGTGGCGGCCATGGGCGATCCGGCGCGGAATTTTTTCGGCGTCCAGTTCCACCCGGAGGTCGTCCATACCCGGCGCGGCGCCGAGATGCTCTCGAATTTCCTGTTCCGGGTGTGCGGTTGCGCCAGGGACTGGGATCCGGGCCACCAGGTGCCCGCGCTGGAGGAGAAGATCCGCGCCACCGTCGGCGGACGTAACGTCCTGTTCTTTCTGAGCGGCGGGGTTGACTCCACGGTTGCCTGCATGCTGGCGATCCGCGCGCTGGGTGCGGACAGGGTCCGGGGCACGTATGTCGACACGGGCCTGATGCGCGAGGGTGAGGCCGAGTTCGTCAGCCGGGTCTTCGCGTCGCTTGGCGATGCTGGCTTCAGCATCGAACACGCCGCTGAACAATTCCTTGGCGCGCTGTCTGGAGTCCGGGATCCGGAGCGAAAGCGCCACATTATCGGGGAACAGTTCGTCGAAGTCCAGGAACGGATCCTGGAACGTGGCCGTTATCTCGACGGGCACTGGATACTGGGTCAGGGGACCATTTACCCGGACACCATCGAATCCGGGGGCACTCAGCACGCCGACGTGATCAAGACGCACCACAACCGCGTGGCCGGCATCCAGAAGCTCATCGAGGCGAACCGGATCGTCGAGCCGCTGACATCCTTTTACAAAGACGAGGTCCGGCAAATCGGCCGGGCGCTGGGACTGCCCGAGGAACTGCTGGAGCGCCACCCGTTTCCCGGGCCTGGCTTGGCGATCCGGTGCCTGTGCGCGGAAGGCCTCCAGGCGGTGAAACGGACCGCGGAGGGATGGATCCTTCCGGTCCGTTCGGTCGGCGTGCAGGGCGACTCGCGCAGCTACCGTCCGGTCCTGGCCCTGGAACGTTTTCCGTCGCCGGAAGAGGACTTGCGCGAGCTGGCCACCGGCTTGATCAACCGTTCGCCAGCCGTGAACCGTGTGGTCGCCCAGGTGAAGACGCACCACCCGCTGGCGGAAATGCATGTCCGGCCGAGTGAGCTCTCCAAGGATCGTCTGGCGCGTCTACGCCGTGCCGACGCCATTGTCCGCCGTTTCACCCGCGCCAGCGGCTTTGACCGGAAGGTCTGGCAGTTCCCGGTGGTGCTCCTTCCCGTGGGAACGGAGGATCGTCCTGACTCGATCGTGCTGCGGCCGGTTCACTCCGTTGATGGAATGACCGCACAGTCCGTGCTGATGGATCGCGGCCAGTTGGAAAGCCTGGCGGTAGAACTTCTCGGCGTGGAAGGCGTCTGTGGGATCTTCTACGATCTGACGCACAAGCCGCCGGCCACGATCGAATGGGAATAGACGGGAGGCCGCCGGGCGGGCCGAGAAAGCGGCGCGGCGGGCTCTCAGATCCGGTGAAACCCCTTTAAGATGTCCCGGGTGGCGTAACGCAAGGCAATAGGCCGCCCGTGCGGGCAGCTCATCGGAGACGCGGTGGCAGCCAGGGCGGCAAGCAGCCATTCCATCTTCTCGGGGTCGAGCTTCGTGTTGACCTTGATGGCGGCCCGGCACGCGATGGAGGCAGCCATGGCGCGCCGCACGTCGTCGAGCGAGCAGTGCCGCATCGTTCCGTCCTCGATTTCCAGGATTTCGAAGATGAGCTTTTCGATGTCAGCGGGACTGACCGCAGCCGGCGCCGCCTTCACGGCGATGGTGCGGGTTCCGAATGGTTCCGTTTCAAAACCCATCATCTGCAGTTCGTCGGCGATGCGCGAGTATTCGACCTCCTGCGCCGGCGTCAACTCCAGCACGATCGGCATGAGAAGGCGCTGTGACTCGAGGCGGCCGGCCGCCAGTTGAGCCAGCACCTGTTCGAACAGGATTCGCTCGTGGGCGACGTGCTGGTCGATGATCCACAGCCCGTCGGGGCCGGCGGCGACGATGAAGCTGTCGTGAATCTGGCCCAAGGGACGCAGTTCGGACAACGTCGCCAGGGTGGGCGGCTCAGTGGAAACAGCCTCGCCGGGCAACGGTCCGTGGGTTTCTGGAATCTTCAGCCTGAGCGGCGGCGCCGGCGCCTGGGCGGTGGCGGGAGGCGCATCACTGAGATCCAGCCGCGGCGACGGTCCCGCCGGACGGTGAAGGGTGAACTCCGGCAGCTCGTCGGCGCCGGGGGGAGGCGGCTCGATCACCGGCCGCGGTTCCGGGGGAGCTCCCGCGGCCGCCTGCCGCCAGCCGTAGTCTTCCAACCGCTGCGTGAATTCCGAGAACGGCAGCCGGGCGGCCGGCTGTTCGCCGGTGTCGGCCGGCGGGAAAACCGTATCCGCCGGAATGCTCGAGGCCGGCCGGCTAGCCTCGAGTTCTTCCCGGATGGCGTCGCGGACGAAATCATGCACGAAGGAGCCGTGCCGGAACCGCACTTCGGTCTTGGCGGGATGGACGTTGACGTCAACCTCCTCGTAATCGCACTCCAGGAACAGCAGGGCGAACGGGTAAGAGGCCGGCGGCATCAGGTTGTGGTAGGCCGAGGAAATGGCGTGCAGCAGGAGGCGGTCGCGGATCAGGCGCCCGTTGACGAAGACGAAGATCGAGTTCCGGTTCAGCTTTTGCAGTTGCGGGCGCGAGACGAAGCCCCGCAACTGGAACCGTGCCGGCTGTGCTTCGCCCGGCGGGCGGTTCCGCTGCGTTTTCCGGGGGGAAAGCTCCACCAGCTCGCTCAAGGTCTGGCCGCCGAAAACCTGGAAAACGCGGTCTCGAAGGCTCTCCACCGGGGTGACGTCCAGCAGCAGCTTCGTACCATGCCGCAACTGGAAGCTCTTGTCCGGGTGGGCCAGGCTGTAATGGGTGGCAAGCGAGGCGATGTGGGCGAGTTCGGTCTGCTCGGAGCGGAGGAACTTCCTTCGCGCGGGAACATTGAAGAACAGGTCCCGGACCGTGACCACGGTTCCTCCGGCGAGCGCGGCTTCGTCGCACCGGAGCAGCTTCCCGCCGGCAATCTCGACCCTGGTTCCGGTCGTCTCGCCGGCCGCCTTGGTTTCCAGCAGGAGCCGCGAGACAGCCGCGATGGAAGGAAGCGCCTCACCGCGAAACCCCAGCGTGGAGACCGACAGGAGGTCCTTGACATCGGCCAGCTTGCTGGTAGCGTGGCGTTCGAACGCCAGCAGGGCGTCGTCGCGCATCATGCCGGACCCGTTATCGGAAACGCGGATCAGGCGGCGGCCTCCTTTCTCGACCTCGATCCGAAGCTCGCTGGCCCCGGCGTCCAGCGAGTTTTCGAGTAGCTCCTTCACCACCGAGGCGGGCCGTTCAACGACTTCGCCGGCGGCGATCTTGTTGGCGACCGTGTCAGAAAGGATGCGAATGCGGCCCATGACGGATGGGGAGCACGAAACAGGAGGCCGGGCGAAGCGGCAGTCTCAACCCTGCCGCGGCCCGCTCGTCTTTCCTGATACCTGGCGCTCCCGGCCCTATTGTACAACCACGCCGCGCTCTTCCAGCAATTGGCCGGTTACGCGGAGCAGGTTGGTGAGATTCCGGCGGTACTGGGCGGCCTGGGTCACCAGGTCGGACTGGGCCTCGGCCAGCCGGTTCTGGGCGTCCAGCAGGAAGTAAATGGTGGTGACGCCCAGGTCGTATTTTTTCTGCTCGGCATCGACGCGTTTCTGGGAAAACTCGAGCGAGGTTTTCGCCAGCTTGACCCTGGCTTTGCTGCTCTCGAGCCGGTTCACGGCGTTGAGCACTTCCAGCCGGATCTGCTGCTCCAGGCTTCGGGTCCGGAGTGCATCCAGGCGCTTGCTGACCACCGCGTCCGCCAGGTCGGCGACCGCCCGCCGGTCCCGGATCGGGAGCCGCAAAGATAGCGTGAAGCCGTAGGTCGGGAAATCAAAGCCGAACACCTGGTTCAGCGCGTCTCCTAGACCGCCCGGGATTATCCGGAGCAGCGTTCCCTGTCTCCCGCCGGCGAATTCGTAAACGTTTCCTCCCAGTCCCGACGAACTGTAGTTCAAGCTCAGGGACAGGTCCGGCTTGAGCGAGTTTTTGGCCATGTCGAAGTTCAGGTTGTCGATGTCCAGATTCTGCAGGGTGCTTTTCAGGTCCGGCCTCCTCCGGTAGGCGATCTCGACCATCTGTTCCGGGTCCACTGTTTCCTCCTCGGAAGGAGGCATGACCGGTTCGGTGAGCACGATCGGCATGTTGCGGAAATCCGGGTCCAGATCCGCGCCGATCTGGCGCCGGAGCTCATCGAGCGCCTGCCGCAACTGGTAGATGGATTGGGTGACGAAGATCTCGCGGCTGGCACGGTCCTGTTGCGGCTGGAAAATATCCAGCGGGGAGATGGCCCCCAACTCCAGTTCCCGCTCAGCCCGCTTGAGCATTGCCTCAGATAATTCCAGGGCTTGCTGGTTAACGCGGAGGTTCTCCCTGGCGGCGATGGCGCTCCAGTAAGCGTTCTCAGCCTGCGCGAGCAAGCGCAGCAACTGGTCCTCCACGTTGTAACGGCTCTGCTTGAGCCGGCTCTGGGCAACCATCACCTGGAGACGGTTGGGGTAGCGGCCGAAATTCCGCAACAGCGGCTGCGTCACACTGAAATTGAGCGCACTGTTGATCGAGGGATTCACCGTGGCGAAGGAGCTGTTCGTGGAGCGCTTGTTGCCGCTGAATCCAATGCTATAGGAAGTTCCGGTGTCCAGCGTTTGCTGGTAACTAAGGTTCAGCGGCTGGGTCAACTGGCTGAGCGTTTGAGCGCCTTCCAGCTCGCTGCTGGTCGGTGACACGGTCCGGGTGGCGCGGAAGCTGGCTACCACGGTGGGGTCGAAGCGCGCCAGCGCCCGCGTGATCGCATTCTTCCGCGTTTCGATACTCAGTTTCTGAATCGCAACATCGGTATTGTTGGCCAGCACCAGCTCGATGTAGGCGCGGAGGGAAAGCTCGAGGTGCCCGTCGACGACGAAATCCGAGAGCCGGGCGGGCGCCCTTAATTCCACGCGCGGCATCGAGCTTGCGAAATGGGTCCGGAAGTAACTGCCCGTCCCGAAGGTGGGCGCCTCCAGACGCGGCGTGCCGTCGGCCATGATCTTGGTGCCCACGTTTTCGAGGAACGGCTGAGCATTGAGCGAAACAGCCAGAAGAAGCCCTGAAAAAATTGAGTGGAATCGCATTGCAACTGTTGTTATTCGTATCGAATCGCTTCAATCGGATCGAGTTTCGCCGCCTGCACCGCAGGATAAATTCCGAATAAAAGGCCGATGCCGACCGACACGCCGAAAGCCACGCCGATCGAAGAGGTGGTGACCACCGTGGACCAGCCGGCGGCGGCGGCGATGATCCGGGAAAGCGTGAAACCAAACAGAATACCGATCAGACCGCCGAGGATCGAAATCAGCACGGCTTCGGTGAGAAACTGCCGGACGATATCGGACTGGCGCGCCCCGATCGCCCGGCGGATGCCGATCTCCCGCGTCCGCTCCAGCACGGTGGCCAGCATGATGTTCATAATGCCGATA
>CAZXVW010000128.1:7806-12813 GCA_964644025.1 uncultured Solibacteraceae bacterium | reverse complement strand
CACGCCAATGCCCGGCCGACTCGATCGAGTTCATGAACCGGCTGAAACGGCTGTGGGATCCCGAAGGGCTCCTCAATCCGGGCAAGGCGTTCCCCGGCGGCGAGGGCGCCGATCGAGAGGGGCAGGCAGCGGCGCCGGAGCAGGAAACCGGGCTGCCACCGAGATGAGATTTTCAGGGGAAGACGGGTGAGACAAGCTGGCCGTCCTGAAGCGGGGTGGCGGAGGGCAACGCCACCGCATCGCCATCCGCGAGGCCTTCAACAACCTCGGCGCGGGTGATGCTGGAGATCCCCAGCTTCACCGGGCGCCAGCGAACGGTGTTGCCGCGCAGCAGAAACACGCCGATCTGGCCGCCGACCCGCCGCAAGGCTTCCTTGGGGATCGCCAGCGCATTCGCCACCACGCGCGAGCGGATCTCGGCGTCGATGTTGGCCCCGGGTGGCAATCCATCTCCGGCGTTCTCAATCAGGGCGATCACCCGGCCCACCTTGCGTGTTCCCAGGGCCACAATCTCGGCCGGCGTCTTTTCCACTGTCCCGTGCCACTGGCGGCCGGGCAGCGCATCCCAGGTGATGGTCACCGGCATGCCCCTGGCCACCCGGCCCAAGTCCGGCTCATCGACATAGACCACCACCCTTGCCTGGCTAACAGTACCGATCTTGGCCACGAGGTCGCCGGTCCGGACGTACGCGCCCGGCCGGACATCGAGCTGGTAGAGGAGACCACCCATCGGCGCGCGGAGGGACGCCGCTTCGATCCGCCGGCGCGCCCGCTCCGCGTCGGCCTCGGCCGCGCGAAGGCGCGCCTGGGCCGCCCGGCGGTCCACGGGAGAGACCAGCGCCTCGCGCCGCCGCTGCAAAGACTCGACCCGGAGCCGGGCCTTCCGCACCCGCTCTTCCGCCTTTTCCACTTCCAGCCCGGTGGCGGCCTGCCTGGCGCGCAGGCGTTCCACCACCGCCAGCTCCCTGGTGGCCGTCTCCAGTTCCTCGTTGGCGGTGGCCAGCTCGTTTTCGATGGCGACAAGCTGGGACTTTCGCCCCCCGCGCTCCAGGGTCCGCAGTTCCGACTCGGCCTCCGCGATCCGGGCTTGCGCGGCAGCCAGTTGGACCCGCGCCTCCGGAACGTCAATGGTGGCGATCAAGGCGTCTTTTGCCACCACGTCCCCATTCTCCGCATGGATCTTCCGGACCAGCCCCTCCGTGGCGGCCCGCACGGCGATCCATTCCCGGGGTTCCACCTTCCCGTTGGTGCGCACGGTGCTGACCAGCGTCTCCCGGCCGACCCTGGCAAACGGAATTTCGACAGCGCCGGAGCCGCTGGTGAACACCCAGATCAGCGGCACCGCGATGACGAAAAGCAGCAGAACCAGCAGGAACTTCTTCAAACCGCCATTGTACTATCCCGGCGTGAGGCGGCACCCCGGTTCAAGCCACTCTCCGGCGCGAAGACCGGCTTCCCCGGCCCCTCCGCGGACCGGGCCGGCTCTTTCGGCGCCAGCCTATTGCCGCAACATTTTAAGTGTGATATGTTTTACTTGACACGATTCCGCCATGCCTGAATACCAGATCTACCGGCTCCGGGAATCTTACCGGAAGCATTTCCGCTGGGCCCCTCACACCAGCGGAGTGACCGATGTGAGAATGAGGGATTACCACCAGGACGGCTCGATCGAGGCGCCCACCCCCTATGCGGCCTGGTTTGCGCTGAGGAACACCGAGCATCCGCTCGAGGTGGGTGACCTGCTGGCCAGTCCGGGCGGCGGGCTGCACATCTGCAAGTACGTCGGGTTTGAACAAGCCCGCTGGGCATCGCCCGGGACCGAAGCTGCTCCGGAGGCCGAGCCGGTGACGGTCAAGGCGCCGGTTGCGCGAACCGGCTGACCACGTAGCGGGTCCTCATCGTTGTTCCTGCCCTGGACCGGAGGCCACTGTTTCGCTGGCAACACCAGCGCCTCACCCACCGGCCGGCGCCGTTCGCCCTGTATCCCAGCGGGCGGTGGACGAAGAGGCGAACGCCGCCGCCTGGTTCCGGGCGGCCGCCGGTTCAGTCCTCAGTGGCGCCCGCAACCATCAAGTTCAACATTAACTATCCACGAGTAACTAATTGTTTTTACTACTCGAACAGTTTGATCTGGTCGGCCGATGGCGGTACCCGTTTGCGGCGGCGGAGGGGGCCGCCGATGACCCCGAGGACCTTCAGCTCCGCCAGGGCCGCCTTCGGGACAAATACGCGCTGGTAGTTTGAGGAAGGATCCGGCGGCACCACGGTGAAGCCCTGCGCTTCCAGTTGCAAGAGGTTGTTGGCCAGCAGACCGTCCAGGAAATCGCCGTCGCGGAACAGCATGCGGACCCACAACCCTTCTCCCTTGGGCCGGCTGGTAAACAGGCGCCGTTCGGGCCCGGTCCGCTGGCAGTCCAAATCCTTGACGAAACAGACGGTTTTTATCTCTTCATACGGCGCCACAACCACGGTCCCGCTGGTGCTGATCAACTCCACTCCCTCGGCCAGCAGCCAGGTTTGCGGGTTGACGAAACCCCGGAGCGGTTCCCGCTCAAACCGTTCGACGATGACTTTTTTGGTGGTTGAGCCGCTCAATCAATCATTCCCAGGCCCTGGCGCCTTTAAAACAATTTTGCAAGTATTGTATCATTGGCACGATGGCCTACGCGGCTTCCATCGCGGCGGCGGTCCGGGCCTTCCTGGATTATTGCCGGGTTGAGAAGGGGCTGTCTCCCAACACGGTGGAGGCCTACCGGCTGGATCTGGGCCGGTTTGGGGCATATATGGAAGATCACGGCGGCGGCACCGTGCCGGGCCCGGAGGGTGTGCGGAGCTACCTCGACAGTCTGGAGAAAGCGGGACTGGCGAGCAGCAGTGTGGCCCGGCACCTGACGACACTACGCAATTTTTACAGGTTCCTGCTGCGGGAAGAGAAGATCGACGCCGATCCGACGACCCTGCTGAATCTTCCCCGACAGTGGCGGCATTTGCCGAACTATTTGACGGTTGAGGAGATGAACCGGCTTTTGGAGGCTCCCGACGCCACCAAGCCGACCGGCATCCGGGACGCCGCGATGCTCCACCTGCTGTACGCCGCCGGGCTGCGGGTGAGCGAGCTCTGCCAGCTCGAGCTGGGGGACCTGGACCGGGAGCTCGGCGTAGTTCGGGTTCTGGGAAAAGGCAACAAGCAGCGGCTCGTCCCGGTTGGACGGCAGGCGTGGGCCGCGGTCTCGACCTACCTGGAGGAGGCCCGCCCGCTGTTGCTCCGAGGCCGGAGCAGCCGCTACGTGTTCGTCACCGCCCGGGGCGGCCGGCTCACCCGCCAGGGATTCTGGAAGGCATTGGCCGGCTATGCCAGGCAGGCGGGCATCGGGAGGCGGGTCACCCCTCACGTCATTCGCCACAGCTTCGCCACCCATTTACTGGAGGGGGGAGCGGATCTGCGGAGTGTCCAGACGATGCTCGGGCACGCCGACATTTCCACGACTCAGATCTACACACATGTGATGCGATCCAGGTTACGGAAAACCGTTGACCAACATCATCCCCGCTCCTGAAGCGGGCGGCCGCGGACAGCCACGGCCCAGGCTGTAAGCGGCTGGGGAATGAGTGGGCCGGAGTTAACACAATGGCCGACTATATGTTCATGCTGGAAAGCCACCTCACGGTGCCGCGACGGCAGGCGGCGGCGGCCGTCGAGGCGGCGGCGGCCGAGTCCGATGAGCAGCTCTTCCTGACCGGCGGCGCGATGAGGGATATGCTGGGGGGCTTCCCTATCGGGGACCTCGACTTCGTCGTGCAGGGCAACGCCCTGGCACTGGCCAAGAAGGCGGCGCGAATGGTTGCCGGTACTAAGATCGTCTCCACCGACACGGTTCGCCAATCGGCGGAACTGGTCTTTCCGGGCGGCGTAACGGCGGAGATCGCCATGGCGCGGACCGAGCGCTTCCCCCGTCCCGGCGCCTCCCCGGTGGTGAAGCCGGCCTCGATTCACGAGGATCTGCAGCGGCGGGACTTCACGATCAACTCGATTGCCTTATCGTTTCACGCAGCCTCGCGGGGCTTGCTGCTCGACCCCAACAACGGACAGGCTGACCTGGAGCGCCGGGAACTTCGGGCCATCACCAGCTACGGTTTCTACGATGATCCGCTCCGGCTGCTGCGGCTCATCCGCTTTCGTGTCCGCTTCGATTTCAGCGTCGAGTCCCGCACCCAACAGCAATACGCCAACGCCCGTGAGGCAGCAATGGAGACCCGGATCCCGGTCCGGGATCTGGCCCGTGAGTTCCGCAGCATCGCCAACGAGTCCAAGGTCGGGGAGGTGACCACTGCCCTGGCCGAGGAAGGGCTGCTTACGCTGTTCTCGCCCGCTCTGAGCGGGCCGAAGCTCAACCTGGCCGCGCTGGCCAAGCTGGAGAAAGCAAAGCAGATGATCCCCTACTGGGTGGACCTGAACCTGAACAACCTGGAGATCTTTCTGTACTTCCTCACCGAGAAGCTCTCTCCCAAGGAAAAGGCCGCGCTCGCCCGCCGCCTCAAGATAACAAAGGCCGAACAGGAGCTGTGGCAGAAACTGGAGGCCCGATCCCGGCGGTTAGGGGCAGAGCTGAGATCGCGGAAACTCCACCGAGCCTCGGAACTGTACCGGCGGCTGCGCGAGGCTCCCGGCGATGAGATTCTGTTCCTTTACCTCCGTGCTCCAGAACGCATTGTCCGGGACCGCATCCGCACTTACCTGCAGAAATATCTCTTCGTGGTCCAAGAGGTCACCGACCGGGACGTTTCCCTCCAGGCCGGGGTAGAGCCGGCATCCCCGGAATTCTCCCAAATCAAGGAGGAGATGATCGCCGCCCGCCTCGACGGCCGCAAGTGGACCCCCCCGATCAAGTCAGCGTCCGGCTCCTCAGCCCGAAAGAAGCCTTCTTCGAAGGCGGCGCGAAAGAAACGGGCAGGCTCCCAGACGGCCAGCCCGGCAACGGCGCCGGCTAAGTCCGCCTCCGGCTCCCG
>CAZXVW010000128.1:0-7706 GCA_964644025.1 uncultured Solibacteraceae bacterium | reverse complement strand
CGGCAACGGCGCCGGCTAAGTCCGCCTCCGGCTCCCGCCGGAAGACGGCCAGAGCGGCAACCGGGAAACGGCGCGCAAGCCAATAGACGGGTAGAGGCGCCGCCGGGGACAAAGCCGCGCGGCGTCTACTGCTTGCCCAGGCTGAGAATCACGATTCCGCCAATGATCAGCCCCAGGCCGAGGAACTTGTTGCGGGTCAGCGGCTCACCGAAGAACAGCCTCGCCCAGAGCAGCGTGAAAATATAGCCCAGCGACACCATCGGGTACAGAATGGTCAGCTCTCCTCTCCGGATGCCGAGGATAAAGAAGTAGGAAGAGAGAAGAAACAGCCCCACCCCCATCGCCAGCCGCCAGTTCAGCACCAGCGTTCGGATGTCGAAGTGCAGCCGCCCGGCCCCCGCCTTCAGAAACACCGACCCGAAAGAGCCGATCAACGCGGCCAGAAAAACCAGCAGAATGGAAGACAGCGGAGTAGTCATTGTCTGCCGTCCCGGCCCAAAACGGCCACTCCGAGGATGATCACGGCGATGCCCGCGACCTTCAGCGGGTTCAGCGCCTCATCGAAGACGATCACCGACAGCAGCGTTACCCAGGCGAAGGTCAACGAAATCACAGGGTAAAGGATTGACAACTCGCCGTCGCGCAAAGCCAACACCAGCAGCACCGTGCTCAGCCCGTAGAGGCAGTAGCCGGCAAACAGCGGCGGGTTGGTGAGGATCTCCACCGGGTTGGTCGTGCTCAAGACATTGGCGCCGCTCTTCATGAGGATCTGGGCCACAGCGCCGAGAATCGTACATCCGAACACGAGGGCGGTGCTTTGCCGCCGGGTGAAATGAAACGAAGGTTTTGCTTCCGGCTCGGTGGTTTCGCTGCTCAATTCATCTCCCGGCAAACTCTCCATAATACCCGATCCTATCCGGGCAAAGTGCGTCAACCGGGAAACTGCAGTGTGCGGGTGAACCGGAGAGGGTTTCCGGTTCACGCTGATCCCGAAGCGTTCCAACCCGAATACGCCGGGCCGGTTACGCGTGTTTTACACTCAGGGGTTGCCATGAACACTACTACGCTGCTTTTTTCCATTCCGCTGGCCGGGCTCCTGCTCGGCTCCCCCGCCAGCACCCGCCAGACGCACCGCATCACCGATGCCGAAGTGAGCCGGGTGCACCGCTCGGCGATCCTGATCGACACTCACAATGACGTTCCCAGCTTCACCGTGGAAGGCCTGGACATCGGCCTCCGCCGGAAGAAGGGGCACACGGACCTGCCGCGCCTCCGGCAGGGCGGTGTCGGCGCGGTCTTCTTCGCCGCTTACGTCTCCCGGAGCTACGTCCCCAAGCGCGCCTCGGCCCACCGCGTACTGGAGATGATCGACACCATCCGCCACGACATTGTCGAGCGCTACCCGGACGACTTCCTGCTGGCGCTCACCGCCGGCGATATCGAACGCGCGCACCGCCAGGGCAAAATCGCCGCCCTCATTGGCGTCGAGGGCGGCCACGCCATCGAGGATAGTCTCCGCATTCTACGTGACTGTTACGCTCTCGGCGTCCGCTACATGACTCTGACGCACGTCAACACCAATCACTGGGCGGATTCCTCCGGCGACATCAACGACCGCACCGTCAAACACCACGGCGGTCTGACCGATTTTGGCCGCCAGGTCGTCAAAGAGATGAACCGGCTGGGAATGATGGTCGACGTTTCCCACGTCTCCGACGACACCTTTTGGGATGTGCTCGAGACCAGCTCGGCCCCGGTGTTCGCCTCTCATTCTTCCTGCCGGGCAATCTCGAACATCGCCCGCAACATGAGCGATAAGATGATCCGCGCGCTGGCCGCCAAAGGCGGCATCATCGACATCAACTTCGGCTGCGAGTTCCTCTCCCAGGCCTCGGCCGACGCTTCCCCCTACTTCAATCCGAGGCTGGCGCCGCCCGGGCCCGGCGAACCTGCCCCGAAGATGCCCCCGGCGACGCTGGACGACGTGGTGGCGCACATCGATCACGTCGTCAAGCTCGCCGGCATTGGCGCGGTGGGCATCGGCAGCGATTTCGACGGCGTCTCCTGCGTCCCGACCGGCCTGGAAGACAACTCCCGGTACCCCAACCTCACCCGCGCCTTGCTCGAACATGGCTACTCGCCCGAAGACATCCGCAAAATCTACGGCGGAAACCTGCTGCGGGTGATGCGCGCGGTCGAGCGGGTTGCCCACCGGCGGTAAGATGGGAAGAGACAATCCGAAAGGCTGGGACCAAACAATGAAGAAGCGTTCACCCGCCGCAGGCGGCGGGTCTCATCCACTCAACCGGAGGGAATTCACGAGCACGCTGGCCGGCGCCGCGCTGGCCGGCGCCGCGTTCCCCTTCGTTTCCTGCGGGGCCAGAGGCTCCACAACAGAAAAGCGCGTCATCGTCCTCGGCCTGGACGGGCTGGACCCGAAAATGGTCCAGGCCCTGATCGACGCCGGCCGCGCCCCCAATTTCAAGAAGCTGGCCGCCATGGGGGCCTTTCGCCGCCTGGGCACCACCATGCCGGCCCTCAGCCCGGTAGCCTGGAGCAGCTTCATCACCGGGCTGGATCCGGGCGGCCACGGCATCGGCGACTTCGTCGTCCGGGATCCAGATACTTACACCCCGTTTTTCTCCATTTGGGAGGCCGAGGAATCGGGCCGGGTGCTCTCTCTCGGTGACTACCAGATCCCGCTCGGCGGTGGCAAGGTCACCAATCGCCGTTACGGAAAGCCGTTTTGGGCCTACCTGACCGAGCAGGGCATCCCCGCCTCGGTCATCAAGATCCCCACGAATTTCCCCGTCGAAGAAACGGCCACCCGCGCGGTCAGCGGTATGGGAACCCCGGACGTCATCGACTCGTTCGGCATATTCAGCTACTACACCAGCGACGCGTCCGAACGCTACGAGGATTTGAGCGGCGGCACCGTGATCCCGGTCACCGTTCGAAATCATCGCGTCGAGGCGAACCTGTACGGACCCGTCAATTCCCTCCGCAAACCCAAGGACGATTCCGAGGATCCTTTCATCAACCAGACCCGCATCCCGTTCACCGTGCACGTGGATCCCACTGCCGCGGCGGTGCGCATCGATATTCAGGGCCACCGGCTCGTCCTGGCCGAGGGCGAGTACAGCGACTGGGTCCGGCTTCGCTTCGAGATGCTCCCGCTGCTAACCAGCGTGGCCGGAATTGCGCGCTTCTATCTCAAGCAAGCCCACCCGCACCTGCGGCTTTATGTGACGCCGGTCAATATCGATCCCGAGGATCAGGCGATGCCGGTGACCCAGCCGCGCGAGCTGGGTGCCGAGCTGGCCGAAGCGATCGGGCCGTTCTGGACCAAGGGCCTGCCCGCCGATACCAAGGCGTTCGATTACGGCGTGCTGAGCGACGAGGGCTACGTCAAGCAGGCCGAGCTGATTCTGAAGGAACGGCTGGCCCTGTTCCACCATGAGTGGTCCCGCTTCCGCACGGGTCTGTTCTATTTCTACGTCTCCAGCACCGACCAGGACGCCCATATGCTCTGGCGCAACATGGACCAGACCCATCCCATGCACCAGGCCAGCGACGTCCGCTATGCCGGCTACCTTCACGATCTCTACGAGCAAATGGACCGGCTGGTGGGCGAGGTCCTGCCGGCGGTGGACGACCGCACGCTACTGCTGGTTTGCTCGGACCACGGCTTTGCCCAGTTCGGCCGCCAGTTTCACCTGAACACCTGGCTGCGCGATCACGGTTATCTGGTCGTGAGGCCGGACGCCGAAAAGAAGGAAAGCACCAACATCTTCGACATCGACTGGGCAAAGACGGCCGCTTACGCCATCGGCTTCAACGGCCTTTACATCAACCAGGAAGGGCGCGAGGCGGAGGGCTTCATCGGACCCGCCAAGCGCCGCGAGCTGGTCAACCGGATCGCCGACGAGCTGGCCAGCATCACGGATCCGGAAACGGGACGCCGGCCCGTGGCCAGGGTCTATCCAAAAGAAAAGCTTTACAGCGGGGACTTCACCTTCGAGATGCCCGACTTGCTGGTCGGCTATACGCCCGGCTACCGCGCCTCATCGGCATCCGTGCTGGGAGAAACGGGGCGCGTCATCATCGACGTCAATCCCTATCCTTGGAGCGGCGATCACTCCATGGCCCGGGAGTTGGTGCCCGGCTCGCTATTCTCGAGCCTCCCCATTCGGGGCCCGGACCCGAACATCGTGGACCTGCCGGTGACCATTCTCGATTATTTCGGCTTCGAGAAACCGCCGCAGATGGTGGGCCGCTCGCTGCTGCGCGCCTGATTCCGACTCGCGCCCGCGCGTTCGTTGACGGCGCCGCCCCTTTTGTGCGGCCCATCCCCGGTTTGCCCCGCCGACCGGCCAGCGACCAAGGACCAGGTCCCAGCGACCGCTGCCGTTCAGATATCCAGATAGACTGTCCGGTACGTGAGCCGCCCGTTGGCCAGCATCCAGTGCCGGTAACAGGTCTGCCGGCCCCAGAAATTGATCACCGGTCCGGCCAGCCAAAACGGGATGCCGTTCACCCACTGGTACTCATCGCGGTGATAGTGGCCGGCGAGAACCGCGATCACCCCGCCTTTCTTCATTCGCTCGGTCCAGCGGCGCATCGTGGCTTCCGGCCAGCCGGGATAGAGCCGGTTGTTATAAAACGACGGCAGCCCCATCACGTGGCAAAACAAGATGGTTGGCTTCGGCGGCGTCAGAATCCGGTCAAGCTGTGCGAAGGCCTGCTCGCGATCCTCGTCAGGGGCCCGCGGATCAAGCGGCTGACTGTCAAACAGCGCGAACCGGATGCCCGGCGCCGGCTCGAGGGAGCGGTTCGAGCTCCCGAAGCGCTTCTCGAACTCCGGCAGGTACTTGCCGGTTTCGCTGTAGCCAACGTCGTGGTTGCCGGGAATGAAATAGGCCGGCCGCCGGAAGCGGAGCAGTTCCTGCGCCAGATCGTAATCCTCCGTCGTGTCCCGCGTCTCGGCCAGGTCTCCGGTGTGGACCACCAGTTCATAAGGCAGCGAACACTCATTGATGTCCTTCACCGCCGCGCGGCAGCGGCGGATCGATTCTTCCGAGGGCACGTCGTAACCCCTTCGTTTCGAGTACAGCCGCCGCCGGGAAACGTGCGTATCGGTAACCTGGATGAAGGAGATCGCGGCCTGGTCCAGCTCTGGCGCCCGCCCGGCCGCGGCCCTGGCGGCGACGCAGGCTGCGCCGCCGGTGAGAAAACCTCGTCGAGTCAGTTTCCGCAACATCGTTCCGAACCCAAGGCGGCCCAGGATTCCAGCCGGTAGCAGTGCGAGCGGCGGCAGCAACCTTCACCGCTTTCCCGTTTCCGGTTCACCAGCGGAGCGTGTGTCCGGAGCCCGTGCCGTCTGAACGGCTGCCTGCCCAGGGCCGGCGTCCTGCTGGCCGCTGTTTTCACTTTACCAGCACCAGGGCGCTGGTCCGCAGTCGCTGGTCCTTGGTCGCTGGGCGCTGATTCCTGGCCGGCCCAAAGGGGGCTTAAGGGCCAGGAAACAAGGGCTGTGTGCTCCGGTTTGTCCGCCGGTTGTTATGGGGCGGCGAGGCGTTTGCTCATGCGCAAGGCATCGGCGCCGTCTGCATAGTAGTTGTTGACCATGCCCGCTTCCTGGAAGCCGAATTTGCGGTAAAACGCGATGGCGCCGCAGTCGGTGGCGCGCACCATCAATCCCACCGTGGCGACTCCGGCCCCCGCGAGCTTCACCAGAGCGTGGTGGAGCAGCGCGCCTCCGATACCGGCGCGGCGGCGTTCGGGAGCCACTGCCACCGAGATGATCTCGGCGCGGCTGCCCTGGCGGCAGGTGATGATGTAACCAGCGAGGCAGTTGCAATGGCGGGCCACCACGAATCCGTCCGGGCACCGGCGGTGATAGCGGAGGAAGAGATCCCCGGTATACGGGTCGCCGGGAAAGCTGGCGGCCTCGATCTCGAGGATCTGAGCCAGATCCGCCGGCTGGAAGGGTTCAATTTTCACCGGGGCGGGCACCGTGTTTTCAGCCTAGCAAGAACCCTCCGCCGACACGCCCGCGGCTGCCGGAAAAACACCTCTTCGATCGCTGGCGGAAGGCGCGGCCGCGGTTTCTTGTATCATGCGGGGAAAGGAGATTCGCATGAAGCTTACCAACGCTGTTCTAACAGGGTTGTTGCTCTCGCTCGCCGGCTTGGCAGCGGCCGGTGAGGAGATTGACGGCCGCTCCCAGGCCCAGTTGCTGCGCAAGCCGTACGTGAGCGCGGTGACCGGCGCCGAGCGGAATTATTTCCTCTTCGTTCCTAAAGGCTACGAGACCGAAAAGGGCAAGCTGTGGCCGGTGATCCTTTTTCTCCACGGCGGCGGAGAGAGAGGGGATGGAAAGAAGGACCTCGACAAGCTCTTGAAGCATGGCCCGCTGAAGGAGGCCTGGGTGAAAGGGCGGGATCTACCCTTTATCATGATTTCACCACAAATGCCGCCGATCGATGAGGCAACGCGTAAGAGGCTGGCCGAAGGCCGCGCGCGGCGGCCGGCCCGGCCCCGCGGGCGGAAACCGATGACGCGCGAGATTACCGGGCAGAAACCCCGCTGGGAAGAGCATGGTCCGCCGCTCGGCTGGTGGACCTACGAGAAAGACGTTCTGAAGATGGTGGACGACACCCTCCGCGATTACCGGGCGGATGCGGACCGCGTTTACGTAACCGGCCTGAGCTATGGCGGCTTCGGAACCTGGTATTTCGCCGGGGCCTACCCGGAACGCTGGGCCGCGGTGGCGCCGATTTGCGGCGCCGGAAACCCGGATCTGATTCCGAAGATCGCCGCAGCCAGGCTTCCCATCTGGATCTTCGCCGGCGGGCGGGACACGACGGTGCTGCCCGAGTGGGTGCTGGCCAGCGCCGTGGCGCTGGAGGATGCCGGCCACCCGGACGTGCGCTTCACGGTGCACGAAGACCGGCCGCACGATGCCTGGACCCGCGTCTACGAGGGCTGGGACCTGTACAACTGGTTTCTTCAGCACCGGCGCCAGCGCTGAGGCCCGCCGGGAAACGCGGGCGTCTCAGCGCCGCCTGATTGGCGGCGAAACCAACCCTCCGGCGCTGGTTGTGGCCGGGCAGGGACAGGCGTATGATGTCGAGAAGGGGGGACCTCGAGTGGGAGGGCATCCGGTGGCTGCGCCTCGAAAACCGGTTCGCGTCGGAGGCGCCGAATTCGGAGGCGCCGAATTCGTCCTCATCGCCGGTCCGTGCGCCGTCGAGTCGGAATCCCAACTGTTGCAAGCCGCTGAGGCGGCGGCCGAGGCGGGAGCACGTCTGTTGCGCGGCGGCGCCTTCAAACCGCGGACGTCTCCTTACTCGTTCCAAGGGCTGGAAGAGGCGGGATTGAAGCTGCTGCGGAAGGCGCGCGAGGCTACCGGGCTGGCGATCGTGACCGAGGTGCTCAGTGTTACCCAGGTGGCCGTGGTGGCCGAGTACGCCGACATGCTGCAGATCGGCTCCCGGAGCATGCACAACCAGGCGCTGCTGCAGGAAGCGGCGCGGAGCGGCCGGCCGGCGCTGCTGAAGCGGGGGATGATGGCCACCCCGGAGGAATTCGCCGAAGCCGCCGAGATTCTCCTTGCGCACGGCTCGCCGGGCGTGGTTCTCTGCGAGCGGGGCATCCGCACTTTCGGAGAAGCCACGCGCAACACCTGCGACATCGCGGCCGTG
>CAZXVW010000127.1:0-12874 GCA_964644025.1 uncultured Solibacteraceae bacterium | reverse complement strand
CGGCGGCGTTTCGCGGCGCCACGACGATCGCCATAGACATCGATGATGCCAAGCTTGCCCTGGCCCGGAAAGCCGGCGCGCGGCACTTGATCAATTCGGCCGGCGGCCGCCTGCACCAGGCGCTCCAGGAAATTACCGGAGGCTTCGGTCCCGACGTGGTTATCGAGGCCATCGGTCTGCCCGCAACCTATCGCGCAGCCATCGAGGAGGCCGCCTTTACCGGGCGCGTGGTTTACGTTGGTTACGCCAAGGAGCCGGTCGCTTATGAGACGAGGCTCTTCGTCTTGAAGGAACTGGACATCCTGGGCTCGCGCAACGCCGGCCCGGAGGATTTCGAGGGCGTCATGACCATGCTCCGGGAGGGCAAGTTTCCGGTGGACGACGCCATCACCGCCACGGTGCCGCTGGCGCAGGCCGGCGAAGCCCTCGAGCAATGGGACCGGGACCCGGCGGCGGTCAGCAAGATCTTGGTCGATATCGGAGGCTGGTAGGAGAAAGCCGCCTGCCGGCGAGAAAGGAAGGTTCGCGCAGCTCATGAAAAAACTTATGCTGGTTTTCTTATTCCTCGCGCTCGCTGGGATTCCGCTGGCGAGCCGCAACAACGCGGAAAACAGCCGCGACCGGCGCATGGCCTGGTGGCGCCAGGCCCGCTTCGGCATGTTTATTCACTGGGGCCTGTATTCGGTGCTCGGCGGCGAGTGGAAAGGCTTCGATTACGGGAAGGAAATGGGAGGCGCCAGCGCCGAGTGGATTATGCTGCACGCCCACATTCCCAAGCAGGAGTACGCCGCGCTGGCCAAGCGGTTCAACCCGGTCCGTTTCGATGCCTCCCGCTGGGTCAGCCTGGCGAAGGAAGCCGGCATGAAGTACCTGGTGATCACTGCGAAACACCATGACGGTTTCAGCATGTTTGGTTCCAAGCTGACTCGCTACAACATCGTTGACGCTACGCCGTTCCACCGCGATGTCATCAAGGAACTCGCCGCGGCGTGCAGCCGCCAGGGAATCCGGTTCGGCGTCTATTACTCGCACAGCAGGGACTGGTACAACCGGAAGTTTGTCAGGACAGACCCCGACCCCCCTTCGCCGAAATACGTAGCCTTCGTCAAGGGACAGTTGCGGGAGCTGCTGACAAATTACGGCCCCATGGCCATCGTATGGTTCGATACCGGTGATAAATTCACCGATATCAACACCAGCTACGGCCTGCTGGTGCGGCAGCTTCAGCCCAACACGCTGATCAGCGGGCGGCTCCGCGGACGCGAGGGGTTGAGCGATTATCACCAGGAAGGTGACCGGCGCATCCCCGCCCGCCGCGTCACCGGCGACGCCGAAACCCCGATGACCATGCGCGACAACTGGGGCTACGACCGCGACGACAATCACTGGAAAAGCGTTCAGGATCTCATTCAGCGGTTCGCGCTCTGCGTTTCCCGCGGCGCCAACATGTTGCTGAACGTCGGCCCGCGGCCTGATGGAACGCTGTGCCCGGAAGAAATCGAACGGCTCAAGGCGATCGGGCAGTGGATGAAAGTCAACGGCGAATCCATCTATGGGACCACCGCCAGCCCGTTCGATTTCGACTTCGAATGGGGTGCGATCACTCAAAAGCCACGCCGGCTTTACCTCCACGTCCTGAAATGGAACCCGGACGGTGTTGCCTTTTACGGGCTGAAATCCAGGGTGGCCAAGGCGTATCTGCTGGCCGATCCGGACCAGCGCCCCCTGCAAGTGGACCAGGATACCGGCAAGGGATCCATTACGGTTCACGTGCCCCGCCAGCCGCCGGATGAAAACGATTCGGTGATCGTGCTGGAAATGTCCGGTGACACAGTGACCGACCCAAACGCCACCGGAACCTATCATTGGGTGAAAGGCGCCGACATCAAGCTGAACACGGAGAAGATCAAGAAACAGCAAGCCATGGGATGGCGCGACCGGTAGGCGTCGCGCGCCCGTGGTTTCGGGGAACCGGCTCCGAATTTTAACTCCCCGCCATTTGCCGCGATATAATAAAAAAAGACGTGCAGTGACGCGGAATAAGTCACTCTTGTCGAACCTGGGGGGCGGCGTCCCGAAGCTGGATAGTTTCTGATAGCGAACTCGCCTGGGACCGGAGGAAAGAGCTAGCCAACAGATGGAATCGCAACAGCGCCTGGTAGTGGTTTCCAATCGCCTGCCGGTGACGGTTCGCCGTCATGGGGACGGCTGGAAGGTCCACGCCAGCGCGGGCGGGCTGGTCACTGCCATGAAGCCGATTCTCGACCGCACCAACGGCATCTGGATCGGCTGGCCGGGTGACTCCTCCGGTATCGGCGACTCCCGGCGGCAGGAAGCGATCAACCATTGGGCGCAGCGGGAAGAGTACGTCATCGTGGACATCCCGCAGAAGACTGCCGACCTGTTTTACGAAGGATACTGTAATCAGACCATCTGGCCCCTGTTTCATTACTTCCCTTCGCTGCTTTCCTATGAACCGAAGGGCTGGACCGCTTACGTCGATGTGAACAAGCGGTTCTGCGACGCAGTGGTGCGGCACAGCCGGCCCGGCGATCTGATCTGGGTTCACGATTATCAGTTGATGTTGCTGCCTCACCTGCTGCGGGAAGCGATGCCGGATGCCCGCATCGGGTTCTTCCTCCACATTCCGTTTCCTTCCTCGGAGCTGTTCCGGCTGCTTCCCGGCCGGGATGAGTTGCTCCAGGGGTTGCTCGGCGCGGACCTGCTGGCCTTCCAGACGCACGCTCACCTGCAGCACTTCCGCTCCGCCCTGCTGAGAATCGGCGGTCTGGAAGCCCAGATCGACCGTGTCGAAGTCGGGGGGCGGGCCGTCCGGCTCGAGGCGCTGCCGATCGGCATCGCCCCGGACGAGTTCCGGAGCCTGTTGACTGGGAGCCGGGAAACTTCCGAATACATTGAGCAATACCGGCGGCGGTTCCAGGGCCGCCAGATCATGCTCTCGGTCGATCGCCTGGACTATACGAAAGGGATCCCCGAACGGCTGCGCACGTTTCGCCGCTTGCTGCTCGCTTCGCCGGGATTGCGGGGGAAGGTGATCCTGATCCAGGTGGCGGTGCCTTCCCGGGAACGGGTCGCGTCTTATGCCCGGTTACGCCGCACGGTGAACGAGCTGGTCGGCGAAATCAACGGCCAGTTCGGCGCCCCGGACTGGACGCCGGTGGTTTATCTCCGCCGTGGCATTTCCCGCTCGCAGTTGGTCGCCTTGTATTCGCTGGCCGACGTGGGATGGGTCACCCCCCTGCGGGACGGCATGAATCTGGTCGCGAAAGAGTATGTGGCCTGCAATCAGGGCGATGGGGTGCTGGTGCTGAGCGAACTGGCCGGCGCCGCCGCCGAGATGGGCGAAGCCTTTCTGGTGAACCCTTTCGACGAGGAGAAGACAGCCGGCGTGATTCAGAAGGCCCTCGCCCTCCCGCTCGAGGAACGCCGGGAGCGCATGGCCGCCCTCCGCCGGCGGGTCATCCAGAACAACGTGTTTACCTGGGGCGAGCGGTTCGTCTCTTACCTTTCCGAAGCGGCTGCTTCCCGCGCCAGGAAGCCGACCGGGCAGCCGGACATCCTGGATTTCGATGAAATCGTGGCCCATTACCAGAAAGCTCGCAAGAGGCTCCTGTTTCTCAATTACGACGGCACCCTGGCGGCTTATACGGGCCGGCCGGAGCAGGCGGTGCCCACCGGTGATCTCTTTGACCTGTTATCGCGGCTCGCGAACCATCCCGGGAACCTCGTCGCCCTAGTCTCCGGACGAAAGAAGCAGGACGTCGAGCGCTGGTTCGGGCAGGTCCCCGGTCTCTGGCTGGCGGCCGAGCACGGAGCGATGATCCGGCCGCCGGGGCAATCCGAGTGGCAAGAGTTGCACCCGCCGCCGCCCGGGGACTGGCGGCCCAGCGTGCTCGAGCTGCTGAATCACGTTGTCGAGCGCGCTCCCGGCAGCCTCATCGAGGAGAAGGAGAACTCCGTGGTTTGGCACTACCGCATGTCTCACCCGGAATTCAGCGAGTGGCTGGCTAGCGAACTCATGGGCGTGCTGGAGGGGATGCTGGGCGAGACCGAGGTCAGCGCCGTCAAGGGCCAGAAATGCGTGGAGATCCGGCCGCTGCGGATCAATAAGGGGCAGATCGTCGAATACCTGCTCCACGTCCAACCGGATTCGGACTTCCGCTTCGCCGTCGGTGACGATCGGACCGACGAGGACATGTTCGCCAAGCTGGATCCGGCCGCCTGGACGGTGCGCGTCGGCAAAGGGGACACCGGCGCCCGCTTCTATTTGCCTAATCCGGCCCGGGTGCGCGCCTTGCTCCAGCAATTCGCCACCGTTGATTCCCGTCTCGCCCATCATGCCTGAGCCGCGCCGTTACCGCTGCCCGGGGCCATGCCGGCGAGGGGTCGTAAACTGCAACCGTGAGCCCGCGGGGAGGCGTTACACTGAAAGAGGAATCAGCGGTGTTCGAGTCGACTGACGAGTCCGCGTTGTGGGGCATCATCCCTTACCGGGTCGCCGCGCCTGTGCTGTTTGCCCTGACCCTCTTGCTGACTGGCCTGCTCGTGTTCAGCCTGGAGCGGTGGCACGTGGCCCTGGGCGAAGCGCTGGCGCTGGGCACGCATCCGGAGGAGATCCCCCGCTCGGATCTGATCAAAATCGCCGTGACAGCAGTGCTGCTGGGTGCCACGGCGCTGGTATCCGTACTGATCCTTCAACACTATCAGTCCACGCAAAGCAAGCTCACCCGCGTGCAAGTCCTCAGCCGGCACATTCTGGAAAACATGGCCCGGGGAGTGGTCACCTTTGACGCAGGGGGCAACATCACGGTCACCAATCCGGCAGCTCAGCGGATGTTGATGCTGGACCAAGGGGGTGACGAACAGACCCTCGAGGGACTGGCGGAGCGCTTTCCGAGGCTGGCGGAACTGGCCCGGCAAGCCATCGACGGGGATCGCTACGTGCAGGACACCGACTTGCGCCACACCGCCGGCCCGACAGGGCCCGCCTGGGTGCGCGTCACCACCTCGCCCCTGGTGCTGGCCGGCAATATGAAAGCCGGCGTGGTGATGACGCTGAAGGATATCACCCGGGTGCGGGAGCTGGAGAAACAGCTCCGGCGCCTGGACCGCCTTGCGGTCACCGAAAGCCTGGCGGCCGGCGTGGCGCATGAGATCCGCAATCCATTGACTGCCATCGACTTGAACCTGAGGTTGCTCAGGGAAGAACTCCATTCGAAATCGCCGAATTGGGAAGAAGTGGATGGCCTTTTCGAAGTCCTCGGGGAAGAAACCCGCCGGCTCAATCGGATCACCGAGGAGTTCCTGGCCTTTTCCCGCCCCAGTGCAACACCCCGGCAGCGCCTCGCTCTTGCCGCAGTGATTTCCCACGTGCTCAAGTTGGTGGAACCGGAGGCCGAGGAGAAAGGGATCCGGATCCGTCGCTCCTTCACGGCGGACTTGCCTGAAATCGTGGGCGACGCAGAGCGCCTGGAGCAGGTGTTCTTGAATATTCTGGTGAATGCCATGGAAGCTATGCCCAGGGGGGGTGAGGTGAACGTGGCTCTCCAGCAGTGCGAACGGGACGATCGCCGGTTCGTGGAGGTGTCGGTGACCGATCAGGGGCCCGGCGTGCGGGAAGATGAAATCCCCCGGTTGTTCGATCCGTATTTTACGACCAAGCCGGCCGGAACCGGCCTGGGATTGGCGATTGCGCACCGCATCATCACCGATCATGACGGCGACATCACCGTCGAAAACGCTCCGGGCGCCGGCGCCGTCGTAAGACTCCACCTTCCGGTTCCGCTGGATCAGCCGGAGGGGTCAACGGCCATCGCTCATGAAAGCCAACCTGCTCATCGTTGATGACGAGGTCCACATCCGGACCACACTTTCAAAGATGTTGACCCGGCGCGGCTACGACGTCACCAGCGCCGCCAACGCCGCCGAGGCCTTGGAGCTGGCCGGGAAGCGGCACTTCCACCTGCTCATCACGGATCTGAAGATGCCCGATGGTGACGGGATCACTCTGTTGCGCCGGATGCGCTCGCTGGCGCCAGAAATGGAGGCGATCGTGATGACCGCCTACGGGACGATTGAAACTGCCGTGGAAGCCATCCGGGAGGGCGCCTACGATTACGTCACCAAGCCCTTCGAACCGGAGCACCTCGCCCTGCTCATTGAAAAAGCCCTCCAGCGGCAGTCCCTGGTGGCGGAGAACGTCAGGCTCCGCCGGGTGGTGCGCAGCAAAGACGAGTTCGGCCAGCTTATCGGCAAAAGCCCCGCCATGGCGGAGGTTTACCGGCTGATTGACATGGTCTCGGCCGCCCCGGCCACGGTGCTGCTGCAGGGTGAAAGCGGTGTGGGCAAAGAAGTTATCGCCCGCACGATCCATCAGCGCAGCCAGCAGTGCCATGGGCCCCTGATCTCGCTCAACTGCGGAGCGGTCCCGGAAAGCCTGCTCGAGAGTGAGCTGTTCGGTTACGAGAAGGGCGCCTTCACTGGTGCTGATTCCGCCCGGCCCGGAAAGATCGAACTGGCCCACGGCGGCACTCTGTTCCTCGACGAAGTCAGCGAGATGGAGCCGCGCACCCAGATCGAGTTCCTGCGAGTGCTTGACCGCCGGGAGTTTCGCCGGCTCGGCGGCAGCCGGCTGGTCCGGGTGGACATCCGCGTGATCGCGGCTACCAACAAGAGACTGGAAGACGAAGTGGCGGCGGGCCGCTTCCGCAAGGACCTGTTCTACCGCCTCAACGTCGTTCCCATCAACGTTCCCCCGCTCCGCGAGCGGAAAGAGGACATCGCCGCGCTGGCCCGCTCATTTCTCAACGAGTTTTCCGTTACCTACCAGAAACCGCGCATGCGGTTGAGCCGCGCCGCATTGGAGGATCTGCTGGCTCACGACTGGCCCGGCAACGTCCGGGAGTTGCGCAACTTGATGGAAAGACTCACGGTGACGTTGAATGACACGATCATTGAGCCGGGTGACCTCCCCCCTGAATACCGGCGCGCCGAACAGGCCCGGCCGACTGTCGAAATCCCTCTGGGCTCCCGGCTCGAGGATGTTGAGGCTTTGCTCATCCGCCGAACACTGGCCGAAATCACCCCCCATCGCGAAAAAGCGGCCCGAATCCTGGGGATCAGCCCCCGGGCGCTGCACTACAAGCTCAACCGCTACGGCCTCAGGGAAAACGGGGCCGGCCCGGAGCGCGAAGACAACAGCACCCTCGCGAATCATGACGACGAGGGAGCCCGCAGCAACCCCTCTTGAAATTGATCCGGCGGGTACGGTTCGGGATTCCAGAGGGTTTGACGGGCACTGCAATAATTGCAGCTCCGGGCGTGTGCACCTGTTTTCTGGGCGGAAACCCGTATGCCCCTCAGATTTCAGCTTGCTGGCGTCCGGCCCTTTCCCGGACCGTCAGCCGCAGCTCCCGCGCGGGCAAGTTGTTTGGGTCCAGGCGGATCACAGCGCGCAGCTCATCTAGAGCGTCCTGGTAGTTGCCGGAGTGGGCGAGCGCCTGCGCCAGGCGAAGACGTAGTTCCTTGTCGCTGGGCGCCATCTCCACCAGCCGCCGCAGCAGTTGGATCTCCGTGGTGCTGTCTCTTTTTGTTTCGCTCGCCTCTATCCCGTCTCTTTGCATTGTCATCTGCGCTGCGTTGTGACTCGCCTGCGCGGCTGTTCCGGGGCACTGCCTCTGCCGGAAGGACACAACCGTTTACCACGCTACCGGGTTTGGTGCCCGCCACAATCTCTCGTTCGATTGCGTCCAGCCGTTCGTTGCCATGGGGCATCCGGGGAACCCGCTCCGCCGTGTTGCGCCCGGCGCTCGGTTTCCCGGGAGTGGCTGGACTCCGGTAGCCGCTACGAATGGATGCCCTGTACCTCGTTCCTCCAGTCCCTGTACGGCGGCTGGTGCGTTTGGAGGATGTGATCAATCTCGGCAAGCTGGAGATGATGCTCTCGTTTCAAGTAGTATATGAAGCGAAGCTTGTAACATTCCCGGTCGGATAGGAATGTAACATCTCCTTTTTCAACGGTTTGGATCATCCCTCTGGCCACCAGATCCGTAAGGGCGTCCAGGGAGACACCCATGTCGGCGGCTACCTGCTCGATCGGTCTGTAGGTTACCATGCACCCCGGGTAAGGCAACTATCATGCCAAACCCCAACCGTGGCTGTAACCAGTTGAAATCATTAGACGGGCTGTCCGAGGGCTGCCGCCTGCCGAACCTGTCGGTGCAACTATTGCAGAAACCGGGACCGTGGATCCCGCGCGGTCTGCCACCCGCTGTAGCCGCGCTGGGGCCGGGCGAGAAACACGTTACCCGGGCCAACCAGGTCTCGGTTTACTCCTCCACCGGGTTCGGACCGGGCAGGCCGGCCTCACCGGCCCACTCCTTGCAGCCGGAGCCGTCTGCGGCATCGTCCGGAGCTGGTGATTTGCAGGGCTGCGAGTGGCTTTCCCTGGAATTGGCCGGGGGAGTCGGTTCCCCGACTCCAGTGTGTGTCAGTAACGAAAGCAAGGATTCCGAGGCGCCCGGCCGGTTCTTTGATTTCGCGCGATGCAAGTTGCGGTCCGCCTCGGCCAGCAGGACCTCGGGGTCGGTCCCATCGGCGGGGAAGGCCGCCGTGCCGATGCAGACCGACAGCGGGTGACACCCGTCTAGCTCGCCACCGGCGGCGGCCACTTCCCGCGACAGCAGAACCATTTTTCCCTCCACTACGGTGGAATCGCACCCGGGCAGTATGACCGCGAATTCGTCGCCTCCCATTCGGGCCACGAAATCGGAATCCCGGCAGGAGCCCCGGAGGCGCCCGGCTACCGATTTCAGGACCCGGTTGCCGGCCAGATACCCAAACCGCTCATTGACCCGCTTGAACCCGTTCAGATCCAGCAAGAGAACCGACACCGGGCTCTGGGTGCATCGGGACCGGGACAGTTCAGCATCCAGCCGGAGAAACAGCGAGCGGGCGTTTGGCAGGCCCGTCAAGCGGTCCGAGGCGGCCGAGACCTGGGCGCACTGATGACACAATGCATTCTCGACGGCCAGCGTCAATTTCGGGGCAATAGCTTGCAGCAGACGCAGTTCGTCGCGAGTGAAAGCGCCCGTCGAGCCGTGATAAAGGCCCAGAACGCCCACGATTCTGCCGGCGCTCTCCAGCGGCACCGCCAGTGCTGAGCGAAGCGTACTGAACTTCCCGGGGTCCCGCAGGTAGCCGGCTTCCACCGAAGGATTGCCGTTGATTATCGGCTTGCCGTTTTCCGCGACCCAGCCGGCCAGACCTTCCCCGACGGGGATCGCCAGCGAATAAAACAGTTCCGCGTTTTGCCCCCGGGCGTAGCTCGAAACCAGGTAATCCTTCTCCCGGATGTAGACTGAGATCGAGTCGTAGGCCACCAATCGTTTCAGCCGGTTGTCGAGCATTGCCAGAGTTTCTTCCAGACTGAGAGAGGCGCCGAGATCCTGGCTGATCTCATAAAGTGCCTGGACTTCCTGCCGGGCGGTGGCTATCGAGGTCACGGCAGCTTGTTTCAATCCTGCCGAACTCTGTTGCCGGGATTCTTGCCTGCTCGTTTCTTTTTCCAGTCCCGCGTCAGGCGCCTCTCCGAGTTCCACTTGAACGTTCGTTTCCAGTTTTTCTCTCGCGGAAGGCTGCGATTGCGCCATCGCTTCCCATTCGCGGTAATGGCGCTGAAGAATCTCCACTATCCTGGGATCGTAACTTTTCCCGGCCTCGGACACCACGATGCGCATCGCCTCCTCCAGCGGCAATGCCCGGCGGTATTGGCGCTCGGAAGCCAGGGCATCCAGACAGTCGATCGGGGCGAGAATTCGCGCCCCGATCACAATTTCTTCTCCACGTAAACCATCCGGATACCCGGTGCCGTTCCACTTCTCGTGGTGTGAACGAACAATCGGCGCCACCGGGTAGGGGAAGTGCACCCTCTCCAGGATCTCGGCGCCTACTACCGGGTGAATCTTCATCTTCTCGAACTCCTCCGGTGTCAGCTTGCCCGGCTTGGATATGATGTGTTCCGGCACTGCGAGCTTTCCAATGTCATGGAGGATAGAGGCCGCCCGCAAGGCCTGAATCTGCTCCTCGTTGAGACGCAGTTTCTTGCCCAGCTCCACCGCGTAGATCTGCACCCGCTCCAGGTGGCGGTGGGTGGTCTCATCTCTCGCCTCAATGGCCGCGGCGAGCGCTTCGATGGTCCGCAAGTGCAAGCTGGCGACTTGTTCAGCGTACGTCTTCTCCGCTTCCAGACGCGCCAGGTGCAGCTCATAGGACCGGTAAACGGCGTACAGGACGGGCAAGGCCAGCAGCGATATCTCCCAGCCGAAGGACTTGTCGGCCGCACTCAACCCACCAGCCAGGGCGGCGGCCAGCAGCGAGTAAGGCAGTGACCGGAGGCTGGACTTCGGCCAGATGCCGAAAACAGGTGTGCGCCGGATCACCGCAGTGAAGACTGTGCTCAGTAGCGTGTTCGCCAGGAAGAAGACGCCGGCAGCGAAGAACAGCTTCATTACCGTGTGCGGGCCGAATTCCGCCGGCGTGTCCAGGTGAAATGCGTAGTAGGCGAGTGTGATAGCTGTCGCCATACTGGCGACGCTGAAAGCACTCCGAATCAGAACGGGACGCTTTCTGATATGTCGCAGCTCTTGTACCAGCGCCCCTGCGCAGCCCAGCACCAGCGTCTCGGGCATTCCCAGCCGCAGGAACCCGAAGAAAATGAGAATCTCACTCACCGGCAGCGTTCCGGTTACCCACGGAAGCCGGAGCTTGATGCCGAAAGCCAGGACAAAAACGCCGAGATATAGAAGAAAACGCGCAACGTTCGTAGAGTGCCAAGTGGCCGCGCCGGCAGCCAGCATGGCGGCGCCGGCCAGCATGACCAGCCCGATGGATGTCCTGGCTGCCAAGCGAGAGTGCTTCATGCCTTTCAACTTCCCGGTGGGCAATGGGCGGCCAGCGGGGATGTCGAGGCCGCACCAGCAGACACCGCGCAGCGGTACCAATCCACTTTCCTGCCGGGCTTGCCCATGCCGGACACGTTATTCATCTATCGGCGGAAATGCTCGAAAACTTTCGGCGATTTTGGCGGCCGGGCGGCCCAGGCGGGCGACAAACGCGGCGCAATTCGCTGCAGAAACCGAAACAAGATCAGGCGGGTGAGGCCACAGCAACGGATTTCGAACCCCTGCCCGCATTTTTGTGGCGAAGCGGACAGACGCTGCTGCTCAGCCGGCTGCGGGGCCGGCGGCGCCGGCGCCGCCCGGTGGCCTCTGCTCGCGCGCCCCGCCCGGCCGCAACCGAGCATCTTCAATTCCCGGGGTGAAGGTTATAATGGAAGCAGATGAGTCACCTCTCACCGCGGCTCCAGCTCAAGGTTGCGCAGAAGCAGACGCTGACGCCTGGACTGGTCCAGATGGTGACGGTTCTCCAGTTGAACCGCATGGAACTGCGGGAGATGATCACCAAGGAGATCGCGGAGAACCCGGTGCTGGAAGAAGCCGCCGGAGCCGCCGAGGAGTTGACGCCCCCCGAGATTCAAGCCGCGCTCGAGCAGGAGCGGGACCCACATCCGGCCGACGAAACCTTTCTCGAGACGGTGAAGGAAGTCCTGGCGCCAGAGCCGGGAGAGGCCTCCAGCGAGCGTGGCGAGCCGGCCGCGGAAACGCCGGCGGGGGACGGCGCCGCCACCGCGGACACGGCCGACCCGTTCAACGAGATTGACTTCGGTACGTTCTTTGACGACTACCTGGATCCGGGCTATCGAGCTCCGGCCTCTGAGTCAGCCGACAAGCCTTCCTTCGAGTTGTTCCTTTCTGCCCCGGTCACACTGGCTGATTACCTCCAACAGCAGTTGAGTCTCATGGTGCTTTCCGGCGCGGTGCGGGACGCGGCGGACTCCATCATCGGAAATCTGGATGACAACGGCTATCTGACCGCTTCGCTGGAAGAGATCGCCGGGGCCGGCGAACACTCGATTGAGGATCTTGAAAAGGCCCTGGCCGTGGTCCAGTCACTGGACCCGTCCGGTGTGGGCGCCCGGGACCTGAAGGAATGCCTCTTGCTGCAACTGGCGGCCCGCAACGCCAAGGGCGGCGTGGCGTGGCAAATCGTTTCCGAGCATTTGAAGCTGCTGGAGCGCCATAACAAGAGGGAGCTGGCGAAAGTGCTGGGAAGGCCGATGGAGCACATCGAGATCGCCATCGATGTGATCCAGCACTTGGATCCCCGTCCCGGTCTCCGGTACTCGGGCGCCGGCGCCCGGCACATTGAGCCCGAGGTTTACATTTTCAAGGAAGGCGACGAGTACATCATTCAGTTGAACGACGAAGGCCTCCCGCAGCTCCGCCTGAATCTCGGTTACCGGCACCTGGTCAACCGGAACAAGGAGCCCAGCAAGGACGTTCGCAACTACGTCAGGGAGCGCTATAACTCGGCGCTCCAGCTCATCAAGAATATCGAGCAACGCAAGCAGACGATCCTCAAAGTCTGCCAGGCGATCGTCCGCCGCCAGACCGAGTTCCTGGACAAAGGCATCGAATACCTCCGGCCGATGATGATTAAGGAAGTCGCCGAAGAGATCGGTGTGCATCCTTCCACCGTGAGCCGGGCCGTGGCCAACAAGTATGCGCACACGCCGCAGGGAGTTTATGAACTGCGGTTCTTCTTCTCTGAGGCTGTCCAAGGCCCATCCGGGGCCTCGACGCCGCTGCTGAGGCCGAGCAGCAGCACCAAGTGCCCGCCCGCCGACCCCCCGCCGACGCCGATGCGGGTCGTGTCGTAGCCGTACTGGTCAGCGTGGGCGCGCAGCCAGCGTATCGCACCCTTGCAGTCATGGATCTGTTTCGGATGCGAGACG
>CAZXVW010000126.1:0-12878 GCA_964644025.1 uncultured Solibacteraceae bacterium | reverse complement strand
GGTTGGCCGGCTCCGCCTTGCGCATGGACCGGGGAATCGAGAACCTGGTCAAGCTGGCCGGCGCCTCCCTGCCCCAGGCCATCACCATGGCTACCCGGAACCCGGCCCGCGTCGGCCGGATCGCCGGGCGGCAGAGGGGACTGGCGGCCGGCGAGCGCGCCGACCTGGTTGTGTTCCGCTGGGACAGTGCGCGGAAGGCGATCCGGATCGAGCAGACCTACCTTGACGGAGAGCTTGTCTACTCGGCCGAATGAGCCGCCTGACCGCAGCCTGGCCCGTAAGCCGGCGCCGCGTCATTCATTGGCTGACCGGCTTCTTGAGCTTGGCTCTGGCCGGATCGTAATCCGGGTTGGGCTGCGGCATCTTCGCTTTTACTGACCGGCGCCAGCGCCGCAGCTTCTCTCGCAGCGACTTCGTTTTCTCCGGCATCCGGGCCGCCAGATTGTCAGTCTCGGCGGGATCCTCGCGGAGGTTGTACAGCTCGGCGTGGCCGTCCTCGAAGAATTCCAGCAGTTTCCAGTCACCCTGGCGAATGGCCCCTGTCGGCGGGCCTCCGGCGTTCGAGTAATGCGGGTAATGCCAGTACAGCGCGTCGCGATTCAGTGACCCGGCCCCCCGCAGGAGCGGCGTCAGGTCCTCGCCGTCGGCCGTATGGCCCGCGAGGTCGGCGGCGCCGGTGATGGCGAGAATCGTGGGATAGAAATCGATGCTGCTCACCGGCACGCGGCAAACCGATCCCGGCTTGATGACGCCCGGCCACCGCACGATCAGCGGCTCGCGAATCCCGCCCTCATATAACCAGCCCTTTCCGCGGCGCAATCCGCCGTTAAAGGCACGGCTTTCGACGCCGCCGTTGTCAGAGAAGAAAAAGACCACGGTCCGGTCTTCGATCCCCAGCTCCCGCAGCTTGGCCGTCACCCGTCCGACGCACTCGTCGACGCCTTCCACCATGGCCGCGTAGGCGACGTTGTTGCGGCCGGTCGGGTCGCGGCGCTTATCATACTTAGCCATCAGATCCTTCTTCGCCTGGATGGGCGCATGGACGGCGTACAGCGGCAGGTAAAGGAAGAAGGGCTGGTCACGGTGGGCTTCCATGAATTTCTCGCTCTCGAGCGTTAGCCGGTCAGTCAAGTATTCGCCTGGCCTGGCATCCGGGATAGGGGGTTGGCGAAACGGCGGAAACATGCTCAGATGATGCCCCCACTCTCCGCCGGCGAAGTTCAGGCCGAAGCCCCGGCGCTCGGGAAGGTATTGCCCGCCTCCCAGGTGCCATTTGCCGATACTGGCGGTCGCGTAACCGGCGGCGGCCAGCGGCTGGGCGATGATGGTCTCATCGACCGGCAACCCCTCTGGCAGTTCCGGCTGGAGCAGCTTCGCGTAGGGGAGGTAGTTGCCCGGCAGATACTGTGTGATGCCGACCCGGGCCGGCCAGTGCCCGGTCATGATGCTCGCCCGCGTGGGCGAACAGTTCGGCGCCGCCGCGTAGGCATCCGTGAAACGCATGCCTTCGGCGGCGAGGCGGTCAATGTTTGGTGTCAGGTGGTACGTATTGCCATAGGCGCTGGTGTCGGCGTAGCCCATGTCGTCGACCAGAAGGAAGATCACGTTGTAGCGGGGTGCGGCGAGGGCGGCGGCCGCCAGCACCACGGCCAGCACGATGGTTTCGATGGTTCGCATACTTTCAGTTTCGCAACTTTCCTCGGATCGGAGCGAGCTACTGAAGCGGGTCCGCGGCCAGCCGGGTTAGCGATGGGAAGGGGTTTGTTCTATTGCCCGGCGGCGGCGCGGGCCGCGGCGACGTCGTAGGCCTTGGTGAAATCCATGATGTCGGCGACATTGCTGATCTTGAGCTTGCCGGACATGAACGCCTGCGCACCATCGATCTCACCGCGAAAGATTCCATGAGCGGTGGTCTGGTCGCTTGTTAGTACGCACGTGGGTTCGCCGTGAAGTCCCTTGCGCGTCGTGCAGCGTCCGTCTTCTACCGTCAACGTGTAGCTCGCACCGTCCACCAGCTCCAGGTGGATGCACGCGTTCCAGCCTCGCACCTTGTCCGGATCGATCCCGGCCGGAATGCCCTTCAGGATCATGGCCTCCAGCTCCTGGGCTTTTGTGGAAGCAGCGCCCGTGCTGCGCCGAACGACGTCTGGCCAGCGGTCGGCGATCTCTTGCGGCGTCCAGGGACGGTCCTGGCGCTCGATACCGGGTGTCGTCTCGTAGTAGTACTCCCGCAGCCTGCCGCGCTCCACGCCGAAGATGCGGCCGGTGACATCGCGGGCCAGCTCCGATGCCAGGAACAAGACCAGCGGCGGAATCCATTCCGGTCCCAGCTCCGGAGCCACCGCATCCAGTTCCTCGGTCATGCGGGTCTTGGCGACCGGCACGATGGCGTTCACGCGGATACCGTGCTTGGCCATCTCGAGCGCGGCCACGCGCGTCAGACCGGCGATGCCGGCCTTGGCCGCCCCGTAGTTGGCCTGGCCGAAATTGCCGAGCAGCCCCGATGTCGAACTCGTATTGATGATGCTGCCGCCCTGCCGCTGTTCCACCATCGCCCGGCAGGCGGCGCGAAGACAGAAGAAGCTGCCAGTGAGATGTACGGCGAGAACGGCCTCCCACTGCTCGTCAGTCATCTTCAGAATGGTCTTGTCCCGGAGGATGCCCGCGTTGTTCACCAGCACATCCAGGCGGCCGAACTTGTCCAGGGCCGCCTGAATGATCGCCTCGGCTTGCGCGGCATCTGCGACCGAGTGCCTGTCAGCGATCGCTTCGCCGCCAGCGGCCAGGATCTCGGCGGCGACCGCTTCCGCCGTCGGCACTCCGGCCTGGGTGCCGTCCCGGGCAACTCCCAGGTCGTTGACCACCACCCGCGCGCCCTCGCGGGCGAATGCCAGGGCGTGCGCGCGGCCAATGCCGCCGCCGGCGCCGGTAATGACCACCACCTTGCCATCGAACAGTCCCATGATTGGTTCCTCCCGCTCCTCTGGCTCGTTCGGTTCAACACACCGCTTGATCCTGTGCGCAAGATTTCCGGGGCCGACCGACCGTCCGGTATAGTCTTTCACAGAGATCGCCGGCTGTCAAGCCGGATAGACGGGTCCGGGGCGAGCCCGGCCAGACGGGCTCCCCGGCCACGGCGAAGTTCGCGTGTCCCAGGCGGGGACTCACGGTTACCGTTGCGCCTTGTTTTCCGCGGCCGGGGCCGGTGTTTCGGATCTTTCCGAGGCGAGCCGTAAATCGCTGCGCATCACGACGACCTGGTACGGATTCCAGGTTGACATTGTGTAATAGATCCGGCACTTCGTGGCATCGCCAGTTATGTAGCGGGCCATCAGGTAAGGTCCGTACTCGCCGCCCCAGACGCGCGAGCGCTTCGGGTCGCTGAACGAGTCCGTCGCCCGCCCGTAGCCCGGCGGGATGTGCATGAAGTAACCGTAACCTTCGTCCCGCCACGGATTGAAAATGACGGTGGCATCGGACCACGGGCCCCAGGGTTCGGGCGCTGAACGCATGACGATGCCGCGGGGCCGCCTCGAGTTGTACAGCATCAGATAGCATCCCAGCGGCCGGGCGAAGGCCACCGAAAACTCGCCGACCACGTTGTGCTGAAACAGGGTGACGGCGTCAGCTTCCCTGGAGGACCACCCAGGAGCGCCCTCCTCGTCCAGCCCCGTAAAATAGCGCAGCATCTGCTTCCGGCGGACATCCCGTTGCGGGATCCGGGCCAGGCAAACGCTGCTGTGCCGGTACTTGCCGCTGCCGAACACATAAAGCCACCGCCCGGCTTTCCACAAGGCGGCGTTGATGAACTTGTCCGCCGACAGCTCGTAGAGCTTTTCGAACGTCCGGCCGTCGTCTTCCGAGACGGCCAGGATGGACCGGCCCATCACCTTTTCCTTGGAATGGCCGGTGGTGAAGACCACGTACATGGCGCCCCCGATCGAGACGCCGTAACTGGGGATTTCAAAGGCGCCCAGGCTGACGCCCGGCACCGACAGCGGCAGCCACTTGCCGTCGGAGGCCTTGAGAAACTCCAGCTCAATCCGTTTCGGGTCGCGGCTGGTTGTGCAGGCCAGCGAGTCCCTGGCGCCCTTCCGTCCCCAGGTGTCGCCGAACAGGAAGTAGAGCTTGCCCTTGTGCTCGAAGGAGCTGCCCAGGTCCGTGGCGCGCACGCCGGCGCGGGAATAGGTGCGGTTCAGCGTGGGACGGTTCCATGGGCGGTCGTAATCACCGGTGAGCTGGCAGACTTTCTTTGAAGAACCGGGAATGTATTCAACCGCCCGCCAGCCGCCGGCTCCCGAGCCCACCGGCGCCAGCAACGCGAGAAGCCCGCAGCAGCAGAGCACTCTCATCACTGCCCACGATCCTTTGGAAACGTTCCCCGGACGGGCGGGCTTGCCGGCGAATCGGCTCCCACCGGAATCAGGCCGGTTCCCGCTCCAGCAGGTACGCGAAGCCCTGACCGCCACCGATACACATGGTCACCATCCCGCGCCGGGCGTCTCTGCGTTTCATCTCCCCCAGCAACTTGATGGTCAGGATGGCGCCGGTGGCGCCCAGCGGGTGGCCGGTGGCAATGGCGCCGCCATTCACGTTGACCTTCTCTTCGTCCAGGCCGAGTTCCCGGATGCAGTAGAGCGACTGCACAGCGAAGGCCTCGTTCAGTTCAATCAGATCGATATCGTCGAGCGTCAGCCCCGCCTTGGCCAGCAGCTTGGGAACGGCTTTCACCGGCCCGATGCCCATGATCTCCGGCGGCACCCCCGCCACGGCCCATTCCCGCACCGAAGCGAGCGGCTTCAGCCCGAGAGATTTCGCTTTCTCGCCGGACATCACCACCACGGCGGCCGCCCCGTCATTCATCTGCGAGGATGTTCCCGCCGTGACTGTTCCCTTCGGGTCGAAAGCCGGCCGGAGCTTTGCCAGAGCCTCCAGGGAGGTATCCGCCCGGGGACCTTCATCGGTGTCGAAGACAAATTCCTTCCAGCTTCCGTTCTGCATCGTGCGAACCTTGATGGGCACGATCTCTTCCTTGAACTTGCCGGCCTGAATGGCCGCAACGGCCCGCTGGTGGGAGCGCAACGCGAAGGCTTCCTGTTCCTGGCGGCTGATGCCGAACTTCCGGGCGACGATTTCGGCGGTAGTGCCCATGGCGTCATAGGCGTCGATGTTGACCTCGGTGAGCAGGGGAGAAGTGATCATCTTGTTCCCGCCCATCGGAATCAGGCTCATCGACTCGACGCCCCCGGCGATGATCACGTCCGCGTGTCCGGCCCGAATACAGTCAGCGGCAAACGCGATGCTCTGCGAACCCGACGAGCAATTCCGGTTGATGGTTGTCCCCGGCACGTCGATGGGAAAGCCTGCCGCCATGACCGCCTGGCGTGCGAAGTTCATCCCCTGCTCGGCCTCCGGCATCGCGCAGCCGAAGATGACGTCGTCCACCTCGGAGGCGTCCAGCCCCGGCGTGCGCTCGATGAGCGCCTTGAGCACCGGCGCTGTGAAATCCACCGGCTGGGTGTCCTTCAAGCTCCCTTTCCTGGCCTTGCCAATGGCCGTCCTGGCCACCGTGGTAATCACCGCGTCACGCATTTGCGCTCTCCTTCCTTGCATACTTGAATCGCCAACACCTCCGGAAACTGCACTGCCTGGGGCAAGCCCCAGGGCCCGCTTCCCCGCCCTGGCGGCGCAGTCGCCGGCGCCTCATCGGGAAACAAGACATCAGTTCCTCAACGGCTTGTTGGTCTTCAACATGTGCTCCAGCCGCTCCTGAGTCTTCGGCTCACCGCACAGGCTCAGGAACGCTTCGCGCTCCAATTCCAGAATCCGCTCCTCGGTCACCGGGTTGGCCAGCGTGGTCTCACCGCCGCACAGGACCCTGGCGATGTGCATGCCAATCTTCATGTCATGCTCCGAGATCCAGTGCGTGAGCTTCATGTTGTGCAGCAACGATTGCAGCGTCGCGATGCCGTCCCGGCCCGGGAGCTGAAACGTCCGTGGCAGCGGCGGCCGGTAACCCTCTTCGGCCAGCGCGATCGCCATCCGCTTCGCCGTCCACAACTGCCGGTCCCGGTTCATCTCTATGTGGTCGATGGGCCGCAGGAATCCCAGTTCCCGCGCGTTGTCGGCGGAAGTGGAGACCTTCGCCATCGCGATCACCTCGAACGCCTTGCGCAGGAACGGCAGGTTGGAGTTCAACGGCTGGTCGAGGTCGTCCAGAACGCGCTCCAGCATTCGCAGGTGGCCGCAGCCGCCCGGCACCAGTCCTACTCCCGGCTCCACTTGCCCCATGTAAAGCTCGGCGTGGGCGCAGACCCGGTCGCCGGCCATGGCGATCTCGGCGCCGCCGCCGAGCGTCATGCCGAACGGCGCGGTCACCACCGGGAACGGCGCCCGGCGGCTCGCCTGCAACCCTTCCTGGAAGGCCCGCACACCTGCTTCAATCTCGCTCCAACGCTTGGCCCGGGACATCTCGAGCAGCCAGTAGATGTTGGCTCCGGCCGAGAAATGCTGCTGCTGATGGTGGATCACCAGGGCGCGGAAGTCCTTCGGAACGATTTCCAGGGATTTGCCCAGCGCTTCGCCCATTCCCGGATCAATCGGGTTTAATTTCGGATTAACCGTCGAGTGGAACTCCACGCAGGCCACGCCGTCGCCGATGTCCACGATCGAGGCGCCAGCGTTTTCAAACACCACGGCGCCCTTCCGTTGCTTGATTTCCGCCAGCACCAGGTAGTCCGCTGGCCGTTTCACATCCACAAAGTGCTTCGTCGGCGGGTGGTACTCTTGCTTGCCGGTCTCAGTGATGCGATAAAAGGACTTCACCCCGCTGTCCACCATCTCGGTGACCCAGGGCGCCGGCTCGATGCCTTTCTCCTTCATCAGCGCCAGCATCTCCGTCACGCCGGCCAGGTCCCAGCCTTCAAACGGCCCCGCCTCGGCGTTGAAGCCCCACTTCATGGCGTTGTCGATATCCGTCAGCGAGTCGGCGATCTCTCCGTAACGGTGGCTGGCGTAAGCCAAGGTCTCAGCGGTCACCCGGTTGTAATACTCGGTCGCGCGGTCTTTCACGGTGAGCAGGATCCTGGCTTTCTCGGCCGGGTCATGCGTGCTCAGGGCTCTGCCCAGCGAGGCGAAGCGGGGCTTCTGGGCGGGCCGGTACTCCCCAGTCTTCCAATCCAGCACGAGCTTCTGCTTGCTCCCGTCGGGAGCCTTCACCATCTTGTAGAAGCCGGCGCCGCTCTTCCGCCCGAGGCGCCCCTCCTTGAGCATCTTTGTGATGAAGTCCGGAAGCTTCCAGATGTCGCCCGCCTCATCATGCACGGTCTTGCGCAAGGTTTCCGTCACGTTGGCGATCGTGTCCAGGCCCACCAGGTCGGCGGTGCCGAAAGTGGCGCTTTTCGCTCCCCCGGTAGCGGGGCCGGTGATGACGTCTACTTCGTCGATCTGGTAGTCCATTTCCATCATCGCCCGTATCTTGGCCGCGCTCGAAAATGAGCCGATCCGGTTGGCGATGAAGTTCGGCGTGTCCTTGGCGTAAACAACCCCCTTGCCGAGCCGGTACGTGCCAAACCGCGCCATGGTCTCGACCACCTCCGGCAACGTATCCGGTCCGGGGACAATCTCCAGCAACCGCATATACCGTACCGGATTGAAAAAGTGCGTGATCAGAAAATGCTGGCGAAACTCTTCGCTGCGGCCTTCCGACAACGTCGCCAGGGGGATGCCCGAAGTATTCGAGGAGACGATTGTGCCAGGCCGCCGCACCTGCTCCACTCGCTCGAAGACTTGCTGCTTGACATCCGGCCGCTCGACAACCGCCTCGACGATCCAGTCGCAGCCGGCCAGCTTCGCCCAGTCATCCTCAAAGTTGCCGGTCTCGATGAGCGCGAGGCACTTCTGCGAATACAGCAACGGCGGCTTGGATTTCTTGATCGCCTCCAGGCCCTTCAGGGCAAGACGATTGCGGAACGCCGCCTGGTCCCGGGTGATCCCTTTCCTGGTGTCCTCCTCGCTCAGCTCGGCTGGCACGATGTCCAGCATCAGGACGGAGACGCCGGCGTTGGCCAGATGGGCCGTGATTCCCGATCCCATGATCCCGGCGCCGAGAACAGCAACTCGTTCGATTCTTCGTTTCATCAGATCACCTTCCTAATCTTTGCGGCCTCGCCCGTTCCACCAGGCAAGCCACAGCCGCACAGGAACCATCGGGCCGCGAACAGTTATGGAGCGACCGACCGTCCGGTAGAATTATCTCTTACCTCACCCACTCTGTCAATCGGGCGGTCCGGCTCGGCCGCCGCCCGCGAGCGCCTCAAGCTATTTGCGGATGCCGTTGAGAGCAAGCCGGGCAATTTCCTCGGCGACTTGCCGGGGACTCAGGGCGCCGTTGCTGCGGTACCACCTCGGGCAAAACAGGATCATGCCGAAAATGCTGAAAGTGGCCACCGTCGGATTCACCTTGGCCAGCTTGCCGCGCCGCCGCAGGCGCAGCAGGATGCCGCGCACAAAGTCGAAGTACTCTCGTTTCCTCCGGAGGATCCGCCGCGCGTGACGCGGCGTCAGCGCCCCCACCTCCTCCGACAGCGCGGTCAGCAATCCCTCGTCCTCGACCGTCAGTTCGACGTGCCGCTGGATCACCGTGCGCAGTTGCTCCTCCGGGTCAGCAATGCCGCGGGCCTTGTCAACGACCTCGGAGAACAGGATGTCCATGGCGAAGTCCATGATCCGGTACAGCAGATCGCGCTTGCTCCTGATGTAGTGATACAGGCCTCCCTTGGTCAGGCCGGTCGCCTCGCTGATCTCGTTCACCGTCGCCGCGTCGAAGCCCTTGGCGTGGATTACCTCGGCGGCCTTGAGCATTACCTGGGTTCTTCGTGAATTCCTGTCGATCATGACTGGGGCCTTCCGCCCGGTGCGGCACTACTCGTAGACTGTATGATATACCGGCCGGTCGGAAGGGTCAAAAACCGGGTGACGAACTACCGCTCCGGCTTGGCTTCCTTGGTCTTTGTTTCCGCCGCGGCGCCGGCTTTCTGTTCGTACGGCTTATTCAGCGTATCGTCGATGCCGGCCAGCTTCTTCACCATCTGCTTGCGGGCCTCGATGTCGTATTGGGAGGTGATGGCGATTCGCTCCATCACCGGAGAGCCGCCGCCATGAAAGTTGCCCATGTTGGCAACTCCGCCGGCGCCCGAGCAAAGCACGTCGCCCATGTACCGCCAGAACTGCGCGGCGTTCACTGGCGCGATCTTGCGGTTGCGCGTGATGTACTTGTACAGCAGATCGCGGGTTTCGGGATTCACGAAATCCCCCTCGAAGGGAAACGTGGCCGGAATGCCTCCGGAAATGTCGCACAGGATCTCGGCCTCCCGGTAGACGGCCTCGCCGGTGAGACAGCGGCCCACGTTGCAGTAAATCGAGTTCGGGATGTAGCTGCCCGGCCCGTAGGGCACCATGCCCACCCGCGGCATGTACACCTCGGGTTTGCCCATCGCCGAGGCCGTATAGCCAGCCGCGTAACCTAGCTCCGCGGTCATGATGACCTCCGCCAGCTTGTCGCGAATGTGGGAGGCCTTGTGCACGCCGTTGTATTCGGCCGCCAGCGCCGCCGCCCCCAGTACCAGGTCTCCCAGCGCCGGCTTGCAACCGGAGTAGCTGTGGCGGTGAAACAGGGCGAACAACAGCGCCAGCACCCCGCCGTGTTGGGTTTCTCCGCACAGGAAGACCCGCTCCCAGGGAATGAACGCGTCGTCGAAGACCGTGTAGGAATCCGTGGCCCCGGGATTGAACCCGCGCGGGAAGTGTTTCCGCGGGCGGAAGTTGTGGATGGAAACGACCTGTTTCACCCCCTCCCAGTCCGCCGGGATCGCAAAGGCCACCGCCCACTCGCTTTCCTCCGGCCTCAGATAACGCGTCGGCAACACCAGAATCTCATCGGCGATCGAGGCCTCCGAGTTATGCACCTTGCAGCCCCGCACGACGATGCCGTCCTTGTTCTTGTCGATGACGTGCACGTACTGGTCCGGGTCCTCCTGCTCGCCCGGGTGCTTCATCCGATCGCCCTTGACGTCGGTCTGCGCGCAGCAGCCGACCAGGTCTTCCTGCTGAAAGCGCAGCAGCCATTTCTTGAAGTTCTCGTGATAGTGAGTCTCCCCTTTGTTCTGCTTGTCGGCCTCGTAGGAGACGTTGTAGATCGCGTTGGCCGCGTCGATGCCCATGCACCGCTGAATGCACCCGCCGACCTGCTGACACAGGAACCGCGTCATGTCCTGCTTCTTGTGCAGGTCGTCCGTGTTCTGGTGGATGTGAGTGAACCGGTTGATCGGCTCCCCGGTCAGGTGCGAGGTGGCCGTCATCAGGTCCTGATACCGCGGGTCCTGGGCATAGTCGAAAGTTTTCGACATGACGTTGATGGCCGGCATTTGCGATTCATGATCGCGAGGGATCTTCTCCCCATTGAGGTAAAGGTTCCGACGCATGTTCCTCAGCCGTTCAATGTACTGTTCGCTTGTCCTCATTGATCCATTCCCCTTGAGGCTTGATGGTTTCCTAGAAGATTGCTCACCAGCTTATCTCACCTGGCGAGGAAGGCACGAGACCCGGCAAATGAATTCGGCGCGGGCACGACGGCCAGGCTCAGCGGCCTCCGGCATTTCGGCATGATCGCGCTTCCCCTCCCTGTTCCGCGTCTTCACTTTCCGGCGGCAGCCGTCCACCGAATCAAATTGAACAGAATCTTGTCCGCGACCGGATCCTTGCCAAGGTTCTCCACGAGCCGCAGCGCCGAAAGCACGTACCGGCCCCGGCCGCGGGAGACGACCCCCACGTCCATGCCGTACCAGGCGGGCCCGGGGCCAAGATAGTTCTGCGCGTCCTTGTCCCCCTGATGCCAGCCGTGGCTCAGCGAGCCGACGATCAACTCCCCGCCGGTCTCCATCAAGGTCTGCGGCGACCACACGTTCTCATACACCTGGCCCATCATGCACTTCGACGGGAGGCCGTCGAAGACCGGATGATCGGTGACGATATGCGAAACGCCCACCCACAGGCCCTTGGCTTGCTGAACGCGGGCCCGCACGGGCAGTACGTCTTCGCCCGGCAGTTTGCCACCCCAGAACGGGTTGCGCGCTGAGCGCTGCACCGTTTCCAGATACACCGCCGTGCCGCCCCGTTCGACGAAGTCCTTGAGCATCCGGAACCGGGCTTTGGCCTCCGGAGTGTTCGCCGCCGCCTTCGGTATGAAGACCGGGACGGAGATCGGTGTCCCAGGCCCGAACTCAACGAAGGTGACGCCGCGGGCCCTCAGAAACGGGCGCAGCGAGTCATTGGTGTCCAGCACCGCGATCTTCGCCTTCGGCACGGCAAGCTGCTGATCCCCGTAGACATCAATCGTCACCGTGTTCTCCGCCACCGGCGATTCGTCTTCCCCGGTCAGCCGCGCCCGGACCGTGTAGGTGCCGGCGAGTTTCCTGGCATCCAGGTGCTCCGCGAACAATGAAGAAATCCCCGTGGCCAGCCGGCAATCCTTCTCGGCTCGGAACACGTTGCCGCCATCCGCCGCAACCACGGTGACGGCGAGGCGGCCGGTCACCGGGCCCAGATCATTGATGCCCGTAATCATGATCTTCGCTCCTCGCGAGGCATAGATGTTTCTCGGCCGAACGCGAACAGCCAGGTACCGCGGCTGGTTGGCTTCTTTCGTGCCCCAATACGAACCTTTCGGGTTGCGGAACAGGTCCAGCAGCCCGGCCCCGAGGACCCAGTCGCCGCCGACGAGTGCGTGGACCGCGTAACCGCCGATCCGGGGATTGGAGCGGATCGCTTCGAGCATCCGCTTGTTGGCCGCCGCGTGAATTGCTTGCTGGTCGAGGCAGAGCTTCTCCAGATCGGGATAAACCGCCTCCAGCCCGCTCGCCTTCAGCGCGCCGCGAAGCGACTCGGCCAGCTCCTTGTGGTAACGATACGGCGGCACCAGAGGGTTGCCGCGTTCGGCAAAACGCCGGTTGTTCTCCACCAGGTCCGGCAGACTCCCGTAGCCGATCTCGGAAACCACGGTCAACCGGCCCGGCGCCGTCTTGCTGGCCGTGAATCGGACCGCTCCCAGCCCCATCGCCTTCAGCTCTTCCTGCGTCCTGGCAAGCGTCAGAAAGTTGTCGTAGGAGGTGTCGTTGAACGGCGCGCCCGGGTAACTGTGCACGTCGTTGAACACTTGCGGCTCATACTGGTATGGCAGGTAGATGTTCGACCCGCCGGCGAAGCCGCCCGACTCATCGAGAATCAGCCGGGTGGGGTCCAGCCGCCGGGCCAGCAGCGACATGGGATGCTTCAGCCGCTTGAGATCCTCGCGCCGGATCTCGTTGAAGATTTCCCACTGGACGATCGAAGCCCGCATCCCCGTGGTCGAGGACACGAACGACCCGCTGCACCAGGTCGTGGGCCACAAGCCGAGCGCGAGCCTGCCCTGGTTCTTCAACGTGTGCCGCCAGCGCATTCGCGAGACTGGCGAGGAGTATTCCGCGTTCTCGCCGACCGGCATAAAGGGCTTCCACGTGCCGTTGAAATTTGCCCATCTTTACGCGGGGCTTTCGCACCGATTCGAAGCGGCGTCGGTGCAGGGCGACTACGTACTCGATCGCAAGGCCGCTATCGCACTCATGCGACGCGGCAAACGCAAGGAGGCTCTTGCTGCGTTCCTCGCACTAGCCCAACGCGACGTGACTCCGTTCCAGAAGTCCGACGCGCTCGAACAGGCCGCGCTCTGTGCCGCGGCCATGCGAGACTTCGCCCGCGCGGAGCGAATCGCCGCGGAGATTCCCATCCCAGCGGTCGCCAAGTGCGTGCGCATGCGCCTGCTGTTGAGGCGGCGCAATCCGAGA
>CAZXVW010000125.1:0-13022 GCA_964644025.1 uncultured Solibacteraceae bacterium | reverse complement strand
GCGGTACCTGCGGGGAACCCTGCGGCAACACTTGCTCGGGCTGGCCGGGGGCGCCATATGGACCATTGGGGCGATCGCGAATTTCGCCGCCGCCAGCGCCCCGCCCGAGGTGCAGGTAGGCCCGGCCATCAGTTACGCTATCGGCCAGGGCGCGGTGCTGGTGAGCACACTGTGGGGCTTGCTTTACTGGAAGGAATTCGCCGGCGCCAGCAGCAGGGTAAAGGGGCTCCTGGTTGCCATGATCGCCCTGTTCGTGGTGGGACTCGGCCTGATCGCGGTCGCGCCGTTGTTCGCCTGAGCCGGCCGCCTTAATCGCCGCCTGAGACCCGCGCCAGTAACCGGGCCCGCAGCTTGCCGATCGCATCCGCCGCGGGAAGACTCCCTTGCGCGATCCGCGCATTGCCGCCCCCGCGGCCGCCGAATTCCGAGAGCACGTCCTTCAGCAGGTTCCCGGCGTGGAAACCCGCGTCCGCCGACGCCGCCAGCAGCACCGAGGGTGGCTCAGCCAGGAAAGCGGCGAAAATCGCCTTCGGATTCTCGGTGAAACTCCGTGCCTCGGCCCGGAGTTCATCGCTGACCGGGCCCGCCGGTTCCTGCCGCACGGCCTTGCGCAGACCCGAATCGTCCGGAGCCGTCTTTTCGTAAAGCTCTCGGCCCCGGGCTTCGGCCAGCTCCCGCGCCAGCCGCTGGCGAGCCTTTTCCGCCTCCCGCAGGCGTGCCCGTTGACCGGCCACGAGTTCGGGAACCTGATCGGGCGGTGCCGAAAACAGCAATGCCACCCGCGCCAGGGTCTCCCAGTCGGTCCGGGCCCGCCGGACAGCCCGGTGTCCGCACAGGAATTCGACCCGCGCCCGGCCACGGATCTTGTCCACCTTGCGGATCAGCAACGGCCCGATTTCGCCGGTGGCGCGCACGTGTGTTCCGCCGCAGCCGGTGCGGTCCAACCCCTCAATCACCACGATGCGCAGCAAGCCTTGCCGTCCGGATGGCTTCCGCAGGCCGCGCGCCTGGGAAGCCTCTTCGTAAACCACGCTCACGGGCCGGTTCTCAAAAATCACTTGATTGGCCCGCTCCTCGGCTCGCCGAATCTGCTCCGGACTCAGCAAAGCGGTGTCCAGATCGATGGTGGAAATCTCACTGCCGAGATGAAAGCTCAGCGTCTCCAACCCGAACAATTCCATGAGAACGGCAGAGAGCACGTGCTGGCCGCTGTGCTGCTGCATGTGGTCGAAGCGGCGCGCCCAATCGATTTCACATTCCACGTGGGCGGCCTTCACCGGCCGGGCGGTCACGTGCCGGATGCGGTCCCCGTCCTCGACGACGTCAACCACGCTGATGCCGCCGATCGTGCCGTGGTCGGCAGGCTGTCCCCCGGAAGCCGGATAGAAAGCCGTGCAGTTCAGGTAAACTTGGCAGGGATCCGGACCGCGCCCGGTGACGTCGGCCTCGAAGCGGGTGAGGTAGGCGTCATCGTAATACAGCCGCTCGGTCTTCATCTATTCGATGGCGATCTCGACCTGGTTGCTGACGACGCCGCCGCCCTCCAGGTACAGTGGCACCCTGTCTCCCCGCGGGGCGTTGGGCGGGACCTGAACATTGATCTGATACAGGCCGACGAAGTTCGGCGTCAGGCCGGCATAAAAAGGAACCACCGGAACCCGAATCAGCCCGGCGCCGTAAAACACCGTGGGCGGCGGCTGGACCCTCGCCAGCGGTTCCGCCGCCGGAGCCGCGGCGCCGCTCGCCACCGCGGGCGAGGTCGCCCCCAGGCCGATGGCGTAAATCACCAGGTAGTCGCCCGCATGGGCCGGGTGGCTGTTAAGCCCCGGCGTGGCCGGAATCGGAAAACTGCCGTCCTGGTTGACGATGATGCCATAGTCGCCAATCCCCAGCCGCAGCAGCCGCGGCGCCCGCCCGGCCACCTGGACGCTCACCGCATTGCCCGGCGTCCCGTCGCGCGTCACCTGAACGAAGGCCTCCCCCGGCGGGATCTCATACGGCATCTGGAAATTGACCTGGCCGTAAGAGGAATAGTACAGCGGCGCCTCCTGCCCGTTGACAAAGACCTTTGTGCCGCCAAGCTCACTCACCAGGGGAAGTTCGGTCCCTTCCTGGCCCGGCTGGTAGGAAAGCTGGTCGCCGAACAGGGCCGCGATGCCCCCCTGTGGGATCGGCTCATCGGCGGCAAACGTAGCGTTGTTCACCACCCCGCCGAACCGCACCACCGGCGGCGACTGGGGCGTGACCCGGAGATGCACCGGCACCACCTGCGGTTCGTTCACGGCGTTTGAGCGGATGGTCACGGTGCCCTCAAAGGCGCCCGGCGCCAGACCGCCGGGATCCACCGTGACCTTGACAAAGTTGGACCCAGCCAACAACTCGGCCGCCAGCCAGGAACCGCCCCCATTGGCCGCCGCTTCCACACCAGTGATGATCAAGCCGCCCAGGCCGCGGTTGTTGACGGCAATCCACCGCTCCGCCGGGAGCGTGTCTTGCGCCAGGACGACGTCGACCGCCTCGGCGCTGAGGCTGGCGATCGGCTGCGAGGTGACTCGCAGCGTCACCGGCACAGTCTTGATATCCGGACCGAATCCGGAATTGGTGATGTTCACGCTGCCGTTGTAAATCCCCTCGCCCATTCCCGGGAGATGCCTCGCCTGGATCCGGTATGGCAGCACGAAGCGGAAGCTGCCGCTCCCCTCCAGCGCGAGTGAAAGCCAATTGCCCCCGCCTTGGGTATGCACCGCATGCGTGAGCTGGCTGTTGGTCTGGAACGTCACGCTGTCGGTCGAGCCGTTCGGGGCCACGTAAAGGTCCGCACGGTCCGGCACGCCGCCGCCCATCTGGACGGTCACCGTGATGGTCTGCGGCGCATCGATCGCCTTCGGATCGGCCACCGTGATCACGCCGGTGTAGGTTCCTTTCGCCAGTCCGCTGGTTTCGAGTCCGATGCGAATGGGAACGCAATTGCCCTGCCGCGTCGTGCAGGGTCCCGCCGCCCCTACCACCGGCGCCAGCCACGCGGCGCTCGCTTCCACGGTCAGCGCCAGCGCTCCGTCGCCGGCATTGAAGGCCTCAACGGTCTGCTGGACCCCGTCCTGGCCCACCGCGATCGACACCGGCCCCACCGCCGCGGTGCTCAGCCGCAACTTCGGAGCGCCCAGCGCGGTGCCAGCCAGAAAAATGAACGACAGACCCCAAAGCAAAACTCGGGCCGGTTTCAGACCCATTCCAACGCGCCCTTCTTGTAAGCCCATATATACCCTACGATCAGAATCCCGAGAAAGACCGCAACCTCGGCCACGCCGAACCAGCCCAGATGATGATAGCGCACCGCCCACGGATACAGAAAGATCGTCTCCACGTCGAAAATCACAAACAGGATGGCAATGATGTAGTAGCGGACCGCGTAACGGCCCCGGGAATCCGAGAAAGCCTTGATACCGCACTCGTATGCCTCCAGCTTGGTGCGAAACGGGGATGCGGGCCTCAGCAGTTTGGCCAGCAGCAGCAGCGCCAGGATAAAAGCGGTCGCCAGCAGGGCGTAGATAAACAAGGGTAGATAGCCTTCCGGCATGGCCTCAATATATCATGTCGCGGACACAGTGAGCCAGTTCCGCCGGGCGGTTTGCCTGGCCGCGCGCCGCCCGCCGGGCGGCTACCAGCTCCCGCCCTCACCCTCCTGTTTCTTGATGCCCAGGGTCTCGCGGATCTGACCGAGTGTGGCCTCATCCTTGACGACTTCGCGCAGCCACTCCTCCAGCGACATTTCGCCCCAGGCAGCGGCGCGCTGGACCAGGTACGCCACCGGCGAGTGCGGCTCGGTCCGCTGGAAGAACTGGGCCACGGCGCGCAGTCTCCGGAGAGCGTCGGCGCGGTCGCGAGGGTCTAACGTGAGGGGACCGGCAGCCGGGGCAGCGGCCGGGGCGGTCTCAGCGGATGTTTCTTCGACCGGGGCGGCCTCGGCCGGCTTCTTCTCCTTGTAAGTGGCCTCGAAAAACTCCTTGCACTCTTCGATGGCTTGCTTGATCCCGCCCAGCGTGGGGCCTTCGTCGCGAAGCGGGGCGTATTTCTCATCCAGCAGATCATCAAGCTGCTTCAACTCCTGGCCGGCTTCCTCCAGGCACTGCATTCCCGCCTCATAGAACTGCCAGGGCGTGGCGGCGATGGCCACGTTCACCGCTTCCGGGTCGGCCCGCCCGTCGGCGATGAGCTGGGCTCGCGCTTCCGGATCCTTGCGCCCCACGTTCTCCACGTAACGGGAATCGTTGTACAGCAACCAGGTGAAGTTTTCCACCCCGGAAGCCTCCGTGACGGGAACTGCGTTTATCGCGTCGACGATGTTCGTATTCAGCCCGTTCAGCGGCCCGGCGCGGTCCAGCAGGCTTTCCTCGAGTGCAACCTCGTCCGCCGTGTCCAGCTCCGGGTACAGGCTCTCCCAGAACCGCGTCTGAATCTCCCGCACCAGCCGCAAGCCGTCGCGCAGACCCGCAAAACCGTGTTTGCGGATCAGTGCCTCGGTGAGGTCGCACGCGACTTCCAGATGCTTGCCCTTCCTCGTGAGCATCTGCTGGCCGAGCTGGATCACTTTGTCCCAATCGGCCGGCTGTACTTCCGTTTCACCAAACGGGTCGTTCTCGCCGTGACTCTGCCGGGCCTGCTTCAATTCTCCCCATTCGGGTGTCGGCCGCGGGTCTTCTCCCGCCGGGGTCTCCCCGGATATGGGAGCCAGCAGGACCTCGATGTCGATGGTTTGCTTCAGATCCATGGCATGCCTCCTTGTTGGACTGGCAACCGAGAGCGCCGGCTCAGGCGCCGCCCCATATTATCACCGATCCTCTCGCCGCCTGCGAAACGCCGCCGCCGGCTGCCTCCGCTCCTGGCGGGCGCTTTCCGTTCCATAATAGAAAAACAACATGTTTCGGGCCATCAAGGAGCAGGTCGATACTATTTTCCGGGAGGACCCCGCGGCGAAGAATGTCCTGGAAATCATCCTGTGCTACCCGGGGTTTCACGCGATTCTCGCCCACCGGCTCGCGCACTGGCTCTATCGTCACCACGTGCCGCTGTTGCCCCGGCTGATTTCCCAACTCAGCCGGACTTTGACCGGGATCGAAATTCACCCGGGGGCAACCATCGGCAGGCGCTTCTTCATCGATCACGGGATGGGTGTGGTCATTGGCGAAACCACCGAGATCGGCGACGACGTGCTCCTGTACCAGGGAGTGACGCTGGGCGGCACCGGGAAGGAGAAGGGTAAGCGGCACCCCACGCTGGGAGACCACGTGGTAGTGGGCACCGGGGCCAAGGTGCTCGGCAATATCACCATCGGCGACCACGTCAAGATCGGCGCCGGTTCGGTGGTCATCAAGTCCGTGCCGGATCACTCGACCGTCGTGGGAGTACCTGGCAGAGTCGTGCGCCAGCACGGAAGAGCTTTCCTGGAAACCGACGAGGAGATCCTCGAACATGGCCAGTTGCCCGACCCGCAGGCCCAGGCCATCGAAGAACTGGCCCAGCGGGTCAGAAAGATCGAGGAGCAGCTCCGGGCGCTGAACCAGGCACGGGGCGCTGGAGAGAGAAAATGAACCGGGGTGAGTCCGTTGCATCGAGCCGGCAGGCCGTGCGGACGTACCAAGGGACGCATTGAAGACGCGTACAATGATAGCGAAGGCGATGGTTCGGCTGACCTGCTCATTGGCTCCGGTCGCGCTGCTGGCCTTGCTCGGAGCGGCCGTGCCCGCCACCCAGCAGCAGCCGCCGCCGGCCTTGCCCCTGCCGTCCTTGCCGCCGGCGGCCGGTCTCCCCGTCCCGGGCGGAGAGCCGGGCGGCCCCCGGGTTATCGGCGCGCTGAATCCGGCTCCCGGCCCGGATCAGCCGCGGCTGATCAGTGTCGAGAAGATCTGGGACCAGGCACCGCACAACGCTTTCACCGACCTGATCCGCTTCCGCGAGCGCTGGTACTGCGCCTTCCGCGAAGGATCCGCCCACGTCTCCCCCGACGGCGCGATCCGCGTAATCAGCTCGGCCGACGGCGCCGAGTGGCTGCCGGCGTTTCGCATTGCCACCGGGGATGCGGATCTCCGGGACCCGAAATTCAGCATCACGCCGGACCGGCGGCTGATGCTGTCGGCCGTGGCGGCGTATCATGCCCCCGCCGCCCCGGTTCACCAGACGCTCGCCTGGTACACGCTGGACGGGCGCAACTGGGGCATACCGTTCAAAATCGGCGACCCGGACATGTGGCTATGGCGCGTGGCCTGGCATCGCGGCAGCGCCTACAGCATGGCTTACAGCACTCGCCCGGACCGGTTCCTGCGCATGTACGTGGGCCCGGAAGGTCTGCGGTTCCAGACGGTGGCCGACAAGGTGCTGACCGATGGCAAACCCACCGAGGCCACGCTCCTGTTCAACAACGACGACTCCGCCCTCTGTCTGCTGCGCCGCGACGGCGGCTCCGGCACCGCATGGCTCGGCCACAGCCGCCCTCCGTACCGCGCCTGGGAGTGGCAAGACCTCGGCGTGCGTCTCGGCGGCCCCGACATGCTGCGGGTGCCGGACGGCCGGATTGTCGCGGCCGGGCGGCTGTACAATCCCCGCCAGCGCACGGCGCTGTGCTGGCTCGATCCGCGCGAAGCAACGCTTACCGAATTCCTCACCTTGCCTTCCGGTGGGGACAACAGCTATCCTGGTCTGGTTTTCCACGACGGACTGCTGTGGGTGAGCTATTATTCTTCCCACGAGGAGAAGGCCGCCATCTACCTGGCCAAGGTCCAGTTGCCCGAGCCGGAAAGGAAGTCCAATGAGAAACCGAAAATCGCTTTCTGAGACGGCGTGGGTGGCCGCTGGCGTGCTCCTGTGCGCCGCCGTGGCGTTGATGCCCGCCTGTTCCCCGTCTCCGGCGCCCGAACAGCCCAGGCCGGCCCCCAAGGCGGCTGTCCCGGAACCGGTCCGGATTACGCAGTTCTACGCCAGCCCGCCCGAAGTGACCCGAGGCGAAAACGTCACCGTCTGTTACGGCGTGGTCGGCGCCGATGCCGTCAAGCTGGAACCCAACGTGAAGGCCCTCAAGCCCGGCCGCAACCGGTGCTTCACCTTTGCTCCGGCGGCCTCCGGCACGTACCGGCTCACCGCCACCGGACCGGGCGGCGAAGCCTCCGAGGAGCTTTCCATCCGCGTCCGCCGCCCGGTGAGAACCGTCAGGCGCAAGGCCGTGCTGGGCGCCTTCGTCGCCAGTGCGGAGTCCGTACCCAAGGGGGGCCGCGTGACACTTTGCTACAGCGTCGACGAGGCCGCGTCGGTGGCCATTGACCCGCCCGTGCAACAGCTCGAACCCGTCAGCCGTTGTTTCACCATCAGAATAGACAAGACCACCACGTTCACCCTCACGGCCACCGCTCCGGACGGGCGGAAAGAGCGGAAGCAGCTCACCGTCAAGGTTCCGTAACACCGGCTTGCGCCCGGCCGATGCGGCCGGACTTCGTCCTTCACCGGCGGAAGCAACGCCCGGACCGCGGGTAGCGTTTCGATACGAACAACCTCATTGTCCTTGCCGCAAAGCAGCTTTTGAAGTATGATGCCTTTTGAGAAAATAGAGACGCCTTTCCCGGCAGCAGGAGTTCAGCTCCGAAGAGGCGGCCGCGGCCCGAAAGCAATGGCCCCGGCAAACGGAGCGCGAAAGGTAATCCATGTCAAGAACGTCAATCCTCCATATCAGCCTGGCCGCCTGCCTGGGCGCATTGTTGTTCGCTTTGCCCCCTGCCGGCCCGGTCGAAATTCAGTTCATGGGCACCGGCCATCCGAACATCTTCCCGCCGCGCCCCAGAATGCAGACAGGAATCGTCGTCGATGTGGCCGGCGACCGCTGGCTGCTCGATGCCGGCGCCGGTGTCCTGGAACACCTGTACCGCTATAAGAAATCCCCCGATACGCTCAACTACATCTTCATCTCGCACCTGCATTACGACCACTGCGTGGATCTTGACGCGGTGCTCTGGCAGTGGCGCTCCATCGGCGGCGGCCGCAACTCGCCGGAGGCCCGGAAGCGCCGCCGGCTTACCATCTTCGGCCCTGACGGGCTGGACGAGATGCTCTCGGACCTTTACAACCGGGCTTATAAGGTGGACGGACGCGGCCGCAGCTTGCTGACCAGCCCGGCCATCCAGCGGAAAAGAAATCGCGACGCCGGCACCTTCGACGCCGGCGCCTACAAGGTCATCTTTCATCCGGTGGTTCACGCGAACATGGACTGCTGGGCGATCAAGTTCGAGACCCGGCGCGGCGTGCTGGTCTTCTCCGGCGACATCGGCGGGCCTCCCCATAAGAAGCTCGAGGAGCACACTGGTTTCATGAAATTCGCCGCCGGTGCGGACATGCTGATCATCGACACGCTGCACCTGCCCCCGGAGGTGCTGGCGGGCATCGCCAAGGCTGTGAAGCCGAAGACCATGGTCTTCACGCATCTCACCGAACGGCCCATCGGATTCGCCCGTTACTATGACCTGGACAAGACCGTGCGCCTGGCCAGCCAGTACGCCGGGAAAGTGGTTGTGGCCGAAGACGGAATGAAACTGGAGCTGTAGTTTGCACGGCTCGCCCCGGTGAGCGGAGAATACAACGTCTCCGGAAACACCGTCACCGGAAGGAGGGAAACAAGAATGAGAAGAAGACAGATGATCGTTCTCCTGGCGCTCGGCGCAACTGCCGCGCTATTGTCAGTTGGGGCACAGGCCCCCCAGCCTCGCACTGGCGCCCGGCGTCCGCAGCCGCCCAGAATCCAGGGCCCGCTGGTGAGAATTCCTTCCGCCGTGGCCGGCGAAGAGGGAATCGTGATCCGCGTGGTCCCGCCCAAGCAACCGCGCTACAAAGAAGGAGCGCCCGTGGTCATCCATGTTCCCGGCGGCTTCAGCACCGGGTCGCTGGACCGTTCCCAAGGGCGGCTCGACGGTTTCGGCTTTTGTGAAGTGCTGTTTGCCTTTCCGGGCGGGCGCTCGGCCCCGCAGGCCGATGGCAAGGTCTGGAAAAGCGGGGGCGTCTATGACCAGCGCGGCGAAAACTGCATCCGCGCACTGGCCGACATCATGGCCTTCGCCCAGGGACGGTTGCGCACCTTGGACGGCAAAACCATCCAGCAGGTGGCGGGCAGCGTCCCGCTATTGAAAAACAACGTGGGCATCGTCGGCTGGTCGCTGGGGGGAAACATCGTCCCGGCCGCGCTGGCCTCGAGCCGGCAGGCGGCGTCCGGAATGGCCTGGTACGTCAGCCACGAATCCCCTTACGGCGACGGCGTCATCAACGGCGAGTTCGGCACCCGGAACACCGGCCCCAATCCCTTCTATGACCCGGATACCGGTAAGCTCGACCTGACGCACCTGCGCTACGACCCCGGCCTCGCGCCGGGGCGTTTCCCGCGCCTGCAGGGTCCGCCGGTCAACATCACCGGCTGCCTGTACCTGGACGGCAACGGCAACGGACGCTTTGACCGTGGCGCCGACTTTCAGTTGAACGGCGTCATCGTCCCCGGCCCGCCGCCAAACGTTTTCTACTCCCGGCTGGTTATCACCGAGGCGGCCCGGCGCAAACTGTTCGGGGATCAGTGGCCGGCCCACATCGCCAAGCTGGACCAGGTGAAGAAGTTCCTGGACATCCGTGACGGCGAAACGCAGGTGCCCCAGGCCGTGAAGAATGCTCCCGAGCTGGCGGTGATCATCTGGGCCAATGAGCGTGACCACGTCCAGGCCACTCCGGACCACCGTCACATTCTCATTCAATACAACGCCTTTCTCGACGCCGGCGTGCGCTGGGCCAGGATCAACCCCGACCCGCATTACCTGGAATGGGTGATGGGCAAGAAACTTCCCCGCTTGATCGAGAACCCGGCCGGCAAGCGGTTCGACCGCCAGACGATTCGCTCCATCGTCACTCCCACGCCGGAGCAGGGCGGACCGGTCACCATGCAGGGCGTCGACGCCGCCGCCTGTGAGCTCGCCGACCGCACGCAAAAAGGGGAGTGGAGCGCAACGTTGTCGAACGTACTTTACCCCGGCGCCCCGCGCTTGAACCTGGCGCGCTCGCCCCGGCCGCCGGCGCCGCGCCCGAACCCTCCCCAGCGCCGCCGCTGAGTCGCATGCACCCCGTCCACTACCATCAAGGCCGCGTCGCGGGGTGTTCTTCAGCAGGGCAGTGACGCAGCGCCATGTCATGGTTTCCTCTCTGAGGGCAGCCGGCCGCGGTCCGGCTCGCCCCTGCAAGGAACCTCTCCCAGGGGAGAGAATGGAATCTGCCGGACCCGATCCAGCCGATCAAGCGGAGTACCTTGCCGGAACTGAACACGGAAACCGAGGGCGTCCGAACCCTTCTTGGCAACCCGAAGAGAGCCATCATCAAGCTCTCCCTCCCCATGGTTGCGGCCATGACCGCCCAGACCGTCTATAACCTGGCCGACGCCATCTGGGTCTCCGGCAAAGGTCCCGACTCCCTCTCGGCGGTCGGCTTCGCTTTTCCGCTTTTCTTCTTCGTTCTTTCCCTGGCCAACGGCATCGGGATCGGCGGCGGAGCAGCCATTTCCAGGCGCATCGGCGCACGCGACAAACCCGGCGCCGACAGCAGCGCCGTCCACACCATCGTGCTGATGTTGATCACCGCCGCCGTCTCGACCGCCGTCATTGTTCCCCTGCTCCCGCCGCTACTGCGGTTTCTGGGCGCCGGCAGCGCCCTCGGACTTTCCATCGCTTACGCCCGGATCGTATTTTCGGGGCTGATCTTCATCTTCTTCGTCCAAACCGCGGTCTCCATACTCCGCAGCGAAGGCGATGCCAAAAGAGCTATGTACGCGATGGTCGCCGGCGGGGTGCTGAACATCATCCTCGACCCCGTGCTCATCTATTGGCTCGACCTCGGCGTGGCGGGCGCGGCCTGGGCCACCGTGTTCTCGATGGCGCTGGTGTCCGCGGCCACCGCCTACTGGCTGTTCATCACCCGCCGCACATACGTCTCTTTCCAGTTCCGGAGCTTTCGTTTTAACCGGAAGATCGTCCTCGACATCGGCAAGGTGGGGCTTCCCGCCTCGGTCTCCCAGATGTCAATGTCACTGATGGCCTTCGCTCTCACCAAGATCATCGCCACCGTCGCCGGCCCTTACGGCGTGGCCATTTACACCACCGGCTGGCGGGTCGTCTCCATTGCCATCCTGCCGATGCTCGGCATGGCGAGTGCCGTCACTGCTGTCACCGGAGCCGCGTTCGGCGCGCGCGACTACTCCAAGCTCCGCACCTCTTACTTCTTCGCGGTGAAAGTCGGCGTGCTGGCCGAAGGCGTACTCGCCCTCCTTCTGTTCGCATTCGCCCGGCAAATCACCTGGGTGTTCGCCTGGTCCAGCGCCTCGCGTCACTTAATGGGAGACCTGACCGTGTTCCTCCGCATTGTCTGGGTGGTGCTTCCGACCGCCCCGATCGGCATGACGTCCTCGGCCATGTTCCAGGGGACCGGCAGGGGGCTCGACGCGCTCGTAATGACGCTCATCCGAACCCTTGCCTTCACCGTGCCGGCCGCCTGGCTGCTCGGCATCCACGCGGGGTGGGGCCTGCGCGGCGTCTGGATCGGCGTCGCCGCCGCTGGCCTGGCTTACATGCCCATCGCTCTCGGGTGGGTAACGCTGTACATCAGGAACCTGAAGCGGCTGCTCGCGTGAGCGGATCTGTTTTCCAACCCCAGGCGGCCCGGCGCCCCCGGGCCCGCTCCCGCCAGCCAGTGGAACCGCAATTTCCGTTTGTGACATCATGAAAAACCAAACCCGGATCAGGCGGGCGGCAAGAGCCCGTCCCGCCCAGGAGGTGCAATCGTGGACCTGGCAGCGTTGACCGCCGTGTTGGGAGTGTTCAACTTCGGAATCGTGGTTGCCTTTCTCGGCAGCATCAAATTGCGCCTGGCCGAGCGGCTCTCGCTCGACGATGCGCGCATCGGACGCCTGATCGCCGTATGGCAGGCCACCAGCCTCGTCATCATGCTGCTGGTGGGGCCGTTGCTGGACCGGTTCGGACATCGCCCGGTGTTGATCCTCGGTTTTCTGATCATCGCCGGATCCATCCTGTTGTTCGCCACCACCCGGCGGGTCAGCGTGGTGTTCGTGGCCGCCCTGCTGCTGGGCGTGGGCGGCAGTTGCGTCAATACCGGCGGCAACACACTGCTGCCGGCCGCAATCGATCCGGACAACCCCGCCGCCGCCAGCAACCTCGGCAACGTTTTCTTCGGGCTCGGCGCCTTCGTCGTGCCCTTCGCCATCGCGTTCCTGTTTGAACGCTTGAGCTTCCGCAGCGCGCTCAGCATCTTCGCGGCCGTCGCCGGTCTTTCCGTCGTGCCCGCCGCCCTGGCCACTTACCCCCAGGTGGCAAGCGGCTTCGCGCTATCCACCGCGGTCGAGCTGATCGGCAATGCGACGGTGTGGATCGCCGCCCTTTGCCTGTTCTGCTACATCGGGCTGGAGGTCTCCATGGCCAGTTGGACCACCACGTACTTGAGCGACGCGGGCTGGAGCGACAAACGTTCCGCCTTGCTGTTCTCTTTGTTCTGGGTCGCAATGATGGCCGGCCGGCTGGCGACCTCGCGCTTCGTCACCACCCAAATCGGCCGGGCCACGATCGAGGTCGTTGTGATCGTCGCGGCCGCCCTGATCTTGCTGATGACCTTCACCCGCCGGCGCCGCGTCGGCGCAGTCTCCGTCATCCTGTTGGGACTATGCTTCGCGCCCATCTTTCCCACCACGGTCGGACTGACCTTCGCCCAGTTCGATCCGGGGCTCTACGGCAGTGTGTTCGCCCTGATCTTCGCCATGGGATTGCTGGGCTCCTCCATCGTGCCCGCCGCCATCGGCGCCATCTCCGAGCGCAAATCGATCCGTGCGGGGATGCGTTTGCTGGCCGGAGTGGCGCTGGTTTTGCTCGTGCTGGCATCCCGTTTGTGAGATTGGCGGCGGCGTGACGACAGCGCGCTTTGCGTTTTCAGGCGCCGCCAGCATAGAATGGCCG
>CAZXVW010000124.1:4985-13189 GCA_964644025.1 uncultured Solibacteraceae bacterium | reverse complement strand
CTCCCATGGCGGCTGACGGGGCCTCGGCGCCGCTTGACCTGCAGCTTCTGCTGGGCTACGAATGGGCGGCGGAAATGGAGCGGGCGTTGGGGCTGAAGGAGATGGCGGAGGTTTACCGCGCCCGGGCCGCGCAACTGCGAACCACCATCCAGAACCTGTACTGGGATGGCCGCCGCGAGTTGTTTGCCGACACACCCCGCCATGAGCGGTTTTCCCAGCATGCCAACGCACTGGCGGTGCTGGCCGGCGTCGTCAGCGGGCCGCGAGCCACCGCGGTGATGGAGCGGACCATTTCCGATTCCTCCCTGGCGCCGGCCTCGATCTATTTTCGCTACTACCTGCACCGGGCCATGGTGAAGGCGGGGCTTGGCAACCGGTACCTGGAGATGCTGGGGCCGTGGCGCCACATGCTCGCCGAGGGGTTAACGACCTGGGCGGAATGGGACAGGCCGGATACGCGGTCGGATTGCCATGCCTGGGGGGCGAGCCCGAATATCGAGCTGCTGCGGACGGTGCTCGGCATTGACTCGGCCGCCGCCGGCTTCCGCCGGGTGCTGATCCAGCCGCATCTGGGCAAGCTTACGCAGGCTTCCGGGTCGATGCCCCATCCAAAAGGAGAGATCTCGGTGCGCCTGCAGCGGCGCGGGGAAGGCTTGGAGGCCGTGGTTGTCTTGCCGGCCGGGGTGAGCGGGGAATTCCGGTGGCAGGGTCAGCAGCGGAAGCTAACGGCCGGCAAGAACGAACTCAGCTTCTAGACCGAAGTCCCCGGCCGGACGCAGGAAGTGACTGACGCTGCAGAGGATAGAGCGAGACCGGCGGGGCGGCTACCGGGTACGGCTCTCACCGGCGGCGAACCCCGAGCAGGTCGAAGACGCGCTGCTGGAGTTGGGTCGGCGGGGTGACCATTTCAAAACTCTGCTCCTATATCCGCACCTGGTTCTTGGCGGTGGTGGCCGCATCCGCCGGGTGGTGATGGATGGGCCGCAAGCAGGGGGAAACTTCGGCTCAGAAACCGGCGAGCGTTTCCAAGTCCACGTTGCCGCCACTGATGAGGATACCCGCCAACCGCACCCCGGCCGGCAACTTGTGAAACAGGGCAGCGGCGGCAGCCACGGCGCCGCTCGGCTCGGCCAGAATCTTGAGCCGGCTCAGCAGAAATTTCACCGTCTCCTTGATTTCTTCTTCGGTCACCAGAACAACCTCTTCCACGTCACGCTGGATGATGGGAAAGGTGATCTCGCCGGGGCTGGGCGACCGCAGCCCGTCGGCGATGGTGGCCGGGGTGGGGATCTCCACGCGCCGGCCCGCCCGCAGCGACAGGTAGGTGTCATTGGCGATTTCCGGTTCCACGCCGAAAACCCTGATCGCGGGCCGGACGTGCTTCGCCGCGATCGCACACCCAGAGATCAGCCCGCCCCCGCCGATCGGGACCACCAGCGCATCCAGCTCCGCCACCTCTTCCAGCAGTTCCAGCGCCGTCGTCCCCTGGCCGGCGATCGTCAACGGATGGTCGTAGGGGGGAACCAGCGTCGCCCCCGTTTCCCGCGCGATTCGCCTCCCGATTTCTTCCCGGCTGTCTCGCCCGGGATCGTAAGTCACGATCGTTGGTCCGTGAGAACGCGTCGCCTCCAGTTTGGAGCGCGGAGCGTTCTCCGGCATCACGATGGTCGCTTTCGCGCCCACCGATTCGGCCGCGATCGCGACGGCCTGGGCGTGGTTGCCCGACGAGTAAGTAACCACGCCCCGGGCCAACTGCTCCTTGGAAAGCGAATAGATGAAGTTAGTGGCGCCGCGGATCTTGAATGCGCCGCCGCGCTGGAAATTCTCGCACTTGAAAAACGCTCTGAGTCCCGCGGCTTGGTCAAACAAGCGCGAGGTCAGCACCGGCGTGCGGTGGGCGATCGGTTTGATTCGCTTGGCAGCCTTCCTGATCTCTCCGGCATTCACGCTCATGGCGGTTTCCGGTCCGACTCGCACTCCCCTGTGCTCATTGCGTTCAACCACGGCTCACAACAGGGTAATCTGTCCGGCCAGTGTGGACGGCGTGCTTCGAGCCAACCCCGTTATCATAGCGCCGCCCCCGGCTGGATCCAACGTGGAACAAGAGCTTGCATGCATTCTGCTGCTCTTCTCTTTATGATCGAAGTGATGCGGACTCTCCAGATTCGCGGTCTTCCGGAAGGCGTTTATCAGAGGTTGCAGGCGGAAGCCGAACGGCAACACCGGAGTCTGTCCCAGCAGGCCGCTGTCCTGCTCACTCGGGCACTCGAGGTTTCCGAGCCGCCGGAGCAACGCCGCCGCCGGACACTCAAGAAGCTCGCGGAGAGGCCGGTGCTCCGGGAGGCGAAAGACCTTCCTCCGCCGGAGCACCTGGTCCGGGAGGACCGTGACCGGTGACCGCCGTGCTCGATACGAGTGCCGCTGTCCGGGTAGTGCTCGATCCTGGCGCTGCGGCTGCTTTTTCCATACCCCTGGGGCAAGCCGGGCGTGTTCTCGCACCCGAGCTGATGATCGCAGAGCTGACGAACGTCTTTTGGAAGTACCTGCATGGGGGCTATCTCAGCCGCCGGGCGAGCGAGCGCGGGCTCGAAACAGCCCTCCAACTGGTTGACGAGTTCGCGCCTGTCGGTCCGCTACGGCTCGAAGCATTCGACCTGGCAGCGTTGACTCGCCGGCCGGCCTACGACATGTTCTTCCTGGTTCTCGCCCGCCGCAACGGCGCTGTACTCCTCACCGCCGATGACAGCTTGCGCGACCACGTGCGGCGTCTGGGTATCCGGACGGAGTGGAAGGAGCCGGAATCTTAGGACGACGGTTCGCCTACGACCGCGCCCTGTCGGCCAGCCCGCTCTCCAGCCGATCCAGGAACACGCGTTGGCCCTTCGCGATCTTCTCGCGGGCTTCCTCAATCGTGAACCAGGCGGCGCGGTCCACCTCGGGAAACTCCTGCTTCCGGCCGGAGCGCGGCGGCCATTCCATCGTGAACGTATTGCTTCGGATGGTCGCCGGATCGGCGTCACCCTCGAACGCCCAGGCGGTAACCAGCTTGCCGCTCGGCAGGGGGGCCTCGCCGAGCGCGAGAAGTTCCCGGCCCGCCGTCAAACCGGTTTCTTCGTGGAACTCCCGCTTCGCCGCCGCCAGCGGATTCTCGTCCTCCTCGTATTCACCCTTTGGGATCGACCAGACGCCGGCGTCCTTCTTACTCCAATATGGCCCGCCAGGGTGCACCAGAAAGACCTCGAGCCGCTCCCGCCGGCGGTACATCAGCAGTCCCGCGCTGCGCTTCGCCATCCCTCCAGTGTAGACCGGCCGGTCCAGCTGCGCCGCTGCCAGGTGGGCCTTGATTCTGTCGGCAGCTTCGGTCACAGGCGCAGCGCCGCTGACCACGATATCAGCAAAGCGGCGGGTCGGGATGATGAACCGTTGCGCCATCGGGCGCACGGTCTCGGCGTACTGCTTCCTGACTGATTCAGGCGTGCGGCCGCGCTCGCGGACATCACGCTCCAGCCGGCGCGCCAGGCAGGTTTCATCGTCCAGCTCCACGAAAACCTTCGTCCCGCACAGCCGCCGCACCTCATTCCAGTACAGCGCGAACAGCCCGTCCAGAATCACGAACGGTGCTGCGGGCACGCGCTCCTGCCGGGCGGAGCGCGTGTGGGTGAAAAAATCGTAGACCGGCCGGAGAACCGGCTCGCCCCTCGCCAGACGCCGCAGGTGGGCAAACAGCAGCCCGGTCTCAATCGCCTCGGGGCTGTCGAAATTGGCGCGCACCCGCGCCGCGAGTTCCAGGTGCGAGAGGTCGTGGTAATAGGCATCGAGCGGCAGCACGACGCCGCCCAGCTCCGCGGCCAGCCGCCTGGCCAGCGTCGTCTTGCCGCAGCAAGAGCAGCCGGCGATGGCGACCAGGTACGGGCGCAAGGGCTCGTTTGGACTGCTGCCCATCATCTCACTCAGCCCGTTGCTCCGGTTTACGGTCGCAGCACGTAGGTCGCCCCGGCAGTGGTAGGAAACTCGATGACGCCGGGCTCGGGATTCGTCGTCGCCACCGGTTTACCGTCCACGGTAACGCCAAGCTTCACCGCCGCACGCACCCGGCAACGGTTGCCGAGCAGCGAACGGATGGAAGCGCGGGCCAGCTCGCCACCGCTCCACTCCATGCCCACCTCGAAGCCGCCTCGAGCACGCAGGCCCTTCACCGAGCCGTCGCGCCAGGCCTTGGGCGCCGCCGGTAACAAATGCAACTCGCCGTTTTGTGATTGGAGCAGCATTTCCGCGATAGCCGCCGTCCCGCCGAAGTTGCCGTCAATCTGAAATGGCGGATGGGTGTCAAACAGGTTTGACAAGGTCGACTTTCGGAGCAGCGCCAAGACGTTCTCGTACGCTTGTTCCCCGTCTTCGAGCCGGGCCCAGAGATTGATCAGCCAGGCGCGGCTCCAGCCGGTGTGGCCGCCGCCGTGCGCCAGGCGGTATTCAATCGACTTGCGAACCGCCGCGGCCAGGCGCGGCGTGCCCCGCAGCGAAATCTGGTGTCCTGGATGAAGAGCGAAGGCGTGGGAGATGTGGCGGTGGCCGGGACTCCGCTCCTTCAGCGGCTCGGGCCACTCGAGCAGGCGGCCGTCCGGCCCGATCTCCGGTCCGGCGAGCCGCGAGCGGCACTGCGCCACCCGGCGGGTGAAATCATCATCGATGCCCAGTGTTTTGGCTGCTTCCAGAACGTTGGTGAACAGGTCCCAGACGATCTCCTGTTCCATCGCCGGACCCATCGTCAGATGGGCGCGCTTGCCGTCCGCGGTCAGGAAGCTATTCTCGGGCGACGTGGCCGGTCCGCTGACCAGCTTGCCCGTCTTCGGATTCTCGACCAGCCAGTCGAGGAAAAACAGCGCCGCCTCTTTCAGGATGGGATAGGCGCGGCGGGCCAGGAAATCACGGTCCCCGGTGAACAGGTAGTGCTCCCAGAATTGCCGGGTGCACCAGGCGGCGCCGGTGGGCCACATTCCGTAACCGGGCTTGCCGATCGGGCTGGTCCACAGCCAGGCATCGGTGGTGTGGTGAGCCACGAACCCGCGGCAGTGGTAAACGTCGCGGGCGGTCCGGCGGCCGCGCGGGACGAGCCTCTCGATGAAATCGAAGAACGGCTGATGGCATTCCGCCAGGTTCGTGACTTCCGAGGGCCAGTAGTTCATCTGGAGGTTAATGTTGATGTGGTAGTCGGCGTTCCAGGGAGCCGCGATTTTGTCGTTCCAGATGCCCTGGAGATTGGCAGGCAGGCAGCCGGGCCGGGAAGAACCCATCAACAGGTAGCGGCCGTACTGGAAATACAGCGCGATGAGCTGCGGATCCACGGCGCCTTGCTTGACGGCCTCCAGCCGCTTGTCGGTCGGAAGACCTGGGTTCGGACTCGGTCCGAGGTCGAGCGACACGCGCCGGAACAGGCGCTGGTGATCCGCGATGTGCGCCGTGCGCAGTTTCGCATAGGAAAGCCGGGAGGCCGCCGCGAGCTCCCGGACGGCCTGGCGCGTTGGGTCCCGGTCTCGATAATCGGTTCGCGCCGTGAGCAGGAGCGTCACCGCGTCCGCCCCCTGGATCCGCAGGCCCCCCTCGATCAGCGATACCGATCCACCTTCCGGGATCGCGCGAAGCCGGGCGTCGAAACGCACGCCGGCGTGCTTCCCGTTCTGCGTGGCCTGGCCGCGCAAACTCAGCGTATCCGGCGACTCGGCGCGCACGGTCGCGTCGGCGGGCCTGTCCAGCAAGGCGTCTACGCTCACCCCGCCCGGCTTGTCGCAGCTAATGCGGACTACCAGGACTTGGTTCGGAGCGCTGGAGAAGACCTCGCGCACGAAGCTGGCGCCGCCCACCCGGTACTGGGTCCGGGCGATCCCCGTGTCGAGATTCAGCTCCCGGCGGTAACCCGTGACCGCACCCGCGACCGGCGAGACCAGCCACAGATCGCCAAGCGTTTGGTGGCTGCGAGGGAAAATGCGCTCGCCGAGGATGTGCTCCTGGACCATCGCTTCCCCTTCTACGTACTTGCCGGCGAACAGCAGGCGCCGGATTTCCGGCAAGTATTTCCAGGCGCCCTTCCGGTCGCGCTCGAGCGGGTAGCCGGCCCAGATGGATTCCTCGTTGAGCTGGATCCGCTCCCGCTCCACCCCGCCGAACACCATTGCACCGAGCCGGCCATTGCCGATGGGCAGCGCCTGGAGCCACTCCTTGGCTGGCTGCTGGTACCACAGCGTCAGCGCACCGGCCGGCGGGGAGCCGGCTCCGGTGATCTCCGCCGCGCACAGCGGCCCGGACGCCGTCAGGGTAATTGCGAACAACAACAGGGTTCTCACACGCATGGCTGTCTCTTGATTCTACAGATTCCTCCGAGCGCCAGTCGGCCGCGCCCCCCCAGCGCCTCGCCGGGGCCCCGCACGCCCGGCCCCCCTTGTCCGGGACCGCACCCGAACCGGGGTGGTTTGCCCTTCCCGTACGATGGGGCCGAAATGCCCATTGACGCACCCGAGGCGGGTGAGGCAAGATGGGGGAGGGTAGTCGGCCGGTTGAGCCGGCGAAGACAGAAATTTGCCGGGCCCGCACAGTATTTTCTTTTGCCCTTCTGTCTCTCAAGAAATACATCGCTTGCGGGCGGAAGGGAGGATTTGTGAAAAAGTTGTACGTGGGCAACTTGCCCTACCAGGCCGCGGAGTCCGAATTGGAAGAGTGGTTTACCTCCGAGGGGATCAATCTGGACACGTTGACGATTATCCGGGACCGCATGACCGGAGAGTCCCGCGGATTCGGCTTTGTCGAGATCGCCGATGACGATGAGGCGGACCGCGCCATTCAGGCATGCAATGGCCGGGACTTCCTGGGCCGCAGCCTGGTGGTGAACGAGGCCCGGCCGATGAGAGAGCGCACGGGCGGCGACCGTGGCGGCCGCGGCGGCCGTCACCGCAGATACTGAATTCGCTACATCCCTCGCCGGTTCCGGAGCATCGAATCCACAAAGGCCATCCGGCCTGGCGGAGAAGGTGTAGCATGCTGATTAAGCTGTCCCCCGGCTGGGGAGTTCCGGAAAGCGAGGTGACGCCGGAAGCCGCGTACTTCAACCGGCGCCAAATTCTCAAAGCAGCCGGGCTGCTGGCTTTGCCAGCACCATTCGGCGCCGCCAGCGAGGGCGCCGGCCCATACCCGGCCGTCCGGAACCCGGAATTCACCTTGGAGCGCCCGCTCACGGCGGAAGCCTCCGCCACCAGCTTCAACAACTATTACGAGTTCCACCCCACCAGCAAAACCGCGGTGAAGGACCTCGTCAGTAAGTTCACCACCCATCCATGGACCGTCGAGGTAAAAGGGCTGGTGAACCGGCCGCAGCGCCTGGAACTCGACCACCTGTTGAAAACCATGCCGTTCGAGGAGCGCCTCTACCGGTTCCGCTGCGTCGAGACCTGGGCGATGGCCGTCCCCTGGACCGGATTTCCGCTCGCCGAGCTGATCAAGAGGGTGGAGCCGAAGCCTAAGGCCGCCTACCTCCGGTTCGTTACCGCCAACCGCCCCCGCCAGATGCCGGGCATGAAAATGGCGCCCTCCTACCCCTGGCCGTACCAGGAGGGCCTCCGCTTGGATGAGGCGATGAATCCGCTGACGCTGCTCGCCACCGGCATTTACGGCAAACCGCTGCCGAAGCAAAGCGGCGCGCCCATCCGGCTGATCGTGCCATGGAAGTACGGCTACAAGAGCATCAAGTCCATCGTGACGATAGAGTTCGTCGCCCGGCAGCCGAAAACGTTCTGGAACCGCGTCGCCCCGAACGAGTACGGCTTCTACTCGAATGTCAATCCCAGCAAGCCCCATCCGCGGTGGAGCCAGGCCTACGAGCGCTTGATTCCCACCATGGAGCGGCGCCCGACCTTGCTCTACAACGGCTACGCGAAGTGGGTCGCAGAGATGTACACGGGCAAGGAACACTGAGCGCCCGCCGGCTGCGGGCCCGGGGAGACGGAGTTGGCGCCGGTCGCCCGCGGCCGGTTGCGCCGGGGGCATCTTCCCGTCAGCTCCAGTAGCTCCGGTCCAGGCTCCGGTACTGGACGGCTTCGGCGATGTGTTTGGCCGTGACCGCTTCCGAGCCGCCCAGGTCGGCGATGGTCCGGGCCACCTTCAAGATCCGGTCATGCGCCCGGGCCGAGAGCCCGAAGTGCGACATGGCCTGGCGCAGC
>CAZXVW010000124.1:0-4975 GCA_964644025.1 uncultured Solibacteraceae bacterium | reverse complement strand
CAGCCCCATCCGCCGGACGGCCATCTCCAGCGTGCGTTCGCCGGCGGCGTCCAGCGCCGACAGTTTCCGCAGAAGCGGGTGAGGGATATGGGCGTTGTAAAACCCGCGTTTGCGCTGGATGGCCCGCGCCGCTTCCACGCGCCGGCGCATCTCGGCTGAGCTGATCCCGTCGCCTTTGCTGCGCAATTCCTGGTAGGCCACCGCGGGCACTTCGATATGCAGGTCGATCCGGTCGAGCAGCGGCCCGCTGATCTTGCCCAGGTAGCGCTGGATGATTCCCCCGGTGCACCGGCATTCCCGCGTCGGGTCGCCGTAGTAGCCGCACGGGCAAGGGTTCATGGCGCAGACCAGCATGAAACTGGCCGGGAACGAGAGCGTCATATTGGCCCGGGCGATGGTGACCGAGCCGTCCTCCACCGGCTGGCGCAGCAACTCCAGCACATTCCGCGTGAACTCGGGGAGTTCATCGAGGAACAGGACGCCGTTGTGAGCCAGGCTCACCTCACCGGGCCCCGGGGTGCCCGTGCCCCCGCCGATCAGGCCGGCCGGGGAGACCGTGTGATGGGGCGCGCGAAAGGGCCGCGCCATCAGCAGCCCGGAATCCTCCGGCAGCATCCCTGCCACGCTGTGGATCTTGGTGGCTTCCAGAGCTTCGGCAAAGGTCAATGGCGGCAGAATGCCGGGCAAGCGCTTGGCCAGCATCGTCTTGCCGCTCCCCGGCGGGCCGATCATCAGCACGTTGTGCCCGCCGGCGGCCGCCACCGTGAGCGCGCGCTTGGCGGTGGTCTGGCCCCGGACATCAAGAAAGTCCAGTTCCGGGTCCGGCTGCCGGTTCCCATTCCCGTTCCGGGGAAACGGGGTGAATTTCTCGGGGTTGTTGAACAGCGAAACCGCCTCGGCCAGATGCGTCAAAGCATAGACGTTGACCCCTTCCACTACGGCCGCTTCGGCGCCGTTCTCCCGGGGCACGATCAGATTGCGGATGGCGAGCTCCCTGGCGCAGGCAGCGATGGAGAGCACGCCCCGGATCGGCCGGATGGAACCATCCAGGGAAAGCTCACCGGCGATCAGGTGGGTCTCCGAGCCGGTAATGATGCCCATCGCGCCCAGGATTCCCAGCGCCATGGGCAGGTCGAACCCGGCGCCTTCCTTGCGCACGTTCGCCGGTGCGAGGTTGATGGTGACGCACTTGTTCGGATAACCGAAGCCGGAGTTCATCAGCGCGGACTTGATTCGTTCCCGGCTCTCCTTCACCGCCGTATCCGGCATGCCGACGGTCACGAAGTCGCGCTGCGACCCGCCGCTGCCCCACAGGTCCACTTCGACGTCGATCGGGTGCGCGTCAATGCCGAATACAGCGGCGCTGCGGGTACGGAATAGCACCAATAAGAAAGTGGAGGCGGCCGCGGGAACCTCTCTTGCAATTCGGTTCCCGGGCAACGGCGCGCCGTCGAGGGCAACGCGGTTACGATCCGCCGTTATTTGCCCAGCGGCGTTAGGTAGATGTTACGGAACTGGATCGGTGCGCCCTCGGATTGCAGGGCGATCGCGCCCTTGCTGACGCTGCACCGCGTGGCACGGTTCACCAGGTCGCCGTTCACGTGGACGATGATCTCGTCACCCCGGCAAACGATCTCCATCTTGTTCCACTGCCCGGCCGGTTTTTCGGAACCATCGGTCAAGTTCAGGTGACGCCGGCCCTTCCGCCGTTCATCAGCGTTGGGCACTTCCAGCGAGGTGCCGATCACCCAGAAGTCCCCGGCGTTATCCTTGGCAAGCTGCACCTCGATCGATTTCGGCCACTGCCCGAGCGCGTTGGGAGTGGTCGTGTGCACCAGGACGCCGCTGTTGCCGCGGGTAGTCCCCGGCGGCCAGCGCCATTCCAGTTCCAGCTTGTAATTGGCGTATTCGTTCACCGTACGAATGTAGCCGGTCGGCCGGCCCCGGCAACTGAGGATTCCGTCCTTGACGCTCCAGACAGCCGACATCGGTGTGGTAGTGTCCTGTTTCTTGGCCTGGCGGTTCCACAGGTAATAGGTCCACCCGGTCAAGTCCTTCCCGTTGAACAACGGGACCCGGCCGGCCTCGCCGCCGGAAGCCAAACTGGAAACCGCGATCGCAGCGGCAAGGCCGAGCCCCGCCCATCGTATCGAGTGCATCGTGTGTCCTCCTTGTCAGCAACCTTCCAGGCTCGCGAAGACGCGGTTTGCGGCCGGCCCCTGCCAAGCCGGGCCGGAAGCTTCACTCCACCTTGAAGATCTGTTTTGCCTCGCAGGTCTGGTTGCCGATCTTGTCACGAACCGTTACCGCCAATGTGTATTCGCCCTTGGCCAGGGTCGGCTGCAACTTCAGGCTCAGGGCGCCCGCAATGTGCCGCTCCGGATAATACGATTCCCTTTGTTCGGAGGCAGCTACCGGTTGCTCGTAGAGAACAGCACCGTCAGCTTTGAGGACCCTGATGCCGTAAGCAATCGAAAACCGATTGTTCGCCCCAAACTTGTAGCCGGTGATCTGGAAGCGCGCCCAAAGGGATTCCCCCGGGTGATAAACGGGCGCGCTCAACGGCTTCACCGACGTCTCGGAGCGGAAAAACCGGAAGTTTCTCACCACGAGCGTGTCGCTCGGCTCGACGTCCTGGCCGCGGACCCGGAACTTGACCTCGGCGGTTGCGGTGGCATGCTTCAGCCGGTCCTCGACTTGCACCGCCAGGCGGTAGTCCCCGCTCGGAGCCGCCGGGGGCACCAGCACGCTGTAGCGGACCACCGGCTTCCACTGCCGCTTCTTGTCCTGCGGCGTCAGCGTGGTCTTGATTTCGCCGTGAACCGGCTCTTTCAGCCGGAGTCCCTCCGGATCCAGTGCTTCGATCTCGTAGCCGAGGTCGATCGCATCCTCGTTGCCCAACTGGTAGCCGGCGATCTCGAATCGAAAGAAAACCGTGTCGCCGGGATAGAAGTCGAAGCCGCCCCCCACCGGCGGCCCGTCCTCGTATTGGGCCAGCTCGGTGTTGACCACGGCCAGCTTCTGCGCCAGAGCCGTTGGAACGGTACTCAGCACGATTGCGGCCGTGCACACCAGCAACCAGGCTCTGCCGGCAAGGGTCCTGCCGGCCGGCGCAGGGCAAGCGCCGGAGAACCGGCCGTCCCGCCCCGGATCTGGAACTCGGGCGTTGCCTTGTTCAGCCATCGTGCCGCGCTGGTCTCGTCAAAAACTCGTATCCGGGATCGCGGGTGGCTCCCCGATGGCGGGTCCGCTGAGCGTCAACGGGATTTCGATGAGTGCCGTCTTCTCCTCTTCCAGGTCCCCTCCGTCGGTCACCCGGAGCCGGTAGTCACCCGCCGGGACATCGAAGACGATGACACCTTGCAATGTCGCTGCCGGCTGCACGATCCGTAACAGGCCGAGCCAGTTGGAAACTCCCTTGACCTCGGAAAGCTCTATGTAATTGTTTCCCTGCTCATCCTCCAGATGGAGTAAGGGAATCGCCACTTCCTGGTTCCCCGAGTTGGTGACCGTAAGGCGAATCAACAGGTACTTGTTTTCCGGAATCACCTCCTGGATGGAACCGCCGAGCTGGTTGCGCCATTCCGTCTCCAGCACGTTGTAGATGACCGGACCCACCCTGGTCAGCTCACCCATCTTGTGGACGGGCTCGGTCAGGCGGGCCGAGGAGCATCCCGAAAGAAAAACCCCGCCCGACACCGAAACCAGCATGGCGAGCGCCGTCCAAAACGAAGGGCCGGCCCGGTCGCGGAACTGAAACGCCAGGTTCAATCGGAGCATTTGTCCAAGATCTTAACCAACGCGGCCGGGGTTGGCAAATCATTACGCCGCACCCGCGGAAGCAAAAACCGCTTAGTGGCGCCAAAATTATGCCGCCGCCGGCCTCGCGTTAACCTGGTAGCGATCACGCTTCACCCAGTTTTTTCCTGAGCAACTGGTTCACGATTTTCGGATCAGCCTGGCCGCGGGTAGCCTTCATGATCTGGCCCATGAAGTAGCCCAGGACGGTTTTCTTGCCGCTCTTGTATTGTTCAACCTGTTTCGGGCTGTTGGCGATCACTTCGTCAATCATCCGGCCGAGTTCGGCGGCGTCGCTGATTTGCTTGAGCCCTTCCTGCTCCATGACGGCGGGCGCGGAGGCGCCGGATTCGAACATTTTCGCGAAAACCTGCTTGGCCAGCTTGCCGGTGAGCGCGCCCTGGGCGATGAGCCGCACGAGTTCGCCGAGCTGTTCGGCGCTGACCGGGGATTCCGTGATCTGCTTGCCAGCGGCGTTGAGCCGGCCCATCAGCTCGCCTTGCACCCACTTGGCCGCCCCGGCCGGATCGCCGGACGCGGCGGCGGCCTTTTCGAAGTACTCGCTCAGCTCCCGGGTCGCCGTGAGCACATGCGCATCGTAGTCACGCAGTCCGTAAGAGGTCACGAACCGGGCGCGTTTCCGGGCCGGTAATTCCGGCATCTCACTCTGAATCCGGGACAGCCATTCCTCGCTGATCTTCACCGGAAGCAGGTCAGGCTCCGGAAAGTAGCGGTAGTCGGGTGCATGTTCCTTGCTCCGCATCCCCACCGTCTCGCCGGTGTGCGGATCAAAAAGCCGGGTCTCCTGAACAATCCGCCCGCCGTCTTCGAGCACGGAAACCTGGCGGGCGATCTCGTAATCCAGCGCCTGGCGGAGGAAACGGAACGAGTTCAGGTTCTTCACTTCGGTTCTCGTGCCGAACCGTTCCGCATCCCGGAGCCGGACTGAAATGTTGGCGTCGCAGCGCAGGTGCCCCTTTTCCATGTCACAGGTAGAGACGCCCACGTACTGCAGAACCTGCTTCAATTCGGTCAAATAAGCGTAGGCTTCCTCAGAGCTGCGCATGTCCGGTTCGCTAACGATTTCGATCAACGGCGTGCCGCAGCGGTTCAGGTCGATGTGGGTGTAGCGGTCGGAATCCCGGAAGCCTTCGTGAAGGCTCTTGCCGGCGTCGTC
>CAZXVW010000123.1:0-13309 GCA_964644025.1 uncultured Solibacteraceae bacterium | reverse complement strand
CCAGGCGTCCAGCGTGTTCTCCTTTTCCGAAGCTTTCAGGTACTTGCCAAGCTCCTTCTCCGTGCCCAGGCGGTACTTCTTCCCGGTGGTTTGCGACAGCCACTTGCAGTAAGCCCTGGCCTGGTCAAAGGAGACGCCGTTGGCCGGGTAGTTCGCGGTGCCGGCCGGATAGGTGTAGTTGTGATCGAAAGCCGCATACTGCGCGCGAGTCACCTCGAAGCGGCCGATGCGGATCTCGCCCCGCTCGACGGTTTCCGGGGTGGTGCCCGCGGCCTTCAGCTTCAGCATAGCGGCCAGTGGAGAGGCGGGCTTCAGCGCTTCGTTGTTCTCCCTCGCGCCGCCGAATAGGTACTTGCTGAACCACGCTTGCTCCTCGACCATCTTCCGGCGCTGGTGCGCGTACTTGCGGGGGCCGTGAGCCTCGCCGGGGAACAGGATGAACTTCACGTCGGTGTTGCCCAGTTGCTGTAAGGCCCGGTAGTGCTGCCAGCCTTGCTCGGTGGGCACCTGCCGGTCGATGGTGCCGAAGAAGATGATGGTGGGCGTGCGGACCTTGTCCATGCGGATAAGCGGCGACTTTTTCAGGTAGAACTCGGGATCCTTGAGCGGCGTAGTTCCCAGGTAGTAGTCGTCGAAAGCATGTCCGAACTGGCAATTGCCCCAATCACTGATCCAGTTCACGTCGCCAGCGCCGGCCGAGGCCACCTTGTAACGGGTAGTCCGCGTGGTGATCTCGATGGTGATAATCGAGCCGTTGCTCCAGCCCATTACGCCGAGTTTGTCGGGATCGACCAAGCCGCGGGCGATCATGGCGTCCACGCCGCGCTCGCAGTCCACCCACTCCAGGTCGTTGTAGTTCCCCCCGCCGATCGATTCCCCCCATTCGAGGCCGTAATTTGAGCTGCCGTGGTAGTTAGGCGCCAAAACGAAGGCGCCGCGCTGGGCGAAGAGGTTGTAGGGATAAGCCATGCCCTCGGAGAACCGGTCCATGTCAGCCCCATGCGGCCCGCCGTGGATCATCAACACGAGCGGATACTTCTTGCCGGGCTGGTAGTGGTGCGGGTAGTACAGAATTCCCTCGACTTCATCGTCCCGGGCACCCTTCCAATGCACGATTTCGGTTTTCGCGATCGTCTTCTGCGCGAAGCCGGGGTTGAGCTTCGTAATCTGTTCCGGGGATTTCAGGGCAGCGCCCTCCAGCCGCGCGGCGTACCACTGGGATGGCGTGCTGGCAGTGGAATATTCGTAGGCAACGGTCTTGCCATCGAGCGAGACGGCGATTCCGAACAGGTGGGATGCGTGCTCGCCGGTGACCCAGGTCCGCGACCAGGCGTCTCCGCGGCGCGCGTACAACGCGGGACGATAGCGCGCGCCGTCGGCCAACAGGGCCAGGACTCCGCCGGGGACAGCCACAAAGCCGCTGCCGAGCGCCCGCTCCCAGTTTAGAGGCACTTGCGTCAGCCGGGCCGTGGAAAGGTCGTAGTAATACAGCAGCCCGATGGCGGCCCATAGGTACCTAGGGTGATGCGTATATGGAGCGGAAAAGTAGAAGCCCTTGCTGTCCGGCGTGAAGGAAACGCTCTGGGGCAGCAGCTTGCCGTCAGCAAAGAGCTGCTTCTCAGTGCCTTTTTTTAAATCGTGGAGAAAGGTGACTGGCCGGATCTTTTGATCGTATTCCCAGCGCAGGCTCCGCTCGTGGACCGTGACCGCCCAGGCGCCGTCCGGAGAAACCCAGGTGTGGGTAATGCGGTCCGTATTGGTGGTGAGCCGGGTCGCCTTCTTTTCCTTGATTTGATAACGGTAGAGCCGCACCGGAGGCGCGTGCTCCTCGTCATCGACGACGTTGGAGTCGTCCTTGCGCTCTTTGTTCTGCTGCTCGTAAAGACTGGGATCCTCGGCGGCGGTCAGCAAGAGCGCGTCGTCACCCAGCCAGTGGAACTCCTTGACTCCCTTCTTGAATTTGGTGAGCTGATACGGTTCGCCACCGCGAATGTCAAGGATCCAGACCTGGTTGACCGGCTTGGCGTCGGCTGAGTTTTCCTCCCCGCCCGGCGCCTTCCGGTTGCTCAGAAACGCGATTCGTTTCCCGTCGGGAGAAAACCGGGGCGAACGGTTGTTGTCCGCACCGCGGGTGAGTTGAACCTCGTAATCCTTTTCCAGATTCCGCAACACGAGGTTCGACACCGACACGCCTTTCTTCTTGTCCATCTGGGACTTCACCCAGACCACCAGCTTGCCGTCGCGGCTAAGCTCCACCGAGCCGGCCCGCTCGGCGAGCAACACATCGTCTATCGTCCACCTGGCGGCCGGCATCGCCGCCACCAGCGTGGCGAACAGCAGGGCAAAACGAATCACACGCATCAGTTTCTCCTTGAGACCTCCGGAACTGCGGAAGCGAAAACTCCCATTTTAGAACGAGGGCCGCCCGGCCGGCGAACCGCCGGCGAGCGACGTTGAAACCGAAGTTCCAACGACCCGCGGCTGTTTTCGAAGGAGATACCGGGGCGCCGAAAACAGGACGCCCACTGGTGGGTCTTCCCCTCCAGGCGCTACGGCGTCAGCCGCCACATTGTGAGCCTGAACAACATCCACGACCGCGTATGCCGCGATGCCGGCGTCTCGGTTTGCCTTTACGACTTCCGACACACCCTCGCCACCCGGATGGCCGAGGCGGGCTGTGACCTGCCGGTCTTGGCAGCGATCCTCGGACAGGCGAGCCTGAGGACCGTGATGCGGTACGTCCACCCCACGGCCGAGCATCAGGCCGCCGCCATGAGGCGGTACCAGGAGCGATTCGGCCGCCGAATCCTGAAAGTGGGTGAAGGTAGCGCGTGAGTGTGCCGGCCAGTGTGCCGGCCTGATGCGTGACAAACAGTGAAAACGGGTGATTCCGCGTGAAGTAGCGTGAACGGGAGTGAACCTCTAAGTTATTGGAAATGCTGGTAAGTGATTGGAGGCGCGGGCGGGAATCGAACCCGCGTATAAAGGTTTTGCAGACCTCTGCCTTACCACTTGGCTACCGCGCCTGATCGCAGGCTTCCTACTACCCTTGATACCCTGTCCCGGGGCGAAAAGTCAATCCGCACTGTGCGGGTGGCTATCGCAGCTTCGCAATGGCCTGGTCAATCCGCTTCAGACAGGTCTCCCGGCCCAGCACCTCCAGGGTTTCAAACAAGGGCGGTGAGACCTTCCGGCCCGATACCGCCACCCGGATTGGCTGGAACATCTGGCCCGCCTTCAGGCCCATCGCGGCCGCCGCCGTCCGCAGCGCCGCTTCCAACGCGTGGTGGCTGAATTCGGTTTCCTCCAGCACCTGGCGAGCCCGCTCCAGCACTCGCCGCGCCATTGCCGCGTCCCCTTTTTTCGGAATGAGCTCGGCGCTGTCGTAGGGGGGCAATTCCTCGAGAAAGAAGAAGTCGGCCACGGCCGCGGCGTCGCTCAATCGGGTGATGCGCGGCTGAATCAGTGGCGTGATGGCCAGCAGCTTCGCCCGGTCAGCCTGAAATCCCGCCGCGCTGAGGAAGGGCGCCAGCCGGTCGGCCAGCTCTTCCACCGGAAGCTGGCGAATGTAGTGGCCGTTCAGATGGTCCAGCTTTTCGTAGTTCCAGACCGCCGGCGAGGCGTTCACCCGCTCCAGGCTGAAGCGTTCGATCAGTTCGGCGCGGCTCATGATCTCCGTCTTGTCGTCGTAGCTCCAGCCCACCAGGGCCATGAAATTGATCATGGCTTCCGGCAAGTAGCCCATCTCCTCAAACCGGCGCACGAATACCGGCAGCACGCGCCCATCCGGCGCCCGTCCTTCCCGCTTGCTCATCTTGCCCTTCCCGGTTGGATTCAGAATCAAGGGCAGGTGAGCCATTACGGGCGGCTCCCAGCCGAAAGCGCGATACAGGTGGGTGTGCAACGGAAGGCTGTTGACCCACTCGTCACCGCGCAGCACGTGGCTGATTTCCATCAGGTGGTCATCCACGACATTCGCCAGGTGGTAGGTCGGGACGCCGTCAGTCTTCATCAAAACGGTGTCTTGCAGGACCGTGTTTTGAAAGGTGATATCGCCCCGGATGGCATCACTTACGGTGATGGCGCCTTCCAGGGGGGCTTTGAATCGAATCGTATGGGGTTCGCCCTTCTCGGCGCGGCGCGCGGCCTCATCCGGGTCCAGCCCCCGGCAATGACGATCGTAGCCGGACCTTTCGCCCCTCTTCTGCCGCTCCCGGTTGACAGCCTGCAGCCGCTCGGGAGTGCAGAAGCAACGGTAGGCCGCGCCGGCCTCGAGCAGCTCCCGGGCGAACCGCTGGTAGATCTCCAGCCGTTCGCTTTGCACGTAGGGACCGTAGGGTCCTCCCACCTCGGGCCCCTCGTCCCAGTCAAGGCCGAGGTATCGCAGTCCCTGCAACAGCCAGCCGAGGGCTTCGGGATGATAACGTTTCCGGTCCGTATCCTCGATCCGAAGAATGAATGCTCCGCCGTGATGGCGGGCAAACAAGTAGTTGAACAGCGCCGTGCGGGCGCCGCCCACATGGAAGTCACCGGTTGGGCTGGGGGCGTAGCGGACCCGGACTTTGGTTGATCTGGTCACAACGGCTTACCCGGTTGAAAATAAGACTTTCCTGCTTGCGCGGGCACGCCGGCCGGCTTGGCTCGCGGCGGCCTCCCAGTGCGTAACCTCCAGTATAACCAAGCGCTTCGTGTCAACCATCCAAACCGGGCGAGTGAGCCTTCAGGCACAGCGTCGTCGCGACCGTGCCCGCGCTATAATGGCTGCGTGCATTGGAGCCGCTCGCGCGTGAGTGTGTCCGAGTTAGGCTCGGCGTGCGGACCACCGAGGCCGACGCCGGGGACTGGCCGTTTCCGGGGCTGGGTTCGAGTTTTCAGCGTGGCGGTGTTGTTGTCCCCGGTGATGGCCACACAGGCGACAGCCGCGCCGCAGCCCAATATCGTGTTCCTTCTGGCTGATGACATGGGCTACGGCGACCTGGGCTGTTATGGGAATCCCATTATCGAGACGCCCAACCTGGACCGCTTGGCCTCTCAGGGTGTCCGCCTCACCAGCTGCTATTCGGCTAGTCCGAACTGTTCCCCTTCCCGTACGGGGATTCTTACCGGCCGGACACCGTACCGCGTGGGAATGTATGATTTCATCACCACCGGCTCGCCGATGTACATCCCCCGCTCGGAAATCGGTCTTCCGAGGCTATTGCACGAAGCAGGCTACCAGACCATGTTCGCCGGCAAGTGGCACTGCAGCGGAATTCTCGGAGATCCTGCCTACCCGGACCCGGGTGACATCGGCTTCGGTTACTGGTTCGCCAACCAGGGCAACTTCGGTAAGGATCCGACCGGTTTCATCCGCAACGGGAGAAAACTGGGGCGGCAGGCGGGATGGATGTCTGAGGTGGTCGTCAACGAGGCCATCCACTGGCTTGACAACGAGTGGAACCGCCGGGCACCCTTCTGTGTTTTCCTGTGGTTCAGTGAGCCGCATGTTCCGGTTGTCGCCGCCGAGCGCTTCCTGGAGATGTATCGGAACCGGAAAACCGAGCTGGCGGCCCGGAAGCTGAAATTCGGTGGCCCCGATGTCGAGCGCCGACGGGCCAAGCCGAGTGAAATGGCGCGCTACTTTGGCTGTGTCACCATGCTCGACTATCACATCGGGCGCTTCTTGAAACGGCTCGAAGAGCTGGACGTGGCGGGCAATACGCTGGTTATCTTCACCAGTGATAACGGTCCGGAACATCGCACCGATACCGCCTTCGGTTCCCCGGGTATCTTTCGGGGGGCCAAGGGGCACATGCACGAGGGCGGCATCCGGGTTCCCGGAATCCTGCGGTGGCCCGGAAGGCTTCCGGCCGGCGTCACCAGCAGCTATCCCGTCATCGGCACGGATTACCTGCCCACTCTCTGTGCCGTCGCCGGCGCGAAGGTCCCGAGTGACCGCGTCATTGACGGCGTCAACATCATGCCCGCGCTGCTGGAAGGCCGTCCCTCACCCCGCCGGCGCCCGATGTTCTGGTGGCTTTACCACGCCCGGGGAGGTAAGGAGGTTGCCATGCGGGTCGGAAACCGCAAGATCCTCGCCAACATGATCCCGCAAGCGGCACCGGGATCAATCCAGGACGCCAGACCCGCGGCGGGAATGACGCGCATGGAGTTCATCAAGAAGACGCACCTGGAGAATTTCGTGGCCTATGATCTGGAAGCTGATCCCCGCGAAAGCGCCAAGCTTACCGGGAAGCAGGCCGGAGACCTCGAGCAACTAGAGCAGCAATTCATCAAGCTATTCCGCGAGGTTCAGCAAGAGGGGCCCGTGTGGCGCTCGATCAAACCCTCCAAGAAAAGACCCGAGAAACGATAAACGAAAATGAAGCGAGTGTTATTTCTTTGCTGGTTTTGCACTATGCTGGGCGCTTTGGCCGCGAGCGCTCCCCGGCCGAATATTGTCCTCATCATGGCCGATGACATGGGATTTTCCGATATCGGCTGCTACGGCGGCGAGATTCACACCCCGAACCTGGACCGACTCGCTGCGGGCGGCCTCCGTTTCAGCCAGTTCTATAACACTTCGCGTTGCTGCCCGACGCGTGCGGCGCTGATGACCGGCCTGTATCCCCACCAGGCCGGTGTCGGCCGGATGACCACGGATAACCACCTCCCCGGCTATCGTGGCGAGCTCAGCCGGAACGCGGTCACGATCGCCGAGGTGCTGCGCCAGGCGGGCTATCACACGGCCATGGTCGGCAAATGGCACCTCTCGCGGACCAAGAACACGCCGCAGAACGCGAAATGGGTGAGCCACCTGATTGATCTCGGACCATTTGCGGACCTTGATAGCTATCCGGTCAACCGTGGTTTTGAGGAACACTACGGAACCATCTGGGGCGTGGTGGATTATTTTGATCCTTTCAGCCTAGTCCACAACACCAAGCCCGTCTTGAAGGTTTCCAAGGACTACTACTACACCACTGTCCTCACGGACTGGGCCGTGAAGTTCATCGACAAGTACGGCAAGGACGGCAAGCCGTTCTTCCTATACGTAGCCTACACGGCGCCGCACTGGCCGCTGCATGCGCTGCCGGCTGACATTGCCCGGTACAAAGACACCTACAAGGTCGGCTGGGATCGGATTCGCCGGGACCGCTACCGGCGCCTAGTGGATCTCGGCATTCTGTCCGAGGACCGTGCCGTGCTCAGCGCCCGCATCCACCCCGAGCAACGGTGGGCGGAGAATCCCGACAAGGAGTGGGATGCCCGGGCAATGGCCGTCCATGCGGCGATGGTCGACCGGCTGGACCAGGGCGTCGGCCGGATCATCGCCAAGCTCAAGAAGATGGGCCAGCTTGACAACACGCTGATCCTGTTCCTATCTGACAACGGGGCCAGCCCGGAGCAACCTCAGAACATGCGCCCAGGCTTCGACCGGCCGTCGAACTTGCGCGATGGCACGCCGGTCATCTATACCCGTGACAAGAAGGTGCTGCCCGGGCCGGAGAACACCTACGCCGGTATCGGTCCGATGTGGGCCAATGCTTCCAACACCCCGTTCCGTTATTGGAAAAAGGAAGAATTCGAAGGGGGCATCGCCACGCCGCTGATTGCGTACTGGCCACGGGGGATCAAGCTTCAGCCCGGCTCGATTACTCATCAACCTGGCCATGTCATCGATATCATGGCTACCGCGGTGGAGCTGGCTGGCGCTCGATATCCGGCTACTTATCAGGGCCGGCGGATCATTCCGCTGGAAGGCAAGAGCCTGGCGCCCATTTTCCGGGGGAAGAAGCACGCGGGACACGAGGCTTTGTTCTGGGAGCATTTCGGTGCTCGGGCCGTGCGGCAGGGCGACTGGAAGCTGGTCTCCTTAGCTAACCGTCCCTGGGAGCTGTATAACCTGGCCGAGGACCGGAGCGAGACCCGGGATTTGATCCAGCAGTTTCCGGAGCGGGCAAAACAACTCGAGACACTGTGGGAGGCATGGGCCAAGCGAGCCCACGTGGTGCCCGCTCCCAAGAGGCGGAGATGAGGCGCCCCGAGACCCGGCGGCCATTCTGAGTGAGTGTAAAGGAGAACGAACTGATGAACCGGATCAACCGTCGCAGATTCCTGCAGACTTCGGTAACGGCTGCGGGCCCCTGGATCGGGGTCGGCTGCCGGGGCGCTTCACGCCAGCCCAACATTTTCATCATCATTGCCGACGACCAGACCTGGCGCGATTCTGGTTGCTATGGCAACAAGGACGTCCGCACGCCCAACATTGACCGCCTGGCCTCCGAGGGCGTACGTTTCACGCGGGCGTTCACCGCTACGGCGATGTGCGCCCCGATGCGCCAGCAGATGTACACCGGCATTTTTCCCGTGCGCAACGGGGCCTACCCGAACCATAGCCAGATCAAGCCGGGTATCAAAACGCTTCCCTCCTACTTCCGCGAGCTTGGCTACCGGGTCGGTCTGGCGGGCAAACGGCATTTCGGGCCTTTGAAATCCTACCCGTTCGAATGGGTGGGTCCGCAGAACAAGCTGGATTTTGATGCGATACGGGAGTTTGTGGGGCGCGATGCCCGCCAGCCTTACTGCCTAGTGGTCTGCTCCCATGAACCGCACGGTCCCTGGAATCAGGGCGATGCCTCGCACTACGACCCGGAAAAGCTTACCCTGCCGCCTTACCTGGTGGACACGCCGGAAACGCGTAGCGCGTTGTCGCGCTACTACGCGGAAGTCGAATACTTTGACCGGGAGGTGGGCCGCTGCCTGGATATCGTCGATGCCAGCGGCTGGAAGGAGAAGACGCTTTTCCTGTACTGTAGCGAGCAAGGCGCGCCGTTTCCGGCCGGCAAGTGGACCTGCTACGACGTCGGGCTGCGCGAGGGCTTCATCATCCGCTGGCCGGAGCGGGTGCGCGCCGGCTCTGTCGCCACGGCCATGGTGCAGGGTGTCGATGCGCTACCCACGTTGATCGAAGCCGCGGGCGGGACCCCGCCTCCGGGGCTCGACGGCCGCAGCTACCTGGCGGTGCTCGAGGGCAGGACCGACGAGCATGACTCGGAAGTCTACGGCGTGCATACGACCCGGGGTATCATCGACGGCGCCGAATGCTATCCCGTGCGTTCGGTCCGCACCCAGACCGACAAGCTGATCCTTAACCTCAACCATGAGATCGAATTCCGTAATGTTCTCATCACGCGGGATCAGGAGCACTACTGGCGCTCCTGGGTGCAGAAGGCGAAAAGCGACGCCACGGCGGCCCGCCTGGTGGAGCGCTACCTGCGCCGGCCGGCCGTCGAATTCTACGACATTGTCGCCGACCCGTTTGAAATGAACAACCTGGCCGGCCAGCCGGAATATCAGGAGCGCATCGACGCTCTGCGAGGTAAGCTCGAGCGCTGGATGCAGCAGCAAGGCGACCGGGGTGTGGAGACCGAAATGCTCGTGAAACCGCACCCGAGCACGCAGAGCAAGGCGGGTTGAAGCTTTTGTGCCCGGGACGGTCAAGTTTCGCGGGCCGCGGCCGATGAGAAAAGGGGGTCAAATGTCCAGAGTGTGGAAGGAACCGAGGACGGACTTCCCATTTCCGCCGCCGAGTAGTACAAAGGGAAGTGTCAGGATTCTGCGAGGGGAACTCTTATGAGTCCGGATGCGATGAAAACAGCGGTCTCCTGGGTTGACCCGGACCGTATTCTTGTTCGTGGTTACCGGCTCAAGGATCTCATTGGACGGGTGGGATTCGGCCAGGCGGTTTACTTGCTCCTGGTTGGCGAACTTCCCGAGCCCAAAGTGGGCAACATGGTTTCGGCGATTCTGGTGGCGGTGATCGACCACGGACCGACGGCTCCCACGGCGAAGGCGACCATTACCGTGGCGAGCACCGGCGCCCCGCTCAGCTCCGCGGTCGGGGCCGGCATCCTTGGTATCACCCGGTATCACGGAGGAGCCATCGAGGACTGCATGACGATTCTGGAGGAGTGTGTCGCCATGGGACTGGATCCCTATGAGGCGGCCACCGAGATGGTCGAGCGCTATCGCCAGCGGGGCCTCCGCGTGGCCGGCTTCGGCAGCCGCGCGCACCAGCAAGATCCTCGGGTCGTCCGCCTGCTGGACTATGCCTCCGAACTTGGCATCGAGGGGCCTTACATCGAGCAGCTCCATTCGCTCCAGCGCGCGGTTTCGCAAGCAGCCGACCGGCATCTGCCGATCAACATCGACGGCGCCATCGCCGCCTTGCTGTGCGAGATCCGGTTCCCCAAGCGGGCAGCCAACGGACTTTTCCTGATCTCCCGGGTGGCCGGCCTGGTCGCCCATGCCGTCGAGGAACAGAGCCGTTACAAGCCGTTACAATCGGTTGACTCGGAAGGCATCGAATACGTCGGCCCCCCCGAGCGGACCCTTTAGACTTTCCTCCTGGGAGCGGCTATCCCCCCGGCACGACAAGAATGTTTTGTTGGATACTTGAGATTTGCCCGCGGACTTGCCGGGTCCGTTGTCGGCGACTTCGAACAAAGGAAGCGCGAATCACATCATGAAACTGAACTCGATACTGGTGAAAAGCACGCTGGTGGCCGCCCTGGGAGGGCTGCTGTTTGGGTTCGACACCGCGGTGATCGCCGGCACCACGCAGGCCCTTACGGCCATCTACCACTTGAGCGCTGGCTCGCTGGGCCTCACGGTCTCAATCGCCCTGTGGGGAACGATTGTCGGGGCGCTGCTGGCCGGCATTCCGGGGGACAAGTACGGGCGCCGGGACAGCCTGCGGCTGATGGGGTTGTTCTTTCTTGTCTCGGCGCTGGGTTGCGCTTTCGCCTGGAGCTGGTATTCGCTGGTCACGTTCCGGTTCGTTGCCGGACTGGGAGTGGGAGGCGCGTCGGTGCTGGGGCCGATGTATATCGCCGAGATCTCGCCGGCCCGATGGCGCGGCCGACTGGTCGGCCTGTTCCAGTTCAATGTAGTGCTGGGAATCCTGGTCGCCTACCTGTCGAACTACATCGTTGGGCTGTTCGACCTGGGCATGTTGGAGTGGCGCTGGAAGCTGGGCGTGGGCGCGGTGCCGGCGGCGGCATTCATGCTCTTGCTGTTTGCCATTCCGCGCACGCCGCGCTGGCTGGTCAAACAGGGCCGGGTGGACGAAGCGCGTCAGGTCCTGGTGAGGATCGGCGAGGAGAACGCCGAGGAAGAGCTCCGGGATATCGTGGAATCGATTGATGCCGAGCACGGACGCGCGAGTGAGCCGCTGCTGAGACGGAAGTACTGGATGCCGATCTTCCTGGCGGTATCCATTGCAATGTTCAATCAGCTCTCCGGCATCAACGCCCTTCTTTATTACCTCAATGACATTTTCGCCCGGGCCGGATTCAGCAAAGTGTCGAGCGACCTCCAGGCGGTGGCGATCGGCGCGACAAACCTGCTGTTCACGGTGGTAGCGATGTCGGTCATCGACAAGCTGGGCCGGAAGACACTGCTGTTGGTCGGCTCGGTGGGCACAGCGGCCTGTCTGGCCGGGGTCTCGGTCATCTTCTTCACCAACCGCCACCAGGAAATGCTCGTCTGGCTGCTGATCGGCTACATTGCATTTTTCGCTTTCTCGCAGGGCGCGGTCATCTGGGTGTACATCAGCGAGGTGTTCCCGACCCGGGTGCGGGCCAAGGGGCAGGCGCTCGGCAGCTTCACCCACTGGTTCATGTGCGCGCTGGTTTCCGGCACGTTTCCGAAAATGGCCGAGTCCTCCGGAGGATACCCGTTCGTGTTCTTCTCGGTGATGATGGTCATCCAGTTCTTCGTGGTGCTGCTGGTTTACCCGGAGACGAAAAGGGTGACGCTCGAGGCGATGCAAAAGAAGCTGGGGATCGAGTAACAGGCGGTTCGCGTCGTACTATTCGCCGCGCCGGAAGCCGATGAGCGGCAGATTAGTTCCCCCTGATGCGGCGCGGCTCCCAAAAGCTGGCTCGGGGACATGCGCAGCTTCACCTGCAGCGTGTACTACGTCATCATATTCAACCAGTGAACCGGGAGTCGGTTTCATGGTGTAATTACCTCGACACCAAACAGGAGATTGAAAATGACTACGAAACGGCGCACTTTTCTCCAGGCGGTCGGGTTGGGCGCGGCCACTGCCTTGCCCGCCGCGGCGACGCAGGCCGCCAGCGCCGCCATGAAGCGCTATCGAACGCTGGGATTGAAATACGAGGAGGACAACGAGTTCTATTCCCGGTTCCGCTTTTCGCCAGCGAGAGGCCTGGGCTTCGAGGAAGGTGTTGTGCGGAGGGATCCAACCGACGTCATCAAGGTCGGCGACGTGTATTACGTCTGGTATACGAGAACGGCCAAGGGTCCGCCCCATGTCGGCTTCGACCGGGCTACCGATATGCTGAGGGCTTACTCCTGGGACCTGGCCGACCTTTGGTATGCCACCTCCCCGGACGGCAAAACCTGGACGGAACGGGGCGTCGCGGTGCGCCGGGGCCCGAAGGGGAGCTTCGACCACCGCAGCGTCTTCACTCCGAATGTGCTGGTGGCCAATCGGCGTTACTACCTCTTTTACCAGGCGGCGGCGAGTCTGGAACAAGGGCGCGGGCGGGGCGATTTCGCCCATAACGTGATCGCCATGTCCTGGGCGGACTCGCCGGATGGCCCGTGGACCAAAGCGCCCGAGCCCATACTGAAGACCGGGCCGGACGGCGCTTTCGACTCACGAAACGTCCATGACCCGTCCCTGATCGTGCGGGAAGGCAAGTACTGGCTCTATTACAAGGGTCATCCGGACGGGCCCATGGGGCGCGACGCCCAGTGGGGCGTGCCGATCGCCTGGGGCGTGGCGACCGCGGCCAAACCGGAAGGTCCTTATGTGAAATCCGAACTGAACCCGGTGATTTGCGGGGGACATGAAACCATCGTCTGGCCTTATCGGAGAGGCGTCTGCGCTCTCCTGTACCAGGGGCCGGAGAAGTTCAGCCTGCAATATGCCGAGGACGGGTTGAACTTCGTGCCGAAAGCTTTCGGATTGGAGGTTCCCAGGGCGGCCGGCGTGTACCGCGCCGACGGTTTCGTCGATACGGACCACCAGCCGGGGCCGGGAATCACGTGGGGGCTGTATCATACGTTCCGTGTCGCCCACGGCCGGTGGCACTACCTTGCCCGTTTTGACTGTGACCTGAGCCTTAAGCGGGGCGAGGAGATGAGAAAGAAAAACGACGAACTGCAACAGTGGCTCAAGCAACAGCGGAAGTAGCCGGCGGCACGACGGATTGCCGGCCACGCGAGCGGGGCGGTTCTCGTGCTGTTGCCTGATTCCAGCAATTTGCTGCTAATGCACCTTTTACTTTGTTTG
>CAZXVW010000122.1:0-13321 GCA_964644025.1 uncultured Solibacteraceae bacterium | reverse complement strand
GGCGGCGAACAAGGTCGTTGTACCGTGCCGTTCGTAGTCGTGCGTGCGGCGTTCCGGCAACCCGGGCCGGAGCGGAAGAATGGGCTGAGTGCGATCCAGCGCTTGAATCTGGCTCTTCTCATCGACACTCAACACGATCGCCTGATCGGGCGGGTTCAAGTACAAGCCGACGATGTCACGCACCTTGGCCACGAACTCGGGGATCGTTGCTGAACTTGAACGTCTCGACGCGGTGAGGCTGCAGATGATGCTTCTTCCAAATCCGCTGGATCGTGGCGGGACTGACTCCTTGCTGTTTCGCCATCGAACGGACACTCCAATGGGTCGCATCCTTGGGGGTGGTCCGCAACGTCGCCTCCACGATGGCGGCTTCTTTTTCCGGCGAGATCTGCTTCGGGCGACCCGACCGTGGCCGGTCTTGAAGGATGCCAGCCAGTTCCTCTTCTTGATAGCGCGACCGCCAGAGGAGAACAGTTGGCAGGGTAGTAGAAAGCCGACGGGCCAGTACCTTGTTGGCGACGCCCTCAGCGGCCCCCAGAACGATCTGGACGCGGAGCGCCACACTCTGGGGCGTACTCCGCAACTTCTTAATTTGAAGCAACTGCTTACGTTGCTTCGCAGTGAGCGGCAGGGCCGGCGCAGCAGCACGGGACATAGCCTCTACAGTATGACGCAAAAATCGTCATAGGTAAAGATACTTATGAGACACTACACTAGGGACCAGCGACTAGGGACCAGCGACTAGGGACCAGCGACCAGGGACCAAGCACCAGCGACCAGCGCGATCCGGCGGCGTGTGCCTGCCAACAAATTTTACCCGCCTGGCTAGAAAACGGGTGCACGAACGCCCGGAGTGTTACAAAATAGTATTGAAATGTTTGCGGAGCGTTTGTGGAAAACGCAGCGCGGGGCAGGGAAGCCCCCTATGGCTCAACAGCCTGCAGTGCACAGCGGGCAGGCTGCTCCGCACGGGGTATTTTCCAGAGGACAACTTCCTCATTTGCGACGGGAAACATTTTGCTTGCGCGCGCCCGCCGGGTGCGTGTAGCGTAGGCGACGGGCATGGCAACGAAGGACATAGCGCTGGAAAAAGGCCTGCCGGCGAACGTGGACGCCGAGCGGCTCATCCTGGGCGCCATCCTCACCGACGAATCCGCGTTCGTGCAGGTGGCCGCCACCCTGGATGAGAGTGATTTCAGCCTGGAGAAGCACCGGCGGATCTTCGCCCGCATGAGGGATCTGAATGACCGGGGCGAGAGGATCGACCGCGTTACGGTGGCCAACGAGCTCATGAAGCAGGGCCAGTTGGAATCGGTCGATGGGATCAGCTATTTGGTCTCCTTGGACGACGGGCTGCCCCAAATCTACAACCTGGAGAGCTACGTCGGCATCATTAAGGACAAGGCCACCCTCCGCCGGCTGATCTTCGCCTGTCAGAGCATCATCAACCGCTGCATGATGGACCAGGAGGAGCCGGAGCGGGTGCTGGCCGCCGCCGAGGAATCCTTGCTCCGGCTGGGCGAGGAGCAAGAGAAGGACGCTCCCGCCAATCCGGGCCAGATCATCGACGAGTTCCAGGGCGGGCTGAACGCCTTTCTCGACCCCAGCAAGCGCATCCGGGGCGTCAGCACCGGTTTCGTCAAGCTGGACGAAATGACCGGCGGACTCCACCCCGGCGAGCTGATCATCATCGCGGGCCGGCCCTCGATGGGCAAGACGGCGCTGGCGCTGAACATCGCCCAACACGTGGCCACGCATCCGAAACCGGGCAAGGCGGTGGCCATCTTCTCGCTGGAGATGTCCAAGGAATCACTGCTGACGCGCATGATTTGCGCCGCGGCCCGGGTGGATCAGCAGAAGTTCCGCGCCGGATATCTGAACAAGGAGGAGCGCCGCCGGCTTCAGGTGGCCGCCGCCGACCTGGTGGAGGCCCCACTCTACATCGATGACACGGCCGGCGCCAACCTGATGGACATCCACGCCAAGCTGCGGCGCCTGCAGGCCGAGCATGAGCTGGGTCTGGCGGTGGTGGACTACCTGCAACTGATGAGCGGCGGCGGACGCTTCGAAAACCGCACCCAGGAGGTCAGCTACCTTTCGCGCGGCTTGAAGATGATGGCCAAGGAACTGAATGTTCCGATGCTGGTTCTCTCGCAGTTGAGCCGTGCCCCGGAGACCCGGCCTGGCGATGCGATTCCACAGCTCAGCGACCTGCGGGAGTCCGGTTCCATCGAGCAGGACGCCGACCTGGTGGCCTTCATTTATCGTGCCGAGTATTACAAGCCGGACCGCGAAGACCTCAAAGGGCTGGCGGACCTGATCGTGGGCAAGCAGCGCAACGGCCCGATCGGCAAGATCAAGCTCGCTTTCCTGCGCGAGTTCACCAAGTTCGAAAACTTGGCGGCGGACCTCGGTGACGCCCCGCCGCCGGAGGGCTGAGCGCGCCCGCGGAACCTAGCGGCCCTTCAACTTGTCGATGAGAAAGTCCGCCAGCGAGGCGTACTTTACCTGAACGCCCGGGTAAACGAGATAATTCTCAACGCCGGCCGCGTCCAGCTTTTCCTTCAACTTCACGCCGAATATCACGTGGTGCATCTTCCAGCCCCGCGCCTTTTTCGGATCCTTGGGCACCGGATCGCCGGGGGCCATCCCGTAGCGCATGTAAATGGGCGGGTCGTCCGGGCTGACCAGATAAAGGGCGCCCACGTCGCGGAGGGCCGCACGGATCTCACTCTCCGGCCGGTTGCCGACTACTTCTGTCCTGTCGCGGGGCGGCTTCTCATAACCTGGGATCCACTTCACCCACCAATCAAGGTCCAGGGTGATCTGCCCGCCGGTCGTCGCCACACACTGCAGGCGCGTGGATTCGCGCTCGACCGGGTCCGGACTGCTTGGCTTGGCCATATCGTCGTGGAAGGCAAGGTACATGCAGATCTCGGCGCCCGCCGAACCGCCGAATGCCCCGACGCGGGTCTTGTCGATATTCCACTGCGGCGCCCTCCAGCGCAGGAATTGCAAGGCACGCCGGCAATCGTGGAAGGCCGCCGGCAGCTTCGCTTCCTGGATGAAGCGGTACTCGATGGCGGCCACCGAGATGCCGGCGTCGAGCAGCGCCCGCAGCGTCTGGGCGTTGATGCCGTCCTTGCTACCGCCGCGGAATCCGCCGCCGTGAATGTAAAGCACCAGCGGCGTCGGCTTCGCCGAGGCGGCTTTCCAGAAGTCCAGCACGTCGTGCGCCGGGGCGGCGTAGGAAACGTTCGCGTAAGTCGGGGCCGGCTTCGGCGTTCCCGGTTGAGCCAGGCACAGCGGCGCGGCCAGCACGGCCGCCACCGCCACGAGCTTCAGAATGGGACGGTGGGAAAAGGTTCCAGTGTTCATGGCTGCTATCCTCGTCTGCCAATTCTATACGAGCCGGGCAGCGGCCGGCGCGGCAGAGCCAATGACGGTGACTGGGACGCGCGCTACCGGAGGTTCTTCCAGGCCGGCAAAGAAACCGTGGTCTGGTAGTTGGACTCGTTGTAGGCGGGGTTGCGAACCGGGGCGTAAATGCGCTTCCCCGGGAAAGGCCGGTCTTGGGTGTAGATCCAGACCTGTTCCTGGTCCCAGAGAATGATCTCGTCGCGGGGATCGCCGGTGAGGTCCATGACATTGAAGGCGTAGTCGGGATGGCCGTCATCAGGGAACATGACCACGCGCCGCAGGCGTCCGTCGATCATGCCGCCTTCGCGGGCGTTGCCCGAAAGCATGGCGAATTCGATGCCGTCGCCGCGCCAGTTGACTGGAAGCACGGGGCTCCCGGTATGGATCGGCTCCGCCTGCGCCAGGATGTTGCCATCGAAATCCAGCAGCGTGATGATACCGGGATTTTTCCAGAAGTTGATGGTCATCATCTGCAAGCCGGGGACATCACTGCGGTACTTGGCGATGCTGGGGCTCTGGGCGTGACCGATGCGAATGTGTTTCAGGATCTGGCCGTGGATATCGAACATCAGGTAGCCTTCATCGCTGCCGCACGAGTATACGCGGATCTCGCCGTTCGGATCGCCGGAAAAGTTGCCCATCACGATTCCGTCGGCGTGATCCCGCAACTCGCGGTCGTGACTCCAGAGCCGGCGTCCGTCGTCGTCGTAGAGGGAATAGCCAATAACCATCTCATCCTTGCCGTCACCGTCGTAGTCCAGCGGATAAGGGTAGTGGCCGAGCTGGCCCTGGCCGCCCCACAGCAGCTTGAGATGGTTGTCGAAGACCCAGAAGGTGCGGTAGCGGTCCTTGATGAGGATCTCGTGACGGCGCGGATCGCCGGAGAAGTTGAAGAAAGCGATCGAGTCGCCGACCTCCATCTCGTAGGGCCGCATCTTGTTGTCGGCGGGTGCGGCAGGCATCCAGGCCCACCGTTTCAGGCGGCCGGTTTTGCCGTCCCGGATCTGGATCTTGAAGTCGCGGACCATGACGACTTCGTTGGCGCCATCGCCGTCGATGTCGTGGATCTGGAACGGCGTGTCGTGGGCGATGACATCGTTGTAGGGATCGGGGCGGCCGATCCTCCACAGCAGCTTGCCATCGAGGGTGAAGGCGGCGAGGCAACTGATCTGGGCGAAGGAGTTTTTGTAAACCTTGCGGACGTTCTGGGCGATGACCATGTCCGGCACGCCGTCGCCGTCCAGGTCGCCGAAGCGCGCGTTGCGGCCCGCGCCGTAAGGAGCGATGCGAAACTTCTTCCAAAGTCTCGGCCGGGGATTGGCGGCGCGCAACCGCTCGAGCTCGGCTTCGCGCGCGGCGATCCGCTCGCGGATCCGGCCCTCTTTCTCATCGGACGTGGTGACGCGGAAATCACGGAAACGGGCCGGAATGTTCGCGGTGACACCCGCCCGGCCTTTGAGAATCTCGTTGTCGGAGGCTTCAACGAGAAGCTTGCCGTCGGCGTAGGCGCGAATCCGCGGGCCTTCGTTTTCCACTTTCAGGTGGTGGTAGCGCTTCGCGTCGTAGGTGAATGGAGCGCTGCCCAGCGCCCTCCACTCGGCGACACGGAACTGCTTCTCCAGCGGCAGGCGGAGCTTCAGAACCGCCCGGTCGCCGCCGGTCAAGGCAAACAGGTAATAGTGCCGGTTGGTGTGGTAACGGAAGACCACGCCGGCCATTTCGGCCAACGAGAGGGGCCGAACCTTGACTTCGACGGTGTAATCGGACCACTCGGCATCACCGGTGATCATGGTCGGATTCATTATGGCCGCGTCCTGGTTGATCAGGTGCTGTTCCAGGTATGGCTCACCATCTTCGTCGCCGGCCAGCCAGGCGTCGGAGTGGCAGATGGCGTTTTCCCACGGGTCGGTGGGAACGCCGCGATGGCGGAGGTAATGATATTCCTGGATAGCGTTGGTCAGCTCTTTGATTGGAGCCGAGAAGATGCGGGGTGGCAGATGAGAGAAATCGTCGTGGAACAGTTCGCCGGCGCGGGATGGCGGAGGCAGCAGCAATAGCAGGAACAGGCCTGCCAGCGCCCGGCGCGGGGACCAGCCGTGCCGGAGGACTACGGATGGCTCGCCGGGGTGGAGTGGGCGGCGATCGGTGCGGCGGTCAGACAGCGCAACAGCCGGGTGGGTACGCATAACGTTGACCATTCTACATGCGCTCCGCAATCGGTCATCGCCGCGGCTGGTGGCGCCGCAAGGCAGCTTCACAGCTCGAAGCGGAATGCCGGGCACGGGCGGCGGGAAAGCCGCAGAGCCGATGTCGCGGCCGGCGACGCGGCTGTTGACAGGCGGGGGGCGGAGGTCCTGTACTGGTTGTCAGAGACACTGATGCAGGAACGCGAGGCTTCCGCTTTGCCCGTTCACCTGAATCTGAACGTGCGCGGGCTTTCCCCCTCCGCCACGCTGGCCATCAACGAGAAGTCGAACGAGCTGCGGCAGCAGGGCCGCAGAGTGTACAAGCTGGGCCTGGGCCAGTCGCCGTTCCCAGTGCCGCAGCCGGTGGTCGAGGCCCTGAAGGTAAACGCCTTTCAGAAGGACTACCTGCCGGTGAAGGGACTTGGTGAATTGCGCGAGGCGGTGGCCAACTATCATCGCCGCCGGCACGACATCGCCCGCACCGGCGGCGATGTCCTGGTGGGGCCGGGTTCCAAGGAGCTGATGTTCCTGCTGCAACTGGTCTATTACGGGGACCTGCTGATACCGACGCCGAGCTGGGTCTCCTACGCGCCGCAAGCGCAGATTATCGGCCGCCGCGTACAGTGGCTCGCCACCAGCCGCGAAAACGGATGGAAGCTGACGCCCGAAGAACTCGATCAGGTCTGCTGGCCGGACCCGGACCGGCCCCGGATCCTGGTGTTGAACTACCCGAACAACCCTACCGGCCTGACTTACCGCCGCGAGGAACTGAAGGCGCTGGCGAAGGTGGCCAGGAAATACGGCATCGTGTTGCTCTCGGATGAGATCTACGGCGAGCTCGATCACGACGGCGACCACGTCTCCATCGCCCGCTACTATCCGGAAGGAACCATCATCAGCAGCGGCCTGAGCAAATGGTGCGGGGCCGGCGGGTGGCGCCTGGGCACCTTCACTTTCCCGCACACCCTGCACTGGCTGCTGGAGGCGATGGCGGTGGCGGCGAGCGAAACCTTCACCTCGACTAGCGCGCCGATCCAGTACGCCGCGGTGCGAGCGTTTCAGCGCGGCAGCGAGATCGAGCATTACCTGTTCCAGGTCCGCCGCATCCTGGCGGCGTTGGGGACCTTACTGGCCGGCACTCTCCGGCGGGCCGGAGTGTACGTTCACACGCCTCAGGGCGGTTTTTACCTGTTCCCCGATTTTTCCGCCGTTTCGGAAAAGTTGCGGGAGCGCGGCGTCCGTACAAGCGGACAGTTCTGTGAACGCTTACTGGCAGAGACGGGCGTGGCGTTGTTGCCGGGGGTGGATTTCGCCCGGCCCCCGCGGGAGTTGACCGCCCGGCTAGCTTACGTGGATTTTGACGGCAGCCGGGCGCTGGCGGCGGCGGAAGCGATCCCCCGGGACAAGCTCCCGGACGAGCGCTTTCTGCGCCGGTATTGCGCCGGCGTCATCGAGGCAATCGAGACCCTGGGTTCCTGGCTGGCTTCCTAGCCGCGGCGGGAGACCGGGCTTACCTCTCGCCCCACTTCAGCTTCTGCCGGAGCACGTCGAAGAACCGGTGACGCGGGGGGCGGATCAGGTGCACGGTCTTGTTCGAGCTGCGGCACACAACCACGTCGTTGTGCTGGAGCGGTTCGCCCACCTGACCGTCAATCGTGAGGAAGGCGGCGTTGCTTTTCGCCCGGGAGATGAGTTCGATAATCGCCGACGGCGGCAGGACGACGGGGCGGTTCGTGAGCATATGCGGGCAGATCGGGGTGATGGCCAGCGCCTCGACCGACGGGTAGATGATGGGGCCACCGGCCGACAATGAGTAAGCCGTGGACCCGGTAGGAGTGGAAATGATCAATCCGTCGGCCTTGTAGGCGCAAACCAGTTGCCCGTCGACCACGGCGTCGACGTCGATCATCCGGGCGATATGGGCCTTGTCGATGACGACGTCGTTGAGCGCCTCGTACTCGGCCACCACGCGCTGGCCGCGTTTCAGCTCACAGTGCAGCAGTCTGCGCCGGCCGATCCGCTGCTCTCCCCGGAGAGCGCGTTCCAGTTCCGGGAACAGCTCGTCGACGGTGATCGCGGTAAGAAACCCTAGGCCGCCAAGGTTGGCGGGGAACAGTGGAATTTCCCGGCCGCCGATGGCGCGGGCCGCCGACAACAGGGTGCCGTCGCCGCCCAGCAGGATAATCAGGTCCGTGCCGTCGGGAACCTTCATGCGCGGGACCCCGGCCACGCCGCTGACATAGCCGGCTGTTTCCTCATCACACCGCGCCTGGATGCCCCGTTCGCCGAGCCAGGCCAGTAGCTCTTCCACCACCCGGCGGGCCCTGGGCACGCCCGGCTTCGAGATGATTCCGACAGTTTTAACGCTTGGCATAGAGCAGAAACTCCTGGTTCCCCTCAGCCCCGCGGATCGGGCTCTCGATGATGGAGGTGCGAAACCCAAGGCCGGCTACAGCCGTTTCCACGCGCGTGCAGGCCGCCTGGTGCAGGGCCGGATCACGGATGACGCCGCCCTTGCCGACCTGCCCGCGTTCCACCTCGAACTGGGGTTTCACGAGTATAACCATTTCGCCGTCTTTTGTCAGCACCGGGGCGAGCGCCGGCAGGATCAAGGTAACCGAGATGAAGCTGACATCGCATACCGCCAGCGCCACCCGCTCGCCGATATCCTCCGGTTTCAGATAGCGCGCGTTGAGCTTCTCATGCAGCACCACGCGCGGATCGGTGCGCAATTTCCAGGCGATCTGGCCCGCGCCGACATCGACGGCGTGGACCCGCGCCGCCCCGCGCTGCAACAGGCAATCGGTGAATCCACCGGTCGAAGCGCCGACATCCAGGCATACTTTTCCCCTCACGGTGATGCGGAAATGGTCGAGCGCCCGGGCCAGCTTCTGCCCGGCGCGGCTCACGTAAGGCGGGGGCGCCGCCACTTCGATCCGGCTGCCGGGGGAAGCGGCGTGGCCGGGCTTGGCCGCCTTCCGGCCGTTGATCCATACCTGGCCCGCTAGCACCAGGGCCTTAGCCTTCTCCCGGGACTCGGCCAGGCCGCGCTCCACCAGCAACTGGTCGATGCGCCGCTTTCCCGTCACTTTCATTTGCTGCGGCGGACGATCAGGTCCGCCAGCTCGCCCAGCCACCGGGCGCGCTCGCCGAAGATCTCGATGGCCTGCCGGGCACGGAGCCGCTCTTGCTCGGCCATCTGGTGGGAGCGCTCCCGTCCGTAAACCGCCGGAAAGGTGATTTTGTTTTGCGCGGCGTCCTTCCCGGCGGTCTTGCCCAACTGCTCGGACGACTGTTCGACATCCAGCAGATCATCCACAATTTGAAACGCCAGCCCGACATGTTCCCCGTAACGGGACAGCGCCTCGTAGTGCCGCGGAGTGGCGCCCGCGTACACAGCGCCCATGCGCACACTGGCCCGCAACAGCGCTCCGGTCTTGGCGCGATGAATGGCTTCCAGCAGTTCGGGGGTGGGCTGTTTTCCTTCTCCTTCCAGGTCGCGCACCTGGCCGGCGATCATTCCGCCTACGGTGCCGGAAGCCGCCGCCAGTTCCTGAATCAGGCGTGTCTTGCGCTCCGCATCCACCGAGTTGATCCGCGCCAGAACCTGGAAGGCGAGGGTGAGCAGCGAATCGCCGGTAAGAATCGCGACCGCTTCGCCGAAGACCTTGTGCGAGGTCGGCCGGCCCCGCCGCAAGTCGTCATTGTCGAGCGCCGGCAGATCATCGTGAATCAGCGAATAGGTATGGATCAGCTCCAGGGCGCAGGCGGCGTCCTCAACTCCCGCCACCTGGTCGCTGACGGCCTCGGCGGCGGCGATGCACAGAATGGGGCGGATGCGCTTCCCGCCGGCGAACAGGCTGTAGCGCATCGCGCGGTGGATCGTCTGGGGCGGGGTGGTCTCCGGCGGCGCCCAGCGGTCCAGTGCGGCGTCAACGCGTTTTCTCTGGTAATCGAGGTACTCGGCAAGATTCATCGGCATTGGCTCAGGCGGCGCCGGGTTGCTCGCCCCGGAACGTCTCAGCGCGGCTCGTCGGGCTGGAAAGACTCGGCCTCCACCTCGCCGTTCTTTTTGAGAAGGATTTCGACCTTGCTCTCAGCTTCCATCAACTGCTTGCGGCACGCCTCGCTGAGCTTGACGCCTTTCTCGAAGTACTCGATGGCCTTCTCCAGCGAAAGCTCGCCGCTCTCGAGCTGCTTGACGATGGACTCCAGTTCCTCCAGGCCGGCCTCGAAGCTCTGCACCGGCTTCTCTTGTTCAGCCATCGCCTTATTCTATCCCAAGGGGCCGCGTTCAGCATCGCCGGCGCCAGGGCCGGCCTGGTCGCCGGCCCGGTTGAAGGGGTATCATTACAAAAGGGGGAGGCGTTCAAGCTGCCGGTGCGGTCTCCACGGGCGTAGCCGGCGGGGCGAGCGCGACCGTGGCGTCTGAGCCGGACCAGCCGGCATCTCAGTGAGAGAAAGGAATACGTATGGGTGGACTGCAAAAAATCATGGGCCGGGTAGCCGTGCCGCTGGTGACGCCATTCCAAGACAATGAGGAGGTCAACTTCGACTCGCTGCGGGAATTGGCTGACTTCGTGATTCGAAATGACTTCTGTGATTCGCTGATCCTCACCGGAACGACGGGCGAGTTCCATACCATGGACGACGAGGAGAGGATCGCCATCTGGAAGGCTGGTAAGGAAGCCGCCGCCGGGCGGGTTCCGGTAGTAGCGGGCGCGGGCGCCGCCAGCACCAGGCAGACCATCAAGCTGGCGAAAATCGCCGAAGAACTCGGCTTCGACGCGGTGATGGTGGTGCTTCCTTATTACGCCAGGCCCACGCAGGAAGGGATCGAGCGGCACTTTCGAGCCGTAGCAGCGGCCGTGTCACTGCCGGTCATGGTCTACAACATCCCCCTGTTCACCGGTGTCAACGTGGAGCCGGAGACCTTGGAACGGCTGGCGCGGGTGCCCAATATTCGCGGCGTTAAGGAAGAGGCTGGTATCCAGCCTATCCAGGCCACCGCATTCGCGCTCCGTACGCCGGAGGATTTTTCCATCTATTGTGGCGACGATCCAATGGTGCTGCAGTTGCTGCCGCAGCGCGGCGTCGGGGTCGTCAGTGGCGGATCGCAGATCATCGGCAACTGGATGAAGGCGATGATCGAGGCTTACTTCCGCGGCGACAACGCGTCCGCGTCGGCCATTTACTTTCGAATGGCGCCGTTTTGCGAAGCGCTGAATCAAAACGGCAGGATTAATCCGATTCCAATTCTGCGGGCCGCGATTGAAATGGGTTCCGGGATTGCCATCGGGCCGCCGCGCAGCCCGCTGACGCCGGCGACTGACGCCGAGCGGGCCCGGATCGAGCCGATTCTGAAGGGGTTGCTGAACGACAAGCCACCGGCAGGCTGAGAGTTTCGGGGGCGAGTCAGGGCGACGAGCGGGCCGTTCACCGCTGCCGGCGTTCGGGATAGGATGGGGTGGTGAGAAACAGATTGCTGGTCTTGACACTGGCTTGCCTGACGGTGGCCGGATGCACCATCGGCAGTAACCAGGCCAACCACATTCCGGCGCCGGCAACGGAGTGGGTCCCGCTCTTCGATGGCGCGACTTTGAACGGGTGGCACGTGGCATGCCGGCCAGAAGATGCCGGCAAGGGGTTTTGGAAGGTCGACAACGGCGCGATCACCTGCGACTCCCGCGGGCGCAAAGACCACCACTACGTCTGGCTCGTCTCCGACCGAGAGTACGGCGATTTCGAATTAAAGCTGAAGGTTCGCGGATTTCGGGACTCGGCCGGCAACTCGGGCGTCCAGATCCGCAGCCGCTATGACGAGGAAGCCGGGTGGATGAACGGGCCGCAAGTGGATGTCCACCCGCCGGCGCCATGGCGGACGGGCCTCGTCTACGATGAGACATGGGAGACCAGACATTGGATCTATCCCAGGTTGTCAAATGCGAGGATCGACGAGTCTTACGCGCCGGAAAACTGGACCTGGAAGTACGCCGATGAGGGCGACGGCTGGAATAGTTTGCAGATTCGGTGCCGCGGCCCGCGGATTAAGACGGTTGTCAACGGCAATGTCATCACTGACCGGGATTTCTCCGGCATTCTTGACGATGAGGCGCACCGGGCACACAACGTAGGCCTGCGCGGCCACATCGCACTGCAGTTGCACAACAAGGACGAGCTTTACATCCAGTACAAAGACATCGCCATCAAGGTGTTGGAGTAGCCGCGGCCGCGGTGGACTAGTTACCCTTAAACAGGATGTGCTGGCCGGCTGGCTTTCAGCTATCGCGGCGCCCGGATAGGGAAGGTCTTCGGTCTTGTATTTCATCACCGAAACTAGTAAGTGTGGTGGGCATGGAATTCGTGGATCTGAGTGTTCCTCTGGACACTGATAGATCTTGGGCGCCTTGGTGGGCGCGAAACCGGGTGCAACACCGGGGGCACCGGTTCGGCCGTCTGGCGATGCGCCTCCTATTCGGTGTGAAAGCGAAACACCTGCCGACCGGACTCGGGTGGGCGACTGACGAGATCCGGCTTTCCACCCACGGTACGACTCACGTGGACGCTCCGTGGCATTACGCGCCAGTCTCGGAGGGAAAGCGAGCGCGAACCATCGACGAGCTTCCGCTGGAGTGGTTTTATGGCCCCGGGGTGGTGCTGGATGTACGGCATCTGGATCCGACGGCGGCGGCCTCCGTGGATGATATGCAAGCTGCGCTTGCGAAAACCGGTCATCAGCTCGAGCCGCGCGACATCGTTTTGCTACGGACCGACAACGACCGTTACCTCGGCTCGGCGGAATACTTCCATCGCGGCCCGGGCGTCAGCGCCGCCGGCACCCGCTGGCTGATCGAACAAGGGGTGAAAGTAATGGGGATCGATTCCTGGGGGTGGGACGCTCCGCTGACTGCCCAGGCCCGTGAAGCCCGGCGGACGGGCCGTGACGATGTTTTCTGGGCCGCGCACTATGTTGGCGTAGACAGGGAGTACTGTCACATGGAGCGACTGGCGAACCTCGGACGGCTCCCCCTGTGCGGTTTCACCGTATCGGCGTTTCCGTTGAAAGTGAAAGGCGGTTCCGCCGGTCCGGCGCGGGTGGTGGCGATTCTCGATCGGCAATGAAACTGGTTACGTTCGCCACCCCTGGTGCACCCGGCCCGCGACTCGGCGTGCTGGCCGGTGACGCCCCTGCGGCGCTGGATCTCAACGAGGCGGCGCGGGCCGTCGATGGTACATCTGCTCCGTACTTCACTTCGATGCTGGCCTTTCTTGCCGAAGGAGCCAGGGCCCGGGAACATGCGGAAAAGCTTTGCGGGGACTTCCCTGAAGGGCTGGCGCGGCCCCTTGGTAGCGTCACCCTGCTGGCGCCGGTTCCTCGTCCCCTGTCAATCCGTGATTGCATGGCGTTCGAGCGTCACGTCGTGCAGGCGACGCGTGCCGTAATCAACCGAAGATTCCCTCCACTCGCGTGGTTGGATGTGGGCGTCGAGAAGCTGCGAGGCAAGGCGCTGTTCGGTGCGCCGCGCGTCTGGTACGAGAGGCCCATTTACTACAAGGGCAACCCGGCGAGTGTGATCGGCCCGGGCGCCGATGTCCTCTGGCCGGCCTATACCGAGCGACTGGACTTTGAACTCGAGTTCGGTGTCTTTATTGGCCGGCAAGACCACGATATATCCGAAACCGAAGCTTCTTCCTATATTGCCGGTTACACAATC
>CAZXVW010000121.1:0-13394 GCA_964644025.1 uncultured Solibacteraceae bacterium | reverse complement strand
CGGAAAAAAGATCCAAATCAACTGGCGTGCCATGCCCGCCGATGCTATAGTTGGGATAGAGAAAAGCCTTGCGGCATATTTTGTTAGCCATTGCACTTCTGTCGGTTACGGGGACAGCCGGGGCTCAGTCCCGCGTAATGGCCGTCGATGTCGATGGCGTGGTCCACCCCATCACCGTCGAAATCATCGACCACGCGCTGGCGCAGGCAGACACCGAGGGAGCCGATCTGGTGCTGGTGCGGCTGAACACTCCGGGCGGGCTGCTGGAGGCCACCCGGGAGATTATCGAAAAGATTGTGGCTTCTCCCATCCCGGTGGTCACCTATGTAACTCCGAGCGGCGGGCGGGCCGCTTCGGCCGGCTTCTTTATCCTTGAAGCCGGCGATGTGGCCGCAATGGCCCCCGGCACGCGCACCGGCGCGGCATCCCCCATCCTGATGGGGCAGCAAATGGACCCGGTTCTGCGGCGGAAGGCCGAGAGCGATGCCTCAGCCGCACTGCGCTCGATCGCCCAGAAACGTGGCCGCAACAGTGAACTGGCCGAAAAGGCGGTACTGGAGGCGAAGGCGTTCACTGAAAGCGAAGCCCTGGAGAACAATCTCATTGAGATCGTCGCCGCCAGCGAGCAGGAGCTGTTCGAGAAGCTCGACGGCCGGGAGATTGTCCGCTTCAGCGGCGTCCGGCAGAAGCTTTCGCTCAAGGCTCCGGTCGTCACCGAATACCAGCAGACGCTGCGCGAACGCTTCATGTCGGCCATCGCCGATCCCAACATTGCCTTCGTCATCCTGATTGTCGGAGCCCTGGGCGTTTACATCGAGTTCTCCTCTCCCGGCCTGATTGTACCCGGCGTGGCCGGCGGCATCATGGTGCTGCTGGGGCTGTCGGCGCTCTCGGTTCTACCTATCAACTGGATGGGAGCGGGGCTGCTGGTGCTGGCCGTGGCGCTGTTTATCCTGGAGGCGAAGTTTGCCTCGCATGGTATCCTCGGCATCGGAGGCGCGGTTTCCATGGTGTTGGGAGCATTGTTGCTGGTGCAAGGGCCCCCGGAGCTGAGAATCCATCTCGGCACGGCGCTCGGAGTAACGCTACCGTTTGCCCTGATCACGATGTTCTTGCTGACGCTGATCATCCGGGCGCGGCACAGTAAGGTGGTCACGGGCACAGCGGGCATGGTGGGAGAAACGGGCAAAGCGCATACGGCGCTGGAACCCCACGGGACGGTATTCATTCACGGAGAATTCTGGGACGCCGAAGCCACCCAGCCAGTGGAAGCCGGCACCCGGGTACGGGTCATTAAGGTCGACGGGCTGACGCTGAAAGTCGAGCCGGTCGCTGCCAAGGAAGGAGAATCCCATGTTTGACATTCCGATGATCGCGGTGGTGATCGTGATCCTTTACGTGTTGTCGGCCATCAAGATCCTGGCCGAATATGAGCGGGCGGTCATCTTCCGTCTCGGTCGTGTTCTTTCCCAGCCGAAAGGGCCGGGCATCATTCTGGTCTTCGCCCCGATTGACCGTATGGTGCGGGTTCCTCTCCGGGTCGAAACCATGGATGTACCCACGCAGGACCTGGTCACCCGTGACAATGTCACGGTCAAGGTCAACGCGGTGGTCTATTTCCGTGTCATCGATCCGCAGAAGGCCGTGCTTGAGGTCCGGGATTACCTTTACGCCACCTCGCAATTGGCCCAGACGACGCTGCGCAGCGTCCTGGGCGAGGCGGAGCTGGACGAACTGCTGTCCCAGCGCGAAAAACTGAATGTCCGGCTGCAGACCGTACTCGACAGGCACACCGATCCCTGGGGCGTAAAGGTGACCATGGTGGAAGTGAAGACGGTGGACCTGCCGGACATGATGATCCGGGCCATCGCCAGGCAGGCCGAGGCTGAGCGCGAGCGCCGCGCCAAGATTATCCATGCGGCCGGCGAATTCAGCGCCGCGGAGAAGCTGACGCAGGCGGCCGCGTTGCTGCAGACCCAGCCGGCGGCGATCCAGCTTCGTTACCTGCAGACGCTGGTTGAAATCGGCTCGGAGAGAAGCACGACCATTCTCTTCCCGATTCCGGTGGATGTGTTCTCTTCGCTGAAGCACATCATGGAAGGCATAGTTCAAAAACAGTCTCCCTCCCAACCTAAAGAAATTGCGCAACCTGACGAAGCTAAGGGAGAGTAGAGTAGGACAGGATTCTGACGAGTCGGCGCACAGATGGCTAGGAACGACGAGGGTGATTTCGAGCTGGTGCTGGGTAACAAGCAGTTGCTCAGTGTCTTTTTTATTGTGGTAGTCCTGCTGGGGGTTTTCTTCACCATGGGCTACATCGTGGGACGAAACTCCTCTCAGGAGGCTGCGGCGAGGATGGCCATGGCGCCCGGCCAGCCGCTGGTGGTCGAGCCGGCGCCCGGCGAGGGGACCTCTTCGCCGGCGGCGACTGCGCCCGGGCCAACCGTCGCGCCTCCGAAAGCAGTCACGCAACCCGCTCGGAAACCTGCGCCGCCTCCGGCCGAGACAGCCAAGAGACCGGCTCCTCCTCCCAAGCCTGCCGCTGAGCCGGCACCCGTGCCCACTCGGCCCCCTGCCGCCGCCGGCGGAATCTCTGAACCGCCCCCGGGGCAGATCTTCTGGCAGGTAGCCGCTACCTCCCGGGACGAGGCCCAGCTCCTGCTGAATGTCCTCGGCAAGCGCGGATTCAAGGGACGGCTGGCGCCGGTGCCAGGCCGGCCGGAGCTGTACCGCGTCCTGGTGGGGCCGCTCGCTGGCTCCGAGGAGCTGACCAGGACCAAGGCGCGCCTGGAGGCCGCTGGGTTCAAACCGTTTCGGCGACAATATTGAATGGATGCCGCCTGAAACGCCAGCCTCGGCCGGTGCTGGGGCCAGACCAACCCGGCCCGCAGCTCCGCGGCTGCCCTCCTGGCTTCGGAAAAGCAGCGCCCATCACGAATCCGTTACCAGGCTGAAAGCGGAGCTCCGCCGGTATGCCTTGCATACGATCTGCGAGTCCGCCCGGTGCCCTAACCTCCATGAGTGCTTTCATCGCGGTACCGCCGCTTTCCTGATTCTTGGCGACCGGTGCACGCGAAGCTGCGGCTTTTGCTCGGTGCCGAAACTGCCCCCGAGCCACCGCGGTCTTCCGCCTGACGCGCGGGAACCGGAAAACGTGGCGCAAATGGCGGCGAAGATGAAGCTGCGCTACGTGGTGCTCACCAGCGTGAACCGGGACGACCTTCCCGATGGCGGCGCGGCTCATTTCGCTGCCACCGTCCGCCAGGTGCGCGCCGCGCTGCCGGCGGCGCACATCGAGGTGCTGACGCCGGACTTCTGCGGCGACCGGGCGGCGCTGCGCCGCGTGCTCGCAGCGGGTCCGGATGTGTTCAACCACAACGTGGAAACCGTGCCGCGCCTTTACCCCGGCGTCCGTCCCCAGGCCAGCTACGAGCGGTCGCTCCGCGTGCTGGCCTTGGCGAAGCAGCAGCGGCCCGGCCTGATCACCAAGTCCGGCCTGATGGTCGGCCTCGGAGAGCAAGCCGGGGAGGTGGAGGCGGTGTTGCGGGATCTGCGCCAGGCCGGTGTTTCCGCGGTTACCATCGGGCAGTACCTGCGGCCGTCGCGGCGGAACCTGCCGGTGGTCGAATACGTGCGGCCGGAGCAGTTCGCCGCCTATCGTGACTCCGCGCTGTCGCTCGGGTTTCGGGAGGTGGTCGCCGGACCGCTGGTACGCAGTTCCTACATGGCGGATCAGGTGTGGGAGAATCTTAAGTTCCCTCATGTGGAATCTGGCTCTGGCGCTCGTCTCCGCGATCCTGCTCATCCTGACCTTTCCCCGCTTTGACCTCGCCTGGCTGGCCCCGTTTGCCCTCACGCCCTTGCTCATCGCCGCGGCCCGGGAATCCAGCCCCTGGAGGCGCTTGCTTTGGGGCGAAGCCGCCGGCATCGTGTACTGGTTCGGCATCTGCTACTGGATTCAGTTTGTTCTTTCCTACCACGGCGGCATGGGCGAGGCGGCTTCCTGGGCGACCTTTCTACTGTTTTGCCTGGCCAAAGCGGCTCATCTGGCAGTGTTCACGCTGCTGGCCGGCTGGCTGATGCAGAAGGCCTGGGCGATACCCGCCGTCGCCGCGCTCTGGGCCGGCCTCGAGCGAACGCACGGCCCCCTGGGGTTTGCCTGGCTGGCGCTTGGCAACGCCGGCATCGACATGGCGATCCCCATCCGGCTGGCGCCGTGGGTGGGCGTTTACGGGTTGTCGTTCGTCTTCGCGATGCTGGCTGCCGCCCTGGCGCTGGTCGCGATGAGGCGCCCCCGAAGGCAACTGCTGTGGCTGGCGCTGCTGCCCGGCTTGCTGTTGCTGCCGGAGCTGCCGAAAGCGGCGAAAGGTACTGAGTCCCTGGTCGTCATGCAGCCCAACATCGCTTTAGATGAGCAATGGTCGCAAACTTCGCTGGAGCGTACGCTGGACCGGCTGGCCTTTCTCTCGACCGAATCCGCGCTGGCGGCCGCGGAGCCAAAACCGCAAATGATTGTATGGCCCGAAGTGCCGGCGCCGTTTTACTACGATTCCGACGCGGGGTTCCGCAACCTCGCCAACAGCCTTGCCCGGCTGGCCCGGACCTGGTTCCTGTTCGGCACCGTCGCCTACACCAGCGACGGCTCACCCCTGAACTCCGCGCAATTGCTTTCTCCCGCCGGCCAACCGGTGGTGCGCTATGACAAGAACTACCTGGTGCCGTTCGGCGAGTTCGTACCGCGCTTTTTCAGCTTTGTCAACCGCATCACGAAGGAAGCCGGAGACTTCGTTCCGGGAAACGACATCGTGCTGGAGCCGGTGGGAGAGCATCGCGTGGGAACATTTATCTGTTACGAAGCGGTCTTTCCGCACCTTGTGCGCCGCTTCGCGGCGCGCGGGGCCGAGCTGCTGGTCAATATTTCCAACGACGGATACTTCGGCCGCAGCGCCGCCCGGTGGCAGCATCTGCTGATCGCCCGCATGCGCGCGGCCGAGAACCAGCGCTGGCTCATCCGCGCCACCAACAACGGCATCACCGCCGCCATCGATCCGGCGGGCCGGCTGCGTGAATTGCTTCCGCCCGACACGCAGATGGCGGCGCGGCTGAATTACAACTACGAAGGCTCGACCACCTTCTACACGCGGCACGGCGACTGGTTCGCCTGGATTTGTTTGCTTGTTGGGCTGGCCACCGCGCTGGCGGCGTGGTGGCCGGTCTACCGGCCGTAGCTCATCAGCCGTGCCGGATCAGGAGTACGTCCCCGTCTTGTATAACGTAGTCCTTACCCTCAAGCCGGAGATGGCCCCTTTCGCGCGCCCCGGCGTAACCGCCTTCCTCTACCAGCGTCTTCCAGTGGATCACCTCGGCCCGGATGAATCGCTTTTCGAAGTCGGTATGGATCGTTCCTGCCGCCCGGAGCGCCGTCGTCCCGACGGGGATGGTCCAGGCGCGCACTTCGGTTTCGCCGGCGGTGAGGAAGGACATCAGCCCCAGCAGCGAGTAACCCGCCGCGATGAGCCGCTCGACGCCGGACTCCGGCAGCCCGTAGCTGGCCATGTATTCCTTGGCTTCTTCCGGTTCCAGCTCGGCCAGTTCCGCTTCGATCTTGCCGCAGATGGCGCTCACCTCCGTCCCCCGCCGGCCCGCCGTGTGCGACGCCCGAAACTTCTCTTCAATCTCGTGCAACCGCGGGGCGTCGGATTCGCCGAGGTTCAGGACATAGAGGATCGGCTTCTGGGAAAGAAAGCCGAATCCGCGCAGGCGTTTCTCATCGCGGGGATCGAGCTCGAGTGTGCGGAGCGGCTGGTCATCCTCCAGCGTGGCCTTCGCTTGCTGGAGAAGCTCGAACTCCCGGTCCAGTTCCGGTTCTTTGATCTTTTTGCGATCCTTTTCGAGCCGCTCCAGGCGCTTTTCGATGACTACCAGGTCGCTGAGAATCAGCTCAGTCTCAACGTCTTCCATGTCGCGCACCGGATCCACAGAGCCGCGTTCGTGCGGGATCGTGTCATCCTCGAATACCCGCAACACGTGGGCCAGCGCGTCGGCCAGGCGCATGCTGCCGATGTAGCCCGGCTGGCGCAACGCTTCCTTGGAAATCGCCGGGAAGTCGAGGTACTCCATCGTGGCGTGCGTGACCTTGCGGGGCTGAAAGAGCTCGGCCAGCGCCTCCAGCCGTGCATCGGGCACCTTGGTCACCCCGAGCCGCGCTTCCATCGTGCCGATATGCGTGGCCTCATGGACACCCGTCAGGATGGTAAACAGCGACGTCTTGCCGACCATCGGTAAGCCGATAATGGCAGTTTTCATGATAAGCAGCTTTCTTTACAACGGAACGTCAACCAGAGTCAGTATCTCTTCCAGGATGCGGTCGGCGGCGTCGGTGCCCCGCTGGGTCAGGGCGATCCGGGTGTTGATGACCACGCGGTGGGCGAAAACCGGCACGACGAGCCGCTTGACGTCGTCCGGAATGGCGAAGTCGCGGCCCTCGAGCAGCGCCAGTGCTTGCGCTGCCCGGAACAGCGCCTGGGCGCCGCGCGGGCTGACGCCGAGCGAAAGCGCCTCGTGAGCCCGGGTCTTCTCCACCACCGCCATCATGTAATCCGTCAGGGCCTCCTCCACCCGGACCGTGGGCACGCGCTCCTGGAGCCGGACCACGTCTTCGCCTGAGAGCACCGGCTTAATGGCGGTGGCCGCCGGCGCCGGCGCGCCGCGAAGGATCTCGCGTTCGCTGACCGCGTCCGGGTAACCGATGCGCAGGCGCAACAGAAACCGGTCGAGCTGCGATTCCGGCAGTGGGTAGGTGCCGTGGTGCTCAACCGGGTTCTGCGTGGCGATCACCATGAACGGCCTGGCCATTGGGTGCGAGTGTCCGTCAATGGTCACCTGGAGTTCGTTCATCGCCTCCAGCAACGCCGACTGCGTCTTCGGCGTCGTGCGGTTGATCTCATCGGCCAGCAGGAAGTTCGTGAAGATGGGCCCTCGTTTGAATTCGAACTCGCGGGTGTGAGCGTTGTAGACGGTCACGCCGAGCACGTCGCTCGGCAACATGTCGCTGGTGAACTGCAGGCGATGGAAACTGCAATCCACCGCGCGCGCCAGCGCCTGGCCGAGCGTTGTCTTGCCGACCCCGGGCACGTCTTCAATCAGTAAGTGCCCCCTGGCCAGCAGACATACCAGAGACAGACGGACGGCTTCCGGCTTGCCACGAATCGCCTGTCCCAGGGCGGTCTCCAGGCTGCGTAGTTTCTCCATGGCAACCGGCAAAGCCTCAACTGCTTCCCGCGAACTCATCCAATTGTCATCATAACGAATCCCGTTCCTTGGAGGCGTCTAGATTTCTCATCCCCGTTCACCTTCGCCGTGACTTTTCACCCGAGCAGCGCGCCCTGGCCGGACGGCCGCTCAGCCGCTCGGGGAGGACCCCGGCGTTGGATTCCCCGAAGATGCCCGCCCCCGGCCCGGGAACCGTCTCGATTCCCACATCCCTGCCGATCAAGCAGTCTCAGAATGGGTAAGCATCGCGGAAACGCCGCCCGCACCGCAGGCCGGGTCTCTCGCTGAAGCTCCCCCCAGGCATTGGGACTCAATAGCCGGAAGCGGGGTGGGTCACCGTGTGCCTGATCTGGAAGATCCCGGTCAGAAACTGGTTGACGGCGGCCGTCCGGTTCACTGAGAATGTTCCTGACAGAACGCCGCCCCGCCGGCGGCGCGCTCGACACGAGGAAAGGAAGTGCAATAGTGATGTCTCGAATCTCGTTTTCCGTGCCGGTCCTGGTGTTCTTTATCGCAGCGACCCTCCGCCTTTCTGGCGCCTCCAACCCCTGGGTGGTTTATGATGGCTTCCCCGGGCCGGGAAATGGCAAGCACATTGTTCTGATCTCCGGCGACGAAGAGTACCGCTCCGAAGAGGCGCTGCCTCAGCTCGGCAAGATCCTCGCCCGCCGCCATGGCTTCAAGTGCACCGTGCTGTTTGCCATCGACCGGAAAGACGGCACGATCAATCCGCAACAGCTCGACAACATCCCCGGCCTCGAGGCACTGGAAACGGCCGACCTGATGATCATCTTCACGCGCTTCCGCCAACTGCCGGACGAGCAGATGAAATATATCGACGACTACGTGCAGTCCGGCCGTCCGATCATCGGTCTGCGCACGGCCACGCACGCCTTCCGCTATAGCCAGGACTCGACCAGCCGCTACCGGCATTATGATTACCGCGACAAGACGTGGGACGGCGGTTTCGGCCGGCAGGTGCTGGGCGAGACCTGGGTCGGCCACCACGGCCACCACGGCGTGCAGAGCACCCGCGGCGTGATCGTTCCGGAAATGAAGAACCACCCCATCGTCCGCGGGTGCGAGGATATCTGGACGCCGACCGACGTCTACACGGTCCGGCTGCCGCTGCCGGGCGACGCCCAGCCGCTGGTCCTTGGCCAGGTGCTCGAGGGCATGAAGCCCACTGACAAACCGGTGGTCGGCGCCTACGTCCGCAAGGTCAGAGGGAAGGAGCTTCGCAAGACGCCGAATGATCCGATGATGCCGGTCGCCTGGATCAAGACCTTCACCGGCAAGGCCGGCAAGCCGGCCCGGGTGTTTGCGACCACGATGGGAGCGGCCGTGGACCTGAAAAGCGAAGGACTCCGCCGCTTGCTGGTCAATGCGGCTTACTGGTGTGTCGGTATGGAAGACAAGATTCCGCCCCGGGCTGACGTGAGGCTGGTTGGTGAATATGAGCCGAGCTACTTTGGCGTCGGCAAGCATAAGCGCGGCCTGAAGCCTTCCGATTACGCCATGTGAGGCCAGCTCTTGCGCCGGCCCTATTGCCCGTTTCTTTGAGCGACCCGAGGTTGACAGCCCACTGCGTTTCGCGTACACTCCGAGACGAGTAGTTGTATCTGGAGAACGGGAGGTGAAACTATGAAAACCGATCCCATTAGCCGACGTCACTTTATTGCCACCAGCGGGGTGGCCACAGGCGCTGTCACGAGCCTCGGGCCAGCCTCGGCCGCCACTGGCGGTCTGGACGCCAGCAAAACGCGCAGCTACAATCCCAACATGGAATACCGGCGCCTGGGCAAGACAAATCTGATGGTTTCAGCCGTTTGCCTGGGCGGGCACTGGAAGCGCATTAACCTTCTTATCCCGGGCCTCTATGAGAAGCGCTGGCTGAAAGCGGACCTGGACAACCCGGATTTCATCAAGAACCGTCACGATGTCATCAGCCGCTGCATTGAGCTTGGCATCAACTATGTCGACGCCTGCACCGGCCCAGAGTGCCTCGCTTACAGCCGGGCGCTGCGGGGACGCCGCGACAAGATGTACCTCGGCTGGTCCTGGTATGAGAAAGAAGCCCGGTTTGCCGAGTGGCGCACCACCGAGAAACTCCTCCAGAGCCTGGACGAAGGGCTGAAGGAGGCCAAGCAGGAGTACGTGGACCTGTGGCGGATCACGTGCTTTTCCAACAAGGTCCACACGCCGCGCGAGACCGAGTGGATCATCGCCGCCCTGGACAAGGCCAAGCAGCAGGGCAAGGCCCGGTTCACCGGCGTCTCTTCTCATAACCGCCCCTGGCTGACCATGCTGGTCCAGGAGTACCCGGAACAGATCGACGCGATTTGCACGCCTTACACAGCGGCCAGCAAGGTGGTGCCCAAGGACAGCCTGTTCGACGCCGTCAAGAAGTGCGACGTCGGCGTGTTCGGCATCAAGCCGTTCTCCAGCAACTCGCTGTTTGAGGGAACCGGGACACCGGATAACCCGCAGGCCGAGGAGGATAACCGCCGCGCTCGTCTCGCGGTTCGCTACATCCTCGAAAATCCGGCCATCACGGCGCCAATTCCCGGGATGATCAGTACCCAGCAGGTAGACAACGTAGCCAGCGCGATCCAGGAATACCGCCAGGCCGCTCAACTGAGTCTGCGGGAACGCGCTGAGCTGGCAATGGCGACCGACCGGATGTGGGCCCGGCTTCCCAGCAGTTACCAGTGGCTGAAAGACTGGGAGTACGTATAGGCGGCTAACCGGCCGGTGAAGCGCCGCCGCCGGCCGAACCGGCGGCGCCGGTTTTGACGACAACAGCGTAGAACAGACAACCAGAAGGGGTAGTAGCGTGAAATTCAAGATCTGGCTGCCTCTCATGGCGGGCCTTATCACCGGAGTGCAATCCGGGCCGGCTTATTCCCAGGACGTGGCGGTCGACAACAGCGACTGCCTGGTCTGCCACATGAATTTCAAGAAAGAGGAACTGGCCCGGCGCCACCAGCTTCGCGGCATCGGTTGCATTACCTGCCATGGTCCTTCTACCGCCCATGCCGACGACGAGGAAAATACGACGCCCCCCGACATCATGTGGCCGAAACAGAAGGTGAATTCCTCCTGTCAGGAATGCCACGCCAAGGAGAAATCCGACGAGACCCACAAAACCGTCCTGGCCGGCACGGCCGCGAAGAACAAGTACTGCACGGATTGTCACGGCAAGCACCGCCTGCCGGTGCGGACGGTTCAATGGAACAAGCGGACTGGCGAGCTGCTTGCCGGTGAGAGCGGCAAGTAGGGCGCGCACACCCGCCGGCGCCGGCGATGCGCGGAGCGTCCTGGTCCTTGCCGCCGGCCGTCAAACATCGCAGACGGCCACCGCCTCCGCCAGACTTTGTTCCGGGTCGCGCGTCGGAATAAACTCCTGGCCCACGTAGCCCGTATAACCAACCGCAAGCAGCGCTTGCATCACGCCCCGGTAGTTGATCTCCTGGTTCTCATCCAGCTCGCCCCGGCCCGGGTTCCCGGCGGCGTGGACGTGGCCGATCAGGCCGGCGTACTGGCGAATGCGGCGGATCAGGTCGCCGTTCATCACTTGGACGTGGTAGACGTCAAACAGCAGCTTCACGTTCGGCGAACCCACCCGCCGGACAATTTCGGCGCAGTAGTCCAGGTCGTCGCCCTGGTAGCCGGGATGGCCTTTCATCGGGTCGGAGTCGTCCCGGGTGTTTAGCATCTCCAGGCAAATAGTGACGTTGTGCTGTTCGGCGTGCCGGGCCAGCTCCTTGAGCGCTTTCACCGTATGGCCGGCGCCCTCGGCGAGCGGGATTTCCCCGCTGGCCGGATCCTCGGCGTCGCGCCATTTGAAACCGGTGAAGGCAATGACGTTGGGAACACCGAACCCGGCGCACTGCTCGATCGCGCGGCGGGTGCGGGCAATCACCTCCTCCTGGTAGCGCGGGTTATTGAGGCCTTTCACAAACGGCGGGTCCGGCATACCGCAGGGCGAGAGCGCGCAGCTCAGCCCGTGCTTGCGAATTACCGGCCACTGGTCCGGCTCGGCCAGCTCGACGCTTTCGCAGCCGAGCTTTCGGGCGACGCGGCAGGTCTTCTCCAGGTCCCAGTTCCACGGCGCGGTGGTGTAGCACCACAAGGCGACCGATTGACGAATCCGCCCATTCTTGACCACTCGCCCAGGTTCGGCGGAGCCCGCGTCACTCCGGTCCGCACCGCAGCCGGCAGCCATCGCCGCGGCGCCCAGCGCGGCCAGCCGGGCGGTGCTCCGCATCACGCCCCGCCGGGTCAGAGCGGGCGAACCGAAGTTCTTGCTGTTTCGCTCAGGGCTCATCATCTGTCTCCTCTCCAGGCTATCCGGGTTCCCTTCTCCGTTCCGCCTGGGCAGCCTGCCCCGGCGGAACCGCCGCGGGAAGCACGCACTGGATTTGTTTGTACCATAGAAGCGCGCTTGCGGCCATCTCCGGCAGTGGCTGCTGGTGAAGCCGGGACCGGTGATTTGACTAGAATGCAGAGAGGAGAACAAGCCTACGACCATGTCCACTACCACAGCGCTCCGGCTCAACGGAGCCCAGCGGATTGAGACGGCCGAGCCGCGCGACCTGCTGACCCGCAACCTGGCTGTGGAAGAGGCGCCGCTGGCCGAGCCCGCCGAGGGCGAGGCGGTTGTCGACCCGCTCTTCGTCGGCATCTGCGGCTCGGACGTCCACGCCAGCCTGGGTGCGCCGAACTTTTCCTGGGTGGAGCGGCCCCGCACGATCGGCCACGAGTTTTGCGGGCGCATCGTGGCATTCGGGCCGAACACCAGAGGCTGGGGCGGGTTCGAAACCGGGGACCTGGTAACGGCGATTCCCCAGCGCGGCTGCCGGGACCTCGCCTGCCGCGCCTGCCGCCAGGGACGGTGGAACTACTGCCGGAGGAAGCGCATTCTCGGGTTTCACCGCGACGGCGCCCTGGCTCGCCGGGTGGTGCTCGAGGTGGACCGCCTGGTTCCGCTGCGCCCGGGAGTGACACCGCTCGAAGGCGCACTTAACGAACCGCTGTCCGTAGTCACCCAGGCCATCTACAGCCGCTCGAATATCCGGCCAGGAATGGACGTGCTGGTCACCGGCTGCGGCATCATCGGGCTGATGGCCGCCGAACTGGCGCGGGCCGCCGGCGCCAGGGTGGCCATCACCGGGCTGGAGCGCGACCGCGAGGTACGGCTGAAAGCAGCCGCGGAACGGGGCATGATCCCGGTTGTCGTCGGCCCGGAGCGGCCCCTCGACGGGCAGTTGCGGGAGGGCATCTACGACGCGGCCGGCAACCGTTTCGGGGACGCCTACGATAACGGAACGGTGGATGTGTTGCTCGAATGCTCCGGCGCGCCGGCGGCCCTGGCAGCCGCGCCCGGCTGCGTACGCACCGAGGGAACGATCTGCGTCATCGCCACCTACGCCACCGAGGTCCCGTTCCCTGCGACAGCATTCACTCGGGGCGGCCTCATCATGACCGGCGTGATGGGCTCTGGGCGCGAGGACTTTGAAAAGGCGCAGCGGCTGCTCCGCGACGGCGTCTTCCCAGTAGAGCACTACATCCGCCTTTATCCGTTCGAGCGGGTGCTGGACGCGATCGCCGACTCGATCCAGGCCACCGTTCCAAAAGCGATTTTGGAGGTCAACTCATGACACGAGTTCTGATGACCGGCGGCACGGGCTGCATCGGCGCCGCTACGGCTTACGCGCTGGCCGAACGGGGCGTCGATCAGATTGTGATCGCGTCCCGCTCGGGCTCCGATACGATTTTGCGGCTGTGGTTCGGCGAGAAGCTGGACCCGCGGATCAAAATGATCCGGGGCGACATCTCCAACCCGGAAGCCGCTCGGGAGTGGGTCGCGGCCTGGCGGCCCACCCAGATCATCCACCTCGGGGCTTTCCAGACCCCTGACTGCGACGCCTATCCGCGGCGCGGCATGGAAATCAACGTCGGCGGCACGCTGCACCTGCTGGAGGCTGCCGAAGCCACCGGGCGCCTCGAGCGCTTCGTCTTCGCCAGTTCCGGCGCTGTCTACGGCCCGCGCAGCCTGTACCCGGGGCCGACGATCAAGGAAACCGATCCGTTGGCGCCACCGAACCTATACGGAGTCT
>CAZXVW010000120.1:0-13595 GCA_964644025.1 uncultured Solibacteraceae bacterium | reverse complement strand
GGGCAAGCGGGGGGACTATTCGGGCCGTTCGGTCATCGTGGTGGGGCCGGAGCTGAAGCTGCACCAGTGCGGCTTGCCCAAGAAGATGGCGCTGGAGCTGTTCAAGCCGTTTATCTACCACCGCTTGGAGCAGCGCGGCCACTGCACGACCATCAAGCAAGCCAAGGAGCTGGTGGAGCAGCAAGACCCGGTGGTGTGGGACATCCTGGAAGAGGTGATCCGCGATCATCCGATCCTGCTGAACCGGGCGCCGACGCTGCACCGGCTGGGAATTCAGGCCTTCCAACCGGTGCTGGTGGAAGGGAAGGCCATCCGGATTCACCCGCTGGTGTGCCAGGCTTTCAACGCGGACTTCGACGGGGACCAGATGGCGGTGCATATCCCGTTGTCACCGGAAGCCCAGATCGAGGCGGCCACGCTGATGCTGTCCTCGCACAACATCCTTTCCCCGGCCCACGGCGCGCCGATCGCGGTTCCTACGCAGGACATGGTTCTCGGCTTGTACTACCTCACCAAGGCCCGGCCCGGAGCCAAGGGGGAGGGTCGCACGTTCGCTTCCACCGACGACGTTCTCATCGCCCTGGAGATGGGGGAGGTCGAAACGCTGACGCCGATCAAGCTCCGCTACACCGGGCAAGTCATTGATCTCGCCAAGGCGTTCGATGACCAGAACATCCTGCATACCGAGCCGATCGAGTTCCACAAGCAGTATATGGAGACGACCGTCGGCCGGGTGATCCTGAATGACGTGCTGCCCGAGGAGATGCCGTTTATTAACGGTCTGCTGAAGAAGAAAGGGCTGGGGCAGCTTGTGCAGTACTGCTACGTGCGGTTTGGGCTGCAAACCACGGTGGCGATGCTCGACGAGGTCAAGAACCTTGGCTTCCTGTACGCCACGCGGGCCGGGATTTCCATCGGCATCGACGACATGGTGGTTCCCGGGCAGAAGGAGAGCCTGGTGCATGAGGCCGAGCGAAACGTGATCGAGGTGCAACGGCAGTACCAGGGAGGCGCTATTACCCAGGGCGAGCGCTATAACAAGATCATCGAGATCTGGTCCAAGGTCACCGAGCGCGTTTCCGACGAGATGTTCAAGCTCATGGAGGAGGACGACCGGACGGGCCGGGTGCTGAACCCGATTTACATCATGGCTGACTCCGGCGCCCGCGGTTCCAAGCAGCAGATCCGGCAGCTTTCCGGGATGCGGGGCCTGATGGCCAAGCCTTCCGGCGAGATCATCGAGACGCCGATCACCGCCAATTTCCGTGAGGGACTGAACGTGCTGCAGTACTTCATCTCCACGCACGGCGCGCGGAAAGGGCTGGCCGACACGGCGCTGAAGACCGCCGACTCCGGTTACCTGACCCGGCGGCTGGTCGATGTGGCCCAGGACGTCATTGTTACTGAACACGACTGCGGGACCACCGACGGCATCTATGTGCAGCCGATCATCGAATCCGGCGAAATCATCGAGCCGCTGCGGGACCGGATCGTCGGGCGTGTGGCGCTGGAGGATCAGCTTGACTACGAGGGGAACGTGATCGTCCACGTCAACCAGGAGATCACCGAGGACCTGGCGGCGGCGATCCAGTCCGCCGGTATCGAGCGGGTGAAGATCCGATCGGTGCTGACCTGTGAATCACGGCGGGGCGTGTGCCAGTTGTGCTACGGCCGGAACCTGGCCACCGGCCGCCTGGTGGAGCGGGGCGAGGCGGTTGGGGTGATCGCCGCCCAGTCGATCGGCGAGCCGGGGACCCAGTTGACGATGCGGACCTTCCACATTGGCGGCACGGCCACCGGTCAGAGTGAACAGTCCAGGCAGGACGCCAAGTCCGACGGCTACGTTCGCTACATCAACATCAACACGGTCCGCAACGCCAAGGGCGAACTGATCGCCATGAACCGCAACGGCATCCTGGCGATCGTGGACGAAAAGAACCGGGAGAAGGAACGCTACCTGGTGGTCTATGGCGCCAAGATCCTCGTCACCGAGGGGAGTCGGGTCAAGGTGAACGACGTGCTTCTGGAGTGGGATCCGTACACCTTCTCGATCTTGACCGAGGTGAGCGGAGTGGTCCATTTCCGGGACCTGGTGGAAGGCGTGACCTTGCAGGAACAGGTTGACGAGGTCACCGGCATGTCGCAGTCCGTGGTCATGGATTCCTCGGACGAGAAACGCATGCCGGCGATCGTGGTGCGGCCCGAGGGTGGCAGCAGGTCCGACGAGAAGCGCTATCTGATGCCGACCAATGCCCACCTGATGGTCTCCGACGGTCAAGTGGTTCACGCCGGCGACGTGCTGGCGAAGATTCCGCGGGCCACGACGAAGACGAAGGACATCACCGGCGGCCTGCCGCGGGTGGTGGAACTTTTCGAGGCCCGCAAGCCACGGGAAACAGCGGTGATTGCGGAGATCAACGGCGTGGTGAGCTACGGCGAGGTGACCCGGGGATCCCGGAAGATCATCATCACCGGCGATGACGGCGAGAAGCGCGAATATGCGCTGCCGCGCGGCGTTCACGTTAATGTCCAGGAGGGCGAGCGGGTCCAGGCGGGTGACCCGCTGATGGACGGCCCGCGCAACCCTCACGACATCCTCCATGTTCTCGGAGAAAAGGAGTTGCAGAAGTACCTGGTCAACGAGATTCAGGAAGTCTACCGGTTGCAGGGCGTCACGATCAACGATAAGCACCTGGAGGTTATCGTGCGCCAGATGATGCGCTGGGTGAAGGTGGAGGACATCGGCGACACCGAGTTCCTTCCCGAGGAGGTCGTGGACCGGTTCAAGTTCCAGGAAGAGAACCAGGCCGTGCTGGCGGCCGGCGGACGGCCCGCCGAGGGCAAGCCAGTGCTGCTCGGCATCACCAAGGCCTCGCTGTCGACCGACTCCTTTATTTCCGCGGCATCGTTCCAGGAGACGACCCGGGTGTTGACCGAGGCCGCGATCAACGGCAAGGTCGACTATCTGCGCGGTCTGAAAGAGAATGTCATCATGGGCCGCCTGATTCCCGCCGGAACCGGCCTGGAATATTACCGGAACATCAAGATCGCCGGTGAGGATGTCTTCCAGGAGCCGCTGGCTGAACCGGAAGCGGGCATTGCGGAGCCGATCGCCGGCTACGACGAAGAAACTCAGCTCCGGTACAACGGCGGCGCGGATGAGACGGTTTCCGGAGAAGAGCCGCTGACTGAATGACAAGCTGATTGCGCCGGGGATCCACCCGCGGTCCCCGGGCCTGCGCCGTCCTTTTTGCTGACCGATGACCGGGGAGTCCAGGTGGAGTACGGAGGATTCCCCGGGTTCGAGTGTCGAATTTCCCGCCTACGGTATAATACCCCTTTGCCGCGTTCCTCATCATGGCGGATGAGTGAACAGAAGGAGCTAAGATGAGCCAACCGTGGAAGACCGACCAGTGGTTCACCAGTCCGTGGAACTGGGCGCCGGAAGTGCGCCAGCAACTGCACTTCCCGGAGCGCGTTAGGATCCATGACGTCACCTTACGCGACGGCGAGCAGCAGACCGGCATCGTCCTGCGCCGGCAAGACAAGGTTGCCATTGCAAGAAAGCTTGCCGAGGCCGGTGTGGACCGGATCGAAGCGGGCATGCCGGCGGTTTCCGCCGAGGACGAGGCCGCGGTCAAGGAGATCGTTTCGCTGGAGCTGGGCCCGCAGATCTTCTCGTTCGCCCGATGCATGCCGGCCGATGTGAAGCTGGCACGGGAGTGCGGCGTGTTCGGAATCATCACGGAGATCCCATCGAGCGAGCACATCATCCGGCACGCCTACCTCAAGGATATGGACTGGGCGATCAAGTCTTCCATCGAGACAACGCTGGCGGCGAAAGAGGCGGGTCTTTATACGGTTTTCTTTACTATTGACAGCACGCGCGCGGAACCGGACCGGCTCCTGGACCTGATTGAGCAGGTGGCTAGCGAGGGCCACATGGATGCGATGACCATCGCCGACTCGTTCGGGGGGTGCGCTCCGGAGGGCATCGCCATGTTCGTGAGGCGCTACATGGGCCGGTTTCGCCAGCCGCTGGAGATCCACTGCCACGAGGATTTCGGGCTCGGCGTGGCGAACACGATCACTGCGCTGGCCAACGGCGCTTCGGTGGCCCACGTCACCGTCACCGGCACGGGCGAGCGCGCCGGCAACGTTCCGCTGGAGGACACGGTGATGGCGCTGCACGCCCTTTACGGGGTGGAGACCGGCGTCAAGACCGAAAAACTGTACGAGTTGTCCCAGCTTGTTCAGCAGCTCACCGGGATCGCGGTGCCCAAGAACCGGCCGATCGTGGGCGAGTGGCTCTACCGCATCGAGTCCGGCATCGTGACGATGTTCCACCGGCGGTGCAAGGACGTCGAACCGCTGGAATACATTCCGTTCGCTCCAGAGATGGCCGGCCGGCCGGGGGTGGAGATCGCCCTGGGCAAAGGCAGCGGCATAGCCAACATCGAGGAACACCTCGAGAAGCGCGGCCGCCGGGCAACCGCCGAGCAGGGCAACGAATTACTGCGTCGCGTCAAGCAACTGTCCACCCGGAAGAAGGCCTTGCTGAGCGAGGAAGAATTCGACGAGATCGTAAACGAGGTGCTGGGCAGTTCCTGATAACTGGCTCCGGGGCACCGTCTCACGGCCGGCGCCGGAGATTGGACCGGGAGAGAGCAGGCTTATGTTCCGCAATCTGAACGAGATGGTCGAGGCAGCCCGCAGCTACGGCCCCGTTCACATCGCCGTGGCCGCGGGCCACAGCGCCGAGTGCGTGGCCGCGCTAAAACGGGCGCGCGAGCTGAACCTGGCAGAAGGCATTTTTGTGGGCGACGCCAGGAAGATCTGGAGCCTGGCTGACAACATCGGCTTCGAGTTGCCCGCGCACCAGGTTCTGGATGAGCCGGACGATGGAAAGGCGGCCCAGCTCGCCGTGAAAATGGTCCGTGACGGCAACGCGACGCTGCTGATGAAAGGAAAAATCTCCACGGCTCACCTGATTCGGGCGGTTCTTGACCGGGAAACCGGGCTCCGCACCGGCCGCCTGCTCAGCCAGGTGATCGTATTCCAGGTGCCGGGTTTCAGCCGGCTGATGCTGATGACCGATGCGGCCATTAATATCGCTCCCACGCTGGCGCAGAAGGCGGAGCTGTGCCGCAATGCCATCGAGGTGGCCCACGCTATCGGGATTGAGAAGCCCAATCTGGCGGTGCTCTGCGCGTTGGAACAGGTCAATGCTGAGATGCCGGCCACCGTGGATGCCGCCGCCCTGGTGGCGATGAACCGGAGAAACCAGATCTCCGGAGCATTCTTGGATGGGCCGGTGGCGCTGGACGCCCCGTTGAGCCGATTCGCCGCCGAGTGCAAAGGGATCGACAGCCCAATCGTCGAGAACACGGATATCTTCCTGGCGCCGGATATCGAGGCGGCCAATATTCTGTATCGCGCCATTCTCTATTTTGCCCGTGGCGAATCCGGCGGCATCGTCGTCGGCGCGCGGGTGCCACTCATCCTGCTTTCCCGGGCCGAGACTCCGGAAACGAAAATCCGCTCGATCGCTCTAGCCATTCTGACCGACCGGTACGCCAAAAGGCCCTGATCCCTATCGAGAATACGATTTATCCCTAGATTTTTGCGCCTCGGGATGGTATAATGAAGCGCAACTGGTTCTGGCAAAGCGTCGTGTGGGCTAAGCCCAGGCGTTGGTTGCGGTTTCCCGAGCGAGTCTAGATTCGCTCACATGTCGGTGGCCGCGGGCTTGTTTCTAACGGGCTCTGGGGCACAATAACGGGACCGCGAATTTTCACAATGGTTTGTTGTCAGCCTGGTGACTTGTCTCCTGGGGAGGCGGAGTTGGCCGGCTGCCAACTCAAGAGAGAGGAGGCGAGTCATGGTCATAAAATCGAACAATGGATTCCTGAAGTATCAGGCGGTGACCCGCGAGAACGTCAGGAAGCTTCCAATCTGGTCGCGGCTGTCCCCGGAGTTGCGGGAATCGATCCGGGTCGTGTCCGCGGTCCTGCCGTTTCGCGCCAATAATTACGTAGTGGATGAGTTGATTGACTGGGACCGGGTTCCGGATGATCCAATTTATCAGCTTACTTTCCCGCAACGGGGGATGCTCTCCGAACAGGAGTACGAAGAAATGGCGGCACTGGTGCTTGGAGGTGCGGACCGCCAGGAGATCACGCAAGCGGCGAACAAGATCCGGTTTCGGCTCAGCCCGCACCCGGCCGGGCAACTGACGCACAACCGGCCCTACCTGGACGGGAAGCGTCTCGACGGGATGCAGCACAAGTACCGCGAGACGGTGCTGTTTTTCCCGAGTCAGGGTCAGACCTGTCACGCCTATTGCACCTTTTGTTTCCGCTGGGCCCAATTCGTGGGCATCACCGACCTGAAATTCGCTTCGAAAGAGATCGGGCTTCTCATCCGCTACCTCACGCTGCACCCCGAGGTTAAGGACGTGCTGTTCACCGGCGGCGATCCGCTGGTGATGAAGACGAGCACCCTGGCGCAGTATATCGAGCCGCTGCTGGTTCCGGAACTCGAGCACGTTCAGAATATCCGGATCGGCACGAAGGCCGTTGCGTACTGGCCGCACCGGTTCGTCACCGATCCGGACGCCGACGAACTATTGCGGTTGTTCGAGAAGGTGAGGGCTTCAGGCCGCCAACTGGCGCTGATGGGCCATTACAGTCATCCCGTTGAATTGTCGACGCCGATTGCGCGGGAGGCCTTGCGGCGGATTCGCGACACCGGAGCGAACGTGCGGATGCAGTCTCCCATTATCCGGCATGTCAACGACGACGCCGACGTCTGGGCCGAGCTTTGGTCCACCGGCGTGCGTCTGGGGGCGATTCCTTACTACATGTTCGTGGAGCGGGACACGGGCGCCCGCCAGTACTTCGAGATCCCGCTCGTGCAGGTGTGGGAGACTTACCGTGAAGCCTACAACCAGGTCTCCGGCCTGGCGCGTTCGGTCCGCGGCCCCTCCATGTCGGCGTTCCCGGGGAAGGTTCGGATCCTGGGGGTAACCAAGATTTACGGGACGGCGGCCTTCATCCTGGAGTTTTTGCAGGCGCGGAAACCGCAACTGGTCCGGATCCCGTTCTTTGCCAAGTACAATCCTGAGGCCACCTGGTTCGATCAGCTCGAGCCGGCTTTCGACAGCGACCGGCCGTTTTTCCAGGAGCAGCCGCGGGCGGTGCTGGAAGATCTGGTGGACCTGACCGCGTGAGAGCAGCGCCTCAGGCCACGCGGCTGGCGCCGGCCGAGGGCCGGACGGGGTAAAATACGGGGTCGATGTCGAATCTTTCCTTGTAGGCGCCGGCGATCGTTTCCTGGAACCTGCCGGCCGTGCCCGGCTTCATCAAGTTCACGGTGCAGCCACCGAAGCCGCCGCCGGTCATCCGCGCACCCCAGACGCCGGGGATCCGGACAGCCGTATCCACCAGGAAGTCAAGCTCCTCACAGCTCACCTCGTAGTCGTGCTGCAGGCTGCGGTGGGAGCCCACCAGCAGTTTGCCCATCTCCTCCAGGTCGCCGCGGGCGCTGGCGGCGACGAATTTCTCGACGCGCTGGTTCTCGGTGATGATGTGGCGGGCGCGCTTGTTGGGCACGCCGTCCACCAGCTCAAGCTGGCCGAGGGTGGCGTCCCGGAGACTCTCGACGCTCGGGTCACTCTTCCGGATCGCTTCCACCGCTTGCCGGCATTCGGCGACCCGATCGCGGTAAGCCGAGCCGCCGAGTTCGTGCTTCACCATCGTATTGACGGCCAAGAACTCGGCCTCGGTCGGCAGGCGCACGGCCTCGAAATCGAGGCTCCGGCAATCGATCTTCAGTGCTGAATGCTCCTGTCCGAAAACGGCGATGTACTGATCCATGATGCCGCACGGCATCCCGACAAATTCGTTCTCGGCGCGGCGAGCCAGCTTGGCCAGCTCCGTTCGGTCGATTTCCTGGTCACCGAGCAGCGCCAGCGCCGTAGCGATTTCCAGGGCGGCCGAAGAACTTAGCCCGCCGCCGGCCGGAACGGTGCTGTCGATGAGCAGATCGAGCGCCTGAAGCTGGTAGCCGGCCCGGGCGAGCATGACGGCGACGCCGGCGACGTAATCGCTCCAATCCCCGGCTGGCGCCAGGTGCGAAATTTCCGTCAGGCTCCAGGTCCGTTCCTGGTTGACGTTGTTGGAGAAGACCCGGAGCCGGCCGCCGGCGCCGGGAGCCGCCGCCACGTAGCAAGCCAGGTCGAGCGCCACCGGGCAAACGAAGCCGAGGTTGTAGTCGGTATGCTCCCCGATCAGATTGACGCGGCCCGGCGCACGGTAGACACAGGGACTGCCGCTGTCCGGATACCGGCGCCGGAAGGCGTCGACCACGTTGTTGACCTCACTCATAAGATCGTCCGTTTCGCCCGCTTTGCCATCCATAGGAACAGGACTCCCACGGCCAGGAACAACAGGCCGCTGTAAAGGTTCACGTTGAGTTCCGCCAGCGGCGCGCGCGTGGAAGGAGAGAGCAGTCCGAAGCCGCAAAGCAGAAGGCCGTATATCGTAAACAGGATTCCAGAGGGAGTGCGAAGATCCCACATAGTCTCTTACCAGAAGATAATGTTCAACATCAGACAGGCCACCAGCGCCGCCACCGAGAGCGGCGCCGGCCGCATGTACCAGACGACGCGCCCTTCATGAGGGATCCGGGTGACTCCGTAAACCAGCCCCTCCAGTTCAGCCACTGGCTTGGGCCGGGTGACCATGCTGATGAGGATGGTGACCAGGAAACAAACTGTCCAGGCAAAGATGGCGATCCAGAAGTTCTGCGCCATTACGGAGGGAAACTCATGAACGTTTGCGATCCATGCGCCTTTGCCCTCCGCCAGGGTGAGCCCGTGAACCAGGGTCGCGGCCGCAGTGCCGGAAACCAGGCCGCCGAAGGCGCCGTGTCCGGTGGATCGTTTCCAGAACATGCCGAGCAGGAAGGTGGCGAACAGCGGCGCGTTCACAAAGCCGAACACCAACTGCAGCAGGTCCATGATGTTGTTGTAGAGTACCGCCACGTAAGCCGTCGCCACCGAAAGCAGGGTGCCAACGACGGTAGTTACGCGGCCGACCCACAGGTAATGCGAGTCCGGAGCGTTCTTCTTGATCAGGCTCTGGTAGATGTCATAAGTCCAGACCGTGTTGAACGCGGTCACGTTGCCGGCCATGCCGGACATGAACGAGGCCATTAGGGCGGTCAGGCCGATGCCGAGCATGCCGCTCGGATAGAACTGCGCCATCAGGGTGGTGATGGTTTGGTCGTAGTCGTAGCCGGCTCCTTTGGCCGGGAGCATGTAAGCGATATTGGTGTCGTTGGTCAGCGCCAGCGCGGCCAGGCCCGGGACGATAACGATGAACGGCAGCAACATCTTGGGAAAGGCGCCCACGATGGGCGTGAGCCGTGCTCCGGCCATCGAGTCCGCCGCCATGGCCCGTTGCACCACCAGGTAGTTCGTGCACCAGTAGCCGAACGACAGGACGAACCCCAGGCCCATGATGATGCCGAAGGCCTCGACCCCCATCGGATTGGAGGAAGCGCTGCCGGCGTACTTCCAGGAGTGCATCCAGGCGTCGCCGAACTGCTGGCTGTGAACCCGGGCCGAGATGCCCGACCAGCCGCCGGCGCGGTGCACGGCGAAGAAGGCCAGCGGGGCGAAGCCGAGAACGATGAGGAAGAACTGCAGAACTTCGTTATAGATGGCGCTGGTCAGGCCGCCGCAGACCGTGTACAGGAGAACGATTGCGGCCGAAAGCAGCACGCTCGCCGTGAAGCTCCAGCCGAGTACCAGTTGGAACAGCAGCCCCAGCGCGTACATCGAGATGCCCGAGGAAAAGATGGTCATCACCGCGAAGGTGAACGAATTGAACGCCCGTGTCTTCTCGTCGTAACGCAACTTCAGGTACTCGGGCACGCTGCGAGCCTTGCTGCCGTAATAGAACGGCATCATGAAGATCCCGACAAACAGCATGGCCGGGATGGCTCCCACCCAGTAGAAATGCGAGGTCATCACGCCGTACTTGGCGCCGGAGGCGCACATGCCCACCAGCTCGACCGCCCCGAGATTAGTGGCGACGAAGGCCAGGCTGGTAATCCACAGCGGAACGGAGCGGTTGGAGGTGAGAAAATCGGCGCTGGTGGCCACCCTTTTCTTCAGCAGGTAGCCAATGCCGATGACGAAGGCGAAGTAGAGCCCAAGAATCAGGTAGTCAACGAAGTGCAGAGTCAAAACAAACCCTCAAAGCCCACGAGTCTACCAAACTTGAGCACCCCTCCGCAGGAGGCTCAGACAATGATGTGAAAGGGGCCGGCCGGGGAGTTTTGGCCCACGGTCTTCCGGAAGACGCAGAAGGACGCCGGGAAGGGTTTTTGAGCAAGGCCCGCCGCCGGCAGCAGCAGCCGCTGACCGGAGTGGAGACTCAACCGTTGGATGATTCCCTGGACAGTTTTGCCAGTTCGGCCGGGTTGGCCGGCGCGGGGCTGTCCGCTGCGGAGGGACGCTCGCCTCTGGCTGAGCTATCCACCTTGGCCGAAATATTCATCGAGCAAAACTTCGGGCCACACATCGAGCAGAAGTGAGCGTCCTTGAAGCCGTTGTCCGGGAGCGATTCGTCGTGCATCTCGCGGGCCCGGTCCGGGTCGAGCGACAGCTCGAACTGCCGCTTCCAGTCGAAGGCGTAGCGGGCGCGCGAGATCTCGTCATCGCGATCGCGGGCGCCGGGCCGGTGCCGGGCCACGTCGGCGGCGTGGGCGGCGATCTTGTAAGCGATGATGCCCTGGCGGACGTCCTCGCGGCCGGGCAGGCCCAGATGCTCTTTCGGCGTGACGTAGCACAGCATCGAGGCGCCGTACCAGCCGATCATGGCGGCGCCGATAGCCGAAGTGATGTGATCGTAGCCCGGGGCGATGTCGGTGACGATGGGCCCGAGCGTGTAGAACGGGGCCTCGTGACACATCTCCATTTCCTTTTTCACCTGCATCTGGATCTGGTCCATGGGGATATGGCCGGGACCCTCGATCATCACCTGGACGTCGTACTCCCACGCTTTCTCGGCTAGCTCGCCCAGGGTTTTCAGCTCCGCGAACTGGGCCTCGTCGCTCGCGTCGGCCAGGCAGCCGGGGCGCAGGCCGTCGCCCAGGGAGAAGGCGACGTCGTGTTTCTGGAAGATCTTGCAAATGTCCTCGAAGCGTTCGTAGAGAAAGTTCTGCCGGTGGTTCTTGACCATCCACTCGGCCAGGATGGAGCCGCCGCGGCTGACGATGCCGGTGATACGTTTGGTGGTCAGGGGGATGTGCTCGACGAGCACGCCGGCGTGGATGGTCATGTAATCGACTCCTTGCTCGGCCTGCTCCTCGATCACTTCGAGCATCACTTCGGCGTTGAGATCTTCCACGCGGCCGACCCGGGCGAGGGCCTCGTAGATGGGCACCGTGCCCACCGGCAGGGGCGAGGCGGCGATGATGGCCTGGCGAATGGCGGCGATGTCGCCGCCGGTGGAGAGGTCCATGACGGTGTCGGCACCGTAAGTGATGCAATCCCGGAGCTTGGCCAGTTCCTCGCTGATGCTGGAAGTGGTGGGTGAGTTGCCGATATTGGCGTTGATCTTGCATCGGGAGGCGATCCCGATGGCGATCGGCTCCAGGTTCGTATGGTGAATGTTGGCGGGGATGATCATCCGCCCGCGCGCCACTTCCTCGCGCACCAGCTCCGGAGCCAGTTTCTCGCGCCGCGCCACGTAGACCATCTCCTCGGTAACGATACCCCGGCGGGCGTAATGCAGTTGCGTGGGGACCTCATCAGCCCGGCGTTTGTTGACCCACTCAGTTCTCATAAGCCTGTTCCGTTCCCCTCTCTAACTCCAAGTCTACAACTTCGGCGGCGTCCGAGTGTACACTGATGGACTGGAGTCCCGGGCCCCGGTGAAGAAGGGAGATATGCGCGGGTTGATGCCACCGATCAGATTAGCCGCCGCCGGTCTTGCTTGCCTGGCTTGCGCGATGGCCCGGCCGTCCATCAGCGAGGGGGGCATCCAGAACGGCGCCAGCTACGAGCGGGCCACTCGCCCGGCGAACGCTCCTCCGGGAGCCCAGTTCTTGGGAGCCGGAATCGCGCCGGGGTCCATCTTCGTCGTGAAGGGAGAAGAACTTGGTCCCGTGGTGCCGCGACTCGGCTCATTGCCTTACGGAACCCGGCTCCCGGATGTCGAAGGCGGAACCGAGTTGATTGTGCGCTCTCTGGAAAGCAGCCAGGAGATGCACGCCTGGCTCCTTTACACCTCGCTCCGGCAGGTGAACGCGATTCTGCCCTCAAGTTTTCCGGTGGGTCCGGCGGAGCTGATCGTGCGATCGGGAGGAGAAACGAGCGAGCCCGTGGTTTTCAACGTGCGAGGGTCGGCGCCGGGGCTGTTCACGGTTTCCGAGAATGGCAGGGGGAGCGGGGTGATTCAGAACTACGAATCTCCCGGCAGCCAGCCGCTGAACCAGTTGCTGCATCCGGCTCGGCCCGGGCAATACGTCATTCTATGGGGTACGGGACTGGGGCCGGTGAGCGGGGCCGACAACGTGCCCCCGCCGGTGGGGCCGGTGAACTCCGATGTCGAAGTGCTGATCGGTGGTGTTTACTTGAAGCCAGACTACGCTGGGCGGGCCCCGGGCTATCCGGGTGTGGATCAGATCAACGTTCGATTGCCGGACGACGGGTCCCTGCCGCTGGGTTGCTATGTCGATGTCAGCGTACGGGCGGGCACTGCCACCAGTCCTCCCGTGTTTCTGGCCACGGCGGAAACTTCCGGGACCTGCCGGCACCCCTGGAATTTGCCTGCTGAGGTGCTGGCTGAATTGGACGCTGGAAGGCCGATCCCCGCCGCGCAACTGTTTGTGGGGGATCTTATGCTGTCGAAGGCGCCGGGGCAGATTTTCCAGGCCTACTTCAGAAAACTCGCGCCCTGGGAGGTGGCGGTAATAAGCCGTGCGGCGGCATCGGCGGGATCCAGCCCGTTCCCGCAGTACGGATGCGCCGTAGTGGATGGCGGTTTCCTGAGGGTGACCGTGACGGAGCCGGTTCCGGGCGAATCGTCCCCTCCACCGAATATTCAGATCCTGGATGTGGGTGACCGGCTTCACCTGGACGGCCCGGACGGGCGATCGCTGGAGCTGGTGAAATCGGAATCCTGGCTGGGCTATTTCGTTCCGGACACGGAAGACCACCTGGTCCCGGATGGTTTCTTCGTTGGCGGGTTCTGGACGCTCACTGCGCCTGGCGGCGATGACATCGAACCCTTTTCGGTACCCCTGTCCGTGCCGGGTCCCATTCGAGCTGACACACCCGCCGTCGTCAACCGTTCCGAGGATCTCGAATTGGCCTGGAATCCCGAAGGGTTCACCGAATCGGAAACGATGTCGGCTTCGGTTATCTCCTTGTTGCCGGCCGGTGAGGAGACCGAGATCCGCCGGTTTAAGCAAGCCATCTGCTCGGCGCCGGCGACGGCCGGTTCCATCACCATCCCCGCGAAATATGAATCAGGGACAGGAACCCAAGTACCATTTTCGGGGGAGAGGATCTCGGGGAT
>CAZXVW010000119.1:0-13791 GCA_964644025.1 uncultured Solibacteraceae bacterium | reverse complement strand
AACCGGCAGAGCCCGGCCAGTTCCTTCCCGTTGACAGGCAAGCTGCACGCGCCCTCCCTTCCCGCATAAAACGCTGCGGTCTCACGGCGCGTGAGGAACGGTTCCGGAATCATTCCTGCCGCCACCGCGTGGGCGTTCCACATTTCCAGGGCAACCTTTCTGAGATTCCGGAGGTTTCGTTCCCGGACAGCGATCGAAAGGTAATTCTGGAGCCATACCGCCAGTTGGCGAATCGCGTGGCTGCGGCGGACCCGGTACTGTGGTAGCGCAATCTTCTCGCCCCGCAGCCAATAAATGCTGCGCCGCAGCATGGAGCCCAGATAGGTGTCCGTGCTGATCCAGTCCCGCAGGCCCTTGGCGTCGTGAACTTGGACGTGGCCGAGCGCCGGGTTCAATCGGCGAAGCCATTTCAAGGTTTCGTATACGTTGAGAAGCTTCTCGCCGTCGGCGCCGCCGCCCACCGGCTCCCGGATAACCATCAGCAGGTCGATATCACTCCGGCCGAAAACGACTTCGCCGGTGGCCACGCTCCGGTGCACGGAAACGCCGGTGACTACCTCCGAGCGCGAAAGAACAGCCGCCGCTGCCTTGGCGGCAGCCCGGTAGCTGAATAACGAAACCTGCTGGAGAAGGTTGCGCACCACAGCTCTACCGGCTTTCCCGCGAGTTGCCGAACCGCTCGCGTGCCAACTCGATGATCGCAGCGGCGTTGGCCCGCGTGTCGCGGCCGAGGTGGAGAATATAAGTTTCCGACCGCCGAAGCAGCTTAACCGAATTGCGCAGCCGCGAAAACCCAACGCCGGCCTTGGAGATCAGTTCCCAGTGGCTGCTCTGCAGGATGAACTCCAGACCCTGAAACAAGCCAACCCCGATAATGCAGTTCCCGACCATGGCGCGCAGGGCGGTCGTGAATCCCGCGCGCTCAATCCGGGCTTCGGACGCCAGCGTCCGCCGCCCCAGCAGTACCAGGCCCGGCGCCGCTTTCTCCTCAACCTGGTCCCGGTAGTAGTCGAAGCTCACGAGCACCTTCGGCCCGAATTCCATCCGCTCGACCCGCCGCCGGTAGCGGGCCGGAATCTTCCCTTCCTGGCCCGGCAACAGGCCCAGGTGCAGGGGAAAGGCCAGCGAGTGCCCCTGCCGGTCGATGAGCGGTGAGTCATCCGACAGCAGCCGGATCTCCGGCCAGCCGAGCAGCGCCGAGCAAAGCGTGCTCTTGCCGCCTCCCATCGGCAGCAGCACCAGGATCGCCCGGCCCTGCAGGCTCACCGCCAGCGCGTGCAGCCGGTGCAACCCGCGGCCGTCCAAATACTGGCCGATCTGGGAAAGCAAGAACAGGTAAACCGCTTCATAGAGCAGGTTCCGGTCACGGCTGGTGATCCGGAAGCCGCCGGTAGCCGTGTCGTGCACGCCGAGTCCCCGCCCCCCGTAGTCGATATAGCGCCGGGAACCGGAGCGGTAAACCACGTTGCGCGGCGTGTACACCGACGCGTCGCAGAGCGGGACCGTCGAGTAGTCTGGATCACCCTCTTCGATTTCAATGCGGACCGCGTCACCCGGCGTCGCCGAATGGAAATAGGCGAAGTCCTGCGCAATCCCCTCCAGCGCCCAGGTGCACGAACTCGTTACGGCGAACCGGTATCCATATACCTCGAAAAGCAACGGCGGAGCAGCGGCGGCGGTGGACTGCGCCGCCTGGTCGGATGGCGCGGGGCGCTCGGGTGGCTGCATAGGCTGTTTTCCATGGTAACTTAACCTGAGCAGCATTCTGATGCGATAAAGCCGATGGCGGGCAAGTTCGTCTTGCAACAAAAGATCGCCTATCCTCACCAGCGTAGCGGCTGGGACTATGCCACCTCAGCCCTGAAACCAGCGTTGTCGAACGACGGCAAAGGCATTCTTCTCGACACGATGATCGAGAAGAACTTCTGCCGCCGTCTTCGCCAGGCCAGGGCCAACAGGGAAATTCCCTACCGGCGCCCCTGGGTCGGGTTCGTCCATGTGCCCTATGACATACCGCGCTGGCGTGAGTATCGGAAGTCCGCACGGTATATCTTTCGGCTGCGCACCTGGCAACAAAGCTTGCCTTACTGCCGGGGACTGATCACGCTTTCGGCCTGGATGCGCGACTGGCTGCAGGCAAGAGCAGATTTTCCCGTCCTGAACCTGAAACACCCTACCGAGGTTCCGGCCGTGCGGTTTCAGTTCCGGCGTTTTCTGGCCAACCGGCAGCGGCGGGTCATCCAGGTCGGCTGGACACGGCGTCGGCTCTGCTCGATCCGTGAACTGCCCGTGCGGCGAGTGCGAAGAACCGTACTGGTACCCCACGCAAACCCGAGAGATCAGGCGCGCTTTTTCGGCGCTGTCGAACGGGAACGCCTTCTGTTCGGCGGCCCGCCCATGGATCAGTGGGACGTGGACATCCTGCCCCGGCAGCCCGCGCGAGACTATGACCGGTTGCTTGCCGCGAACATCGTTTTCCTGCACCTGTACTCCACGGTGGCCAACAACGCCGTCATCGAGTGCATTGCTCGGAACACTCCGGTCCTGGTGAACCCGCTGCCTTCGGTCCAGGAATACCTCGGCCGGGACTATCCCCTGTATTTTGAAACCCTGGAGGAAGCAGCGGCCAAAGCCGAAGACATGAAGCTGCTCCGGGAAGCGCACGAATACCTGTGCGCCATGCCCAAACACTGGCTGTCGGGCAGCTACTTCTGCCGGTCCCTGATGGAATCGGACCTTTACCGCTGCTTGCGGGTGGAGTGAACTTCGCCGGCCGCTGGCCGCCACCCCGGAAGTGGGGTGACCCGTCAGCCCGGCCCGGTAGCTACAGAATCCATTTCCGCTTGATGTTCCACAGGCTGGCCGCGAACAGCGCCACGCAGAACGCCCCCAGCACGGTCAGGTCTAGCGCGGGCCTCATCGTGTTGCCCCCGTGGACGGCTCCATGAAGCAGATCCGCCCCGTAGGTCAACGGCAGGGCGTAGGACAAGGGCTTGAGAAAGAAAGGAAGCCTGGCGATAGGAAAGAACAGCCCGCAGAGGAAAATCATCGGAAACCGCAGAAAGTTGGAAAAGGTCTGGGCCTCGAACACTTCGCTCACCGCCACCGCGATCGACAGGCCCAGGAAAGCCGAGGCGACAGCAATCAGCACCACGGCGGGAATAAAAACGCTCCACGCCACCCGGGACAGGTCGATGAGGAAGGCGGCCATAACCACCGGCACGAACGCGTTCGCCACTCCGAAAGCAATGGCGCCGCCGGTTTTTGCCAGCATCAGCAGCTCGAGCGGAATCGGCGCCAGCAGCAGGCGCTCGAACGACCGGTTCTTTTTCTCAAAGGTCACCGTCACCGACAGCATGGACGTCGTCCCGAACAGGATGGAGATGGCCACCACGCCCGGCAGCAGCGTCAATATGCTCGCCGGGCCGCTGCCGGACTTGATGAAGAACATTCCCGTCCAGGCCAGCGGGAAGATCAGTCCCCAACTGATGTTCGGCGGTTTCAGGTAATAGGCCCGCATGTCCTTGGTGACAATGTTCCAGAAGGCGATCCACCGCTTCATCGGCCGCCTCCCGCCTTTTCCTTCTCTTTCTGCATGATGTGCGCCTCGATTCCCGTGACCCGCACGAACACATCCTCCAGCGACGGCCGCATCCTCCTTGCCTCGGATACCTCGGCCCCGTGCTCTTCCAGAAAACGAACCAGCGGACCCACCGGAACCGGCTCGCCCGCCTCCACGCGAATCCGTCCTGGCTCCGGGGCCTTGAATTCCAGGCCGGGAAACGACTCCGAAAGCAATGCCTCGATGTCGTTGCCGACCCTCGCGCAACTGATCTGAACCACGTGCCGCCCCTGCACCGGCTGGAGCAGATGCTCCACCGTGTCAATCCGGACAATGCGTCCGGAAACCAGAAATGCGATGCGGTCGCAGAGCCGCTCGGCCTCCTCGATGTAGTGCGTTGTCAGAAAGATGGTCGTCCCGCGCTGGTGCAGACCCGCGATGAGCTGGCGGATCTGCCGCGCGCTGCCCACGTCCACGCCCGTGGTCGGCTCATCCAGGAACAGGATTTCCGGCTGGTGGATGATGCCGGCGGCGATCGTCAGCTTGCGTTTCATCCCCTTGGAATAGCCGCCGAACTTCCGGTTCCCCGCCCCGCTCAACCCGAAGTCGTCCAGCAGCCGCCGGGCGCGCGCCGCGCGTTCCGCCTTGCCGACACCGTACAGGGCCGCGCAGAAACACAGGTTGTCGTAGCCGGTGAGCTCCGGGTAGAGATTGCTTTCATCCGGCACGACGCCGATCAAACGCTGCGCCGCCCGCGGGTTGCCGGTGCAGTCGATGCCGCCGACGCGGATCGTCCCGGCGTCCGGGCGGGCCAAACCCGTCAGTACGTTTATGGTGGTCGTTTTGCCCGCGCCGTTGGGGCCGAGGAAGCCGAACAGCTCGCCGCGCCGCACGGTGAATGAAATTCCGGCCACCGCCTCGACCTCGGCGAAGCTCTTCCGCAGGTTCTCGACGATGATGGCGTTGCTCATTTCCTGGTTTCCATGGCAGCTCAAGCGCGCCTTGTCCTTACTATCATAATTCCCGGCCTGTTTCCGGCACCTAGGGCGCAGCTCCCAACGAGCGGCGCCCCCGCTTGGATCGCTGCCCCAGGGAGTGCGGATTTCCAGGCGCTGTAACCTGCTGATTGCTCGCAGCAAACTTCGAGTCGCACGATCCTAGCCTCCGGTACGAAACGGACCAAGAACGTGTCCAGTGCCGGCGGTCCCAGGCGCCGGGTAGCGCCCGCCTGTAGCGCCAGGGGCGTGAGCTGGTTGTAGGCATGGGGATCATCCGTCAATCGGTGGTATTCATAAGCCCTGCTGGGGCAATTTACTGCCGGAACGGTGTTCGCTGTTTTCTCGTCCCGCAGAAGCGCCGGTCCGCTTTTTTGCCAGTTCGGAGGCTCTGTGCGGTCAACTCCCGTCGCTTTCGCCGTACCTGAACTCCTTACGCACGGATTACAGGCGGCGCTTCATGGGCCAGTTACGGCCGCACCGCAAGGCATCGCGTCCGCCCGCGGCCGCTGTAAAATGGAACATTACGCTTCATGGACTCCTCCTGGCGGTTTGTTCCGGAGCTCACCTACGTCGTCCTGGCCGTGTGGTTGCAATGGGTGCTGGCCCGCCGGCTGCTGGCGTTTCCTTTCTTCCAGCGCTCGGCGCGGGCGCGGCACGCCTTGCATGCGGCCTGGGTGGCGAGTTTTTGGCTTGCTGCGGGCATCGTTTACGCCGCCGGATTCTACTACGGACCGTTGCCCCCGCAGGGGTGGTTGCAGTGGATGCGGGGGCTGGCTTTCGCCTGGGGACTGACCACAGGCGGGATCTTGCTCCTGCTGCTGCCCTGGCGGCGGCTGAGGGGGGTAGCCTGGACCACGATGCTCGCGGCTCCGGTCGCCGCGGCCGGGGGCGGTGTTTTCATCGAACGCTTCAGTTTCCGTGTGCGGGAGGTGCACATCCAGATCCCCGGCCTGGCGCCGGACCTCGACGGTCTCCGGCTGGCTCAGTTGAGCGATATCCACTTCGGTCCTTTCCTGGAAGAAAAGCACCTCCGTCGCGTGGTGGCGATGGCCAATGAAACGCGTCCCGATCTGATCCTGGTCACCGGTGATCTGATCACCCTGCGCCCGAGCCGGTTGAGCGCTTGCCTCCGGATTCTCAAGGGGCTGCGGGCCACGGCCGGCGTCCTCGGATGTCTTGGTAACCACGAGATCCTCGCCCGGTGTCAGGAGCAGGCAAAGGCCGAGGGCGCTCGTATGGGGATCGATTTCTTGCGCAACCAGAACCGCCAGCTCCGCTTCGGCCAGGCGACGCTCAACATCGCCGGGGTCGATCACCAGCGGCGGAACCGCCCTTACCTGGTCGGCACGCACCGGCTGCTTCGGTCCGGGGCCATGAACCTGTTGCTGTCGCACAACCCGGACGTCTTCCCGGTGGCGGCCGCCCAGGGCTGGGACCTGACGCTGGCCGGCCACACGCACGGCGGCCAAGTGACCGTGGGCATTCTGAACCAGCATTTGAACATCGCCCGGTTTCTCACCCGTTATGTGTACGGACTGTATCGAAAACCGGGCTCCGCCATTTACGTAACCAGCGGGATCGGCACCGTCAGGGTGCCGGTGCGCGTCGGCGCTCCTCCGGAGGTGGCTCTCATACGCCTGTGCGCTACCTGATCCTCAGTGACATTCACGCCAACTGGGAGGCGCTCGAGGCGATCCTCGCCGACGCCGGCGGCGCCTATGACCAGGTGCTCTGCTGCGGCGACCTGGTCGGCTACGGCGCCGACCCCAACGCCGCCACCGCGTGGGTGCGCTCCCACGCCCACCTCGTCGTGCGTGGAAACCATGACAAGGCCGCCGTCGGCTCGCCGGACCTGGAGTGGTTCAACCCGGCCGCCCGTGAGGCAATCCTATGGACACAGCGGGAGCTGACCCCTGTCAACGCTGGTTACCTTCGTTCACTGCCGCAGGGACCCCTGCGGGTGGACCGCTTCCAGATTCTGCACGGCTCTCCGCTCGATGAAGACGAGTACCTGGTTACCACGGAGGACGCCGCCCGCCTGCGGGGCTACCTGGCCGCGCCGGTCTCGTTTTTCGGGCACACCCACGTGCAGGGTGGCTTTCTGATTCACGGCCACGGAACTCAATGGATTGAACCGGTGGCCGAGGGGCAACACACTCGCGAATTTCCGCTTTCGGACAACTACGCGGCGCTGATCAACCCGGGTTCGGTCGGCCAGCCGCGCGACGGCGACCCCCGCGCCGCATACGCCATCTATGATGCTGACGATCGTCTGGTGCTGTACAAGCGCAGCGCCTACAACGTCCATGAAGCGCAGCGCAAGATCCTCGCGGCAGGCTTGCCGGAGACGCTGGCCGCCCGCCTGGCCGTTGGCGCTTGACCGGCAGTCCGGAGTGTTCCGAACCCCTGTTTCCAACGCGTCACCGGTACGGCGGGCTCTGCTGGACTTCCGGGCAGCGGCCGACAGCAGCCGGGTGCGGCGCTGGTGCCCGTCGGCTCGCCGCGCCTCTCATTCCAACACGCGCCACTCGAGAATCCCGCCGGAACGGCGCCGTTGTAATTCCACCTCGATCCGCAATCCCATCGTCTCCACGGGCTGGAATTCAACGCGGCTGAAGGCATCCTTCATGGTCTCATACGCGGTGGTGTTCTCCACTGGCCGCCAGCGCTCGCCGTCGCGCCACAGCAGGCGCCAGGACGCCGGCAGCCGGCACGGCCCGCCCACGACCTGCTCGTCCACCCAGTAAACCTCGCAGGCGGAGGCGCGGATGGGGCGCGAGTACAGGTATTCCACCCACTCGTGGCCGCTCGAAGCCTCCCGGCGAAAGGCGCCCGTCAACCGGGACCGCTCCCAGTATCCCACCACGCCCTTGTAGCTCGACCAGGTGAAGCGCGGAATGCTCCGGTCCGCTGAACTCCGGGGCGCCAACCCGTCATTCATCGCCGCCGGAGGCTCCAGATACGTACTGTAGGAGGCCATGGCCAGCGGCACGTTCTCTTTCCACCGGCGGGCGTCCGCTCCCTCCCCAATCACCGGGAACGAAGAAATGCGAAGTCGCGCGCAGCCCATCGGAATCAGCGTAATCTCTCCCACGGGTTCGTTCGAGCGGACCGGGCCCGGCTGCACCTCCTCGATCAAACCATTCGGCTCCAGGCCCCACTCCGGAATCCGCTTGCCCCGGGCGCGCAGCAGGATGGGCGCGTCATCCACGGTGAACGGCTGCGGCGCGAGCGCGCCCTTCCGCTGCACCACCTGGAAAGAAGCGGCGGGATTGCTTTCGTCAACCACCAGGCCGTAGTTCCAGGGCGTCGCCGGAAGCACCTCGTAGCCCGGCCATTTGTCCGTGCCCCCCTTCCGCTCCCACCGTTCGCCGATCTTGAGCGAAAAGCTCAGCGGCCCGCGGTGAACCGACATCGTATTCCTGTTGTTCGCCCACAGCGTGGTGGTGATCTTCATCGGCAGCTCGAGACGCACCTCATCCCCCGAATGCCACCTGCGTTCGATGATGGCCCATCCGCGCGCCGGACGGGGCAGCTTCACCGGCTTGCCGTTCACGCTCACCGCCGGGTTCTCACACCATCTGGGAATGCGCAAGGTCAGGGGGAAACGCACCGGCTTCGGCGCCGCGATCTGGAAGGTTACCGTTTCCCCGAACGGATAGTCGGTACTCTCGGTGATGCTGACCTCAGTCCCGTCGCCCACTTTGGCCGTGACCTTGCTGGCCGCGTAGAAAACCGGACTCAGTCCGTTGTCCGGCGTGGCCATCCACAAATGCTCGGCGAAGTAAGGCCAGCCGAAACTCACGTTGTGCTGGCAGCAGCGGTACTGGTGCGGGTTGTAGGAGAGCATGTCGCCGCCGTTTTGCAGCATCGGCGACTTGCTGGTCCGCGTGAGCTGCACCAGGTTCGGCGCCGTCAGGTAATGCAGGCCCTTGAGATCCGGCGTCATCGCCGCCGGCAGCGAATTGAAGGCCACGTCCTCGGCCCGGTCCGCCCAGACGGGATTGCCGGTGATCCCGAGCAGCATCTCGGCGCTGTGCATCATCTCCACCATGGCGCACGTTTCGGTGCCCTGCCGCGGGCCGGTAAACCCGGGCCGGGCGTTCTCGTCGCCGGCGTACATACCGCCCGGCACCTGACCGTAGATGCCGCGCACCAGGTCATAGTTCCGCTCGGTCGCCTTCAGGTAGCGCACGTCGTGGGTTTGCTGATAGAACTGCCCCGGCTCCCGGAAACATTCCGCGATATTCACCACATGCCAGGTCGGGATTCCGCCCGTCCAGTCCGCCGTCCGTTCGTGGTTGACCCTGGCCAGATCCAGCAGCCAGCCTTCGCCGGTCCGGTTGTACAGCCAGTAGATGCTGTCCAGGTTGTCGCCGGCCCGCCATCTGGCCCAGGTCATCGGGAGCAAATCTTCGATCGGAATCCTGCTCTGCCACTGGAAGTATTTCGTCATGAACGCCAGCACCCGCTTGTCCCCGGTCGCCTCATAAAGCGAGCGCAGCGGATACAGCATCACCATGTTGGGCCACAGGTCCGGCGCGTGCGGGTACTGCAGAATCCGGAACCGGTAATGTTCCCCCCGGAGGTTCTCGCGGCTGCCGAAATAGCCATCCGGCCGCTGACTGGCCAGCACGGCCTCCACCCACCGTTTCGCCTGGCCGAGGATCTGGTCGTCGTTGAGGATGAGGCCCAGATCAAAGAACCCTCGCAACCAGTACGGAACTTCTTCCCAGCCGAATTTGCCCGCGCCGCCGGGCGTGGTCCAGGCGCTGCCATCGTAGTGACAAAAGCGGCTGACCTCGGGAAGGTGCCCGGTAAACCCGTCGGCCATCAACTCCAGTTGGCGCCGCACCCATCCTTCCGGCCGGATGCTGCCGATCGGCAGCTTGATCAGCCGCCGCGCGGCCAGCGGCGCCCGGTTCCCGGTGTAGAAATCATTGCCGTGCCCGGCCGGCGGCGCGGGCGCCATTCGAACGGTGGTTTCAGCCGCCAGGGCCGCGCCCGCCGACAGCCCCACCAGCAAGCCGGCGGCCAGCACGCCGGCCCCCGGCGCCAGCCCGTACTTGCCTGAACGCTTCATTCAACCTGACCTCCCATCGAACCTGCCAGCCGGCGTGGAATTATGGTGGTCCAGGAACCCTCCGGTTAACCGTAGATGTCTCGCGGCTGGCGGTCCAGCGATCGCGCCGGCACAACTTATGCCGTAGCGCGGCTGACTCATGACTGTTGTACCGCACCCCCACGCTGTTCTGCCAACCGTGCTCTGTTCGGTTGACCCGCTCCCGCCGGCCGGTGGAAAATGGTGCGATGAACTTCACCCGGCGCGTGAAGATCGGACTGGCAGCAAGCGCTGCGGTAGCAGTCAGCGTTGCAGCCCTATCCTGGTGGGGCTTCCGGCGCCCGGCTCCGCCCGACCCGGCGGCAGCGGCCGTCGTCGCACCTCAACCGCCGGCGTTCACCACGTTGGAGCTCACCTTCCGCCGCGGCGATAACCTGGAGGCTCTGCTGATTCGCGCCGGCATTGAGCAGCCAGCGCGCTTCCAGGCCATCACGGCCATCCGGAAGGCTTTCGACGTCAAAAAATTCCGCGCCGGCCGGAAACTCACCCTCACCCGCACCGCATCCGGCGAGTTGGAGGCGCTCGACTACCTCATCGACGCCGATCGCCAGCTTCGCCTGTCTCGCTCAGCGGAAAGCTTCACCGCCGCCGTGGTTGACGTCCCGGGTGTCATCGGCCGCGTCACCGTCCGCGGCACCCTCCGCGGCTCGCTGTTCGACAGCATGACCCGCGCCGGCGAACGCCCCGAGCTGGCCATTCGCATGGCCGAAATCTTCGCCTGGCGCCTGGACTTTTACAAGGATCCGCGCCCGGGCGATACGTTTTGCCTGCTGGTCGAGAAGAAATATTACGCCAACGGCACCCCGCCCACCTACCAGCGCATTCTCGCCGCCGAATATAACAACGCCGGCACCGTTTATGATGCTTACCTGTTCCCCGGCCCGGACGGCAAGCCTTATTACTATTCCCGCGACGGCAGTTCGCTCCAGTCCGCTTTCCTGCGTTCACCGCTGAAATTCAGCGCCCGGGTGAGTTCCCATTTCTCTTACCGCCGGCTGCATCCGATCCTGAAAGTCTACCGCCCGCATTACGGCACCGACTATGCCGCTCCCACCGGCACTCCTGTCTACAGCGTCGCCGACGGCCGCGTTGTCTTCTCCGGCCGCAGCGGCGGCGGCGGCAACGTCATCAAGATCCGGCACGCCAACGGCTTCATGACCGAGTACCTGCACCTTTCCCGCCGCCTCGTTCGCGTCGGCCAGCGCGTCAAGCAGGGGCAGCGCATCGGCCTGGTCGGCTCTACCGGCCTGGCCACCGGCCCGCACCTGGATTTTCGCCTTCTCCAGCACGGCCGGTTTAAGAATTTCGAGCGGCTCCGTCTGCCGCCGGCCTCGAAGATCAGCCCGCAACAGCTCCCGGCCTTCGCCGCCGTTCGCGATCGTTACCGGACCCAGATGGAAACCGGCCTGCCGGCCGGACCCATTCTCGCCGCCGCGCCGTCACCTGCCGCCGGCCCCCGCTCAGTCCCCTGAGCTGCTCCCGGCTCGCCCGGATTACGCCTCCATCGCCAGCGCCGCCTGCAGCATCGCCCGCGCGTAAGCCACGTTGTAAACGAGGCCCGTGTAGCCGCCACCGCCCGGATAGTACGACCGGAAACCGGGTCGCTCGCGGTCAGCGTCGAGCGCCCGCGGGTGTTCCGGGTAGATCAAACCCCGGTATTTTTGCCGCACCAGCTCGCGCATCACCGCGAACATGTCCACTTCGCCGTTGTCCGGAAACACCTCGGTGTATTTATCATGGGGCACCTGCACGCGCACGTTGCGGAAATGCACGTGGTTGATCCGGTCCCGGCTACCAAAATACCGGCACACCGCCACCGGGTCCTCACCCATCTCTCGCGTCACCCCGCAATCGTAGGTGATCCCGTTCGCCGGGCTGGGCACGATTTCGATCAGCCGCTTCCACCCCTCCAGGCTGGCCATGATCTGCCCGGAACCGCGGCTGGTCGCCACCGGCGGATCATTCGGATGCAGCGCCAGGCGCACGCCGGCCTCCTCGGCCGCCGGCACCACCGCTTTCAAGAAATAGGTGATATTGCGCCACATCTCCTCCAGGCTGTGCACGCCTTCTGAAGGCACCGGCGGCAGGTCCCGGATCCGGTCGGCATCGAACGCCGTCAGCCCCGCTCCGCCGCGCCCGGTTTCCTCGTAGTAGCCTTCCACGGCCCGGTGGGCGTAGAAGTTGTACTCGACGACCGGCAGCCCCGCCCGGCCGGCCGCCCGGATCGACTGCCGCACCTTGTCGATCTCTTCATCGCGCCCCGGCCTCCCGTAGATGGTATTCCGGAACCCGCCAATCATCATGTTGCCGAGCGTCAGTCCGCCTTGTCTGAGCCGCTCCATGCGCGCACGGACCTCGGCTTCCTGCCACGGAATCCGCGGGCCTCCCATCAGTACATGATTGACGCCGATCTGCTTCACGCGCCGCATCGCCGCCGCATCCAGCGACCGCGGCGAAATCCCCAGGCACAGCTTCGGCGTCTCCGGCCCTTCGTCCGGCATCCCGAGCCCTCCTGCGGTTCCGCCCGCCGGCGCCGCCCGCGCCGCCCCAGCCCCGGCCGCCGCCACCCCGGCGGCGCCCATCATCTCTCTCCGCGACAGTCCATCTCCCATGCCGTTACCTTCGTTCCCTGCCCCTACATTCTATAAGCCTCTTGCAGCCTCGATCCTCGCCGGTCCCCGTTGCCGTGGCGCAGGCAAGAACGTCGTCAGGAATACGATCCTCCCAACAACCCGCGGACAGGACAACTGTTCACCAGTTTTTTCCGCGCGCCGAAGTGCGGGTGAGTTCGGCCAACTCGCGGCTCGCCGCGGCGCGGCGAGCGCAAACGCCGCCGTATCTTGAAGCTTTCAGAAACACCGGAATTTGGTCACTGTCGCCGGGCGCCTGCAAGGCCGTTAACAGATGCGAGGAACTTGCGGATGCCCACCATGCGTCCGGGACCTCAGATGACACCGGCCGCCGCCCGGCAGGGCCGGGCTACTCGCTCAGCAGCACGGGAAGTAACTTCCGCAGGTTTTCCTCTTCGTTACGGAAGAACTTGTCCGTGCCTGCATACTGGTAGCGGATGATCCCCTTCTTGTCGATGATGACCAACTGGGGGGTCCACATCGTCAGCAGGATCGGGTGCTGGAGGAAATCGACAACCGCGTACCGATCGGCCACTCCCACCGGGTAAGTCACCCGGACGGACTGAAGATAGGCCGGAAGGTCCCTCAGCGCATTGTCGTTGAACGCTATGCCGAGCGGCTGGAACCCCTTGGGACCGAACTCCGCATAGAGCCGCTGCATTGTGGCTGCGGTGCGCTTGCAGTGCGGACAGGTGGTGAGAAGAAATTCGAGCGCAATCACCTTGCCCCGAAACTGCTCCAGGCTGAGCTCCTTCCCGCTAGACAGCTTGAAGGTCAGTTTCGGCGCTTTGCGAGGTATCTTCGCCCCGCTGACCGGGAGCGACAGCAGGCATAATACGGCACAAGCCGCCAACAAACGTTTCAATGGTACCGGTCTCCTATATCGAGAGCTATGAATTCTACTGCCATGACTTCGTTTCGAGGGCCGGGCCACCCCCCTCATGCTCAGTTTACCGCACGGGAATCGGCCTGACATCGTCGGGCCGCCTCAACCCTTCGACACAGTAGACGTTCCGCCCAGCGACAAGTAACAAGAAATTGCCGTCGTCGCCGACGCCGGCCAGCCGCGCCGGAGCGTCCTCGCTGACTTCCATCTTGCTCCACTTGCCCCGCAGCACCCGGCGATAGGCGCGGAAGAAGTCCGCCGCGCTGGCGGCGGAATCCCAACCAGAGGCTTGCAAGAGCACGGTTCCCTTGTCCTTCTTCCGCTCCAGCAAGCGATAGGCTCCGGCTCGCCAGTGCGGCGCGATGCGCCGGGCCGTTTCCCGGCCGGCGTACTGGTGGAGCAGCACCATGTAATCGAACTCGCCCAGACGGCCCTCAACGAGTTTCCGGCAGGTTCGCCGGTGACGCAGTCGCGGCAGCGGCGGCGCTCTCACCTTCACCGGGTGGAGGTACTTTTCCGGGTGAAGAATCTCCTGCGTCGTTTCCGGCGGGCGCCGGAACACCTCCGCGAACGCCTTCTGCCCGAGCTTTTCC
>CAZXVW010000118.1:0-13810 GCA_964644025.1 uncultured Solibacteraceae bacterium | reverse complement strand
ATGCGAAACTGCAGGTGGGCGGACAGACCACGGAGCGCGACGTCGGCAAGATGGACACCTCCGTTCGTTTCCGCCTGAAACTCGCCAGAGGCAACACCCGTGTCCAGACCTGGTTCACCAATGACCAGGGGCTTTCGCTCGGGGCCTATTACGTCTACGTCAGGAAAGTGGCGTGAGCCAGGGGGCGGCAGCCGGCGGGTGAGAGGGTGGCCGGCGATGGCGGCGCCTTGTTCCCGTATGCCGTTCCGGGCGATGATGGAAACAAGATGTCGATTCTGAGATTCCTTGGTCTGGAAAGCAACGTCCGTGCCAGGGTTCCGGAAGGGAGCACGCAGACCGAAGCCGTCCGCCAGATCGTTCAGAAGCTGGAGAACCTGCCGCCGGAGAAGGCCCGCTACGTGGCCCAGTTCGCCCACATCCTCAGTCGCGTGGCCAATGCAGACCTGAACATCAGCCAGGAAGAGACGCGCGAGATGGAGCGGCTCGTCCAGGAGGTGGGCGGGTTGCCGGAGGATCAGGCAGTGCTGGTGGTCCACATGGCCAAGACGCGGAACCTGGTGTTCGGAGGGACGGACAATTTCCTGGTGACCCGGGAATTCAACCGCACTGCCAGCCGGGAGCAGAAGCTGGCTCTGCTGGACTGCTTGTTCGCGGTCTCGGCGGCCGAAGGGGGCATCAGCAGCGTCGAGGATAACGAGATCCGCCAGATCTCGAGGGAACTGTTGCTCGAACACCGCGACTACATCGCGGTGCGGCTCAAGCACCGGGACCAGCTCGTGGTGCTGCGGGATCTGCCGGGCGCCGGGCGCACGGACGAGGAAGGGAAGAACTCGTAAGCCGTGCCAAGCTCCGGGAAACTGATTCTGGCCTCCGCGTCCCCCAGGCGGCGGGAGATTTTGACCCAGGCCGGTATCCCGTTTACCGTGATGGCGGCCGGCGTCGCTGAGCAGATCCTGTCCGGGGAGTCGCCGGATGATTACGTCCGCCGGCTGGCACGGGAAAAAGCGGCGGTGGTGCGGGCGCCACGGGACGCTGTCGTGCTGGGGGCTGACACGGTGGTCGTGCTGGACGAGCACATTCTGGAGAAACCCGCCGGCGCGGACGATGCCCGCCGCATGCTCCGGATGCTGTCCGGCCGGGAGCACGAGGTAATCACGGGGATTTGCCTCCGCCATCGCGGTGGCGCGGTTGTGGATAGCGAAACCACCCGGGTACGCTTCGTGTCCTTGTCGGAGGAAGAGATTGCCGCTTACGTCGCCACCGAGGAGCCGATGGGCAAGGCGGGCGCTTACGCGATCCAGGGCCGGGCCTCGCGCTTCGTTGACCGGATCGAGGGCTGCTACTTTAACGTGGTCGGCTTGCCGGTGGCTCGCGTTTACCAGCACCTGAAGGCGCTCGGCTGGCCGGGCTGACATCCGGGCGCGAAGCGTAGTGGACCCCGCCGGACTTCCCCTTTTCGAACGAAAACGCCACCACCCACCGACCAGCGACCACCGACCAGCGACCACCGACCACGGACCACCGACCAGCGACCACCGACCAGGGACCAGCGACCAGTGCAGCTACTCCGCCTTTTCCTTCTTGCCGGTCTGCTCCGGCAATGTGGCCAGAATGTCTTTCCAGCGGAACCAGTATTTCTGTCCGCGGATCCATTTCTCGAACCAGTTGTACTCGGCCACCATCTTGATGTATTGCAGGCGCGGCTCGGTGATGCCGTGCCCCATGCGCGGGTAGACGAGGAATTCCACCGGCACGCCCAGCTTCTTGAGCGCCATGTAGAGTTCCTCGCTTTGCGGCCGGGGAACGCGCCGGTCGTCATGGCCGCAGTGGATCAGGGTGGGCGTCTTCGCATTCCTGATGTAACGCAGCGGAGAAACCTCCACATAATGATCCCAGTTGTCGTAGGGCTTCCCACGGAAATAGAACTCCCGGGTCCATTGCGTGTCAGTTTCGGCATACAGCGAGATCCAGTTCACTGCGCCGGCGCCCGTGCTGATGGCTTTGAACCGGTCCGTATGGGTGAGCGTCCAGTTGGACCAGTGTCCACCGGCGCTCCAGCCCATCATCCCGAGCCTGGCGGGGTCGGCGATGCCGCGGCGGATCAGCTCATCGACGCCGGTCATGATGTCGTCGAAGGCCTGGCGGAAGTAATCGCCGGCAATCTGCCTGCGGAATCGTTCCCCGTAATTCGACGAGCCCCGGTAGTTCGGCTGGAAGACGGCGTAGCCGCCGGCGGCGAACACGTGAACGTAGTCGCCGTGGCCGGCCGAAAAGGAACGGATGCGGGCGCCGGCCGGCCCGCCGTGAATCTGGACGATGAGCGGGTACCGTTCTCCCGGCTGGTAGCCGACGGGCTTGATGAGCAATCCTTCGATGGTTTGGCCATCGGTGGATTTCCAGCGGACCGTTTCGTATTCCCCCAGATCGAATTCGGTCACCTGGGGATTGGCGTTGCTCAAACGGATCCAGCGGTCGGCGCGGCCGGCGCTGGCCGGAGCCACCAGGTAGTAGTCACGCGGATGCGCCGGATCGTCGTAGCGCACCAGGAACCGGTCGAGCTCCTCCTGGTAGGTCGCCGAGATCGAGCCGTTCCGGCTGGTCAGCGGGGCGGGCTCACCGCCATCGAGGGAAAGGCGGTAGAGTTCCGCGCTGACACCGGCGCCGGCGGTGAAGTACAGGTGCCGGCTGTCAGCGGCCCAATAGAACGAGCGAAAATCTCCCTCCCAGGTGCTCGGCAGCACTTTCCACTCGCCCCCGGCGATGTCGCGGAGGTAAATGCGCGGCCGGCGGTAGACCTCGAAACGGTCATAGGATGAGAACGCCACCCGCATGCCGTCGGGAGAAACACGGGGCGTGGACTCGCGCACGTGATTCCTCGTGAGCCGCTCGACTTTCCCGGTCTCCAGCGCCAGCAGATACGCCTCGGAATCCTGGGAACCGGCGTAACGGTCCGTGGGTCTTCCAGTGAAGGTGAGGAAGCGGCCATCGCGGGAGACCAGGAATCCGTCCACTGAGTACTCGCTGCCCGAGGTCAACCGCCTCTCCTGGTGGCTGTTGACGTCGAGCTGCCAGAGGTGCTGCGGCGACCGGATCGGGTCCATGATCCGAACGTCGAACCGGGCCGCGATCCGCTGGCGCTCGGCCGGATCCTCGCGGTCGCGCGCCGTGAAATAGATCCGTGAAGAATCCGGCGCCCAGCGGAAATCGGTGACTGCCGTTTGGTGCCGGCGGATGAGTTTCGGGACGCCGTCCGGCATGGCGCACAGGTAAAGCTGCTGCCGGCCCTTGCCTCCGGCGAGAACGGCGATCCAGCGGCCATTCTTGCTGAAGGCGAATTTGCTCACGCCCCCTTCGATCCCCGTCACGCGGCGGGATTCTCCCCCGGCCAGTGGCAACAGGTAGAGCTGCCGGGCGCCGGCGCGGTCGGAAAGGAAGGCCAGCCACTGCCCGTCGGCAGAGAAGGCGGGGGCAGTCTCGTTCTTATCGGAAGTAAAGGTCACACGGTGACCCGGGCCGGCGCCGACGCTGGCCAGGTAAATGTCGGTGAACCGTTTGCCCGCCTTCCAGTCCAGGGCGCTGACCACGTAAGCGAACTCGTGACCGTCATGGGAGAGGGCGCCTTGGGAAACGGTGCGAAAACTTAGGACATCGAGAAAGCTCATCGGCCGTGCAAGGAGCTGGATTGCGGCGGTGAGCAGAACCAGGACCAACGGGGTCATTCGGTGCATCGTGGAGTTCCTTTCCTAGTACAATCGGTTCAGTTGCGTCGAGTCGAACCCGACTCTGAGTAATAATATCAACAAGTTCCAGGGCAGCGAGCAGCGCTCGGGGTCCAGGAGCCGCTGAGCTCCCGCTGGATTCAAACCCGAGAAATTCATGTACAATGTGAACAGAAGCGGGCTAGCTTTATGGCTGTATGTTTATCTCCGACGAGGCGGGCGGAGCCCCAGGGGAGGATGAGAGATTCAATTCGCGTTCGTATAGCCGGGGCGCTGGCGCTGGCGGCCTTGATGGTCGTTCCGGGGTTGGCCCGGCAGCAACAGCAGCCAGCCGCACCGGAACCAGGCCAGCAGCCGGCCAGGCCGGCCGAGGGCGTCAAGCCCGTGGACGAGACTGTGGCGGCCGAGCCTGTGGACCCCCACACTTACGTGATCGGTCCGGAGGACCAGCTCATGATCCGGGTGTGGCGCGAGCGAGATGTCTCCGGGGCGGTCATCGTGCGGCCGGACGGCAAGATCACGCTGCCCCTCATTGGTGATGTGCAGGCCGGAGGGAGAACGCCGGAGCAGCTTCGCAAGGAGGTGACCGAGAAACTCTCGGAGTTTCTCAACCGGCCGGAGGTCATGGTAGCGGTCACCGCGGTTCGCAGCAAGAAATACTACATCGTGGGCCAGGTGAATCGTACCGGTTCTTTCCCGCTCGTGGTTCCCACCACGGTGCTGGAGGCGTTAAGCAATGCCGGCGGCTTTCAGCAGTGGGCGAACCGAAAAAAAATCGTCATTCTCCGGGGAAATAAGCGCCTCAAGTTCAACTATAACGATGTGATCAAGGGCAAACACATGGAGCAGAACATCTACTTGCAGAACGGAGATCACATCATCGTGCCCTAGTCCGAGACCCGGCGCGCGCCTGCCGTGGCCGGGACTGGCCGTGGTGGCATCCCGGCTGCCGCCACCGGGCAACTGCCGGGAATCGGCCGAGAAGTAATCAGGAGGAGGCGGGAGAAGAAGATGCAACCGAACACCGGATTGCCACCGGTGAAAACGAGTCCCCAGGATCCGTTGCGCATGCCGCGCCGTCAACTGGACCCGGAAGACATCCTAGACATCGTTCGGCGCAACAAGTCCTGGATTGCCGGCCCGGCGCTGGCCGGCCTGGTCATTGCCGTGGTGGTGGCGTTTCTGTGGCCGGACACCTATGTTTCCACTGCGGTCATCCGCGTGGTGCCCCCGCAAGTGCCCCGGTCGTTTGTCCCCTCCAATGTGGCCACCGGCATGTCAGAGCGCATCAACTCGATGGCCCAGTCCATCCTGAGCCGGGCCACGCTTGGCAGCATCATAGAGACTTACGGGCTTTACGTGCGGCAGCGACAATCGCTTCCCATGGAAGACATCATCGAGGACATGCGCAAGGATATCAAGATCGGCCACGTGAGAAACATCCAGCCGACCAGGGGGAATACGCTGACCGCGTTTCAGATTTCGTTTGCTTACGAGAACCGGTACCTGGCGCAAAAGGTCACCAACGACCTGGTGACCCGGTTCATCAATCAGAACACGCGGGAGCAGGCCAGCCAGTCAGCCATAACGACCCAGTTTTTAAAGGACCAATGGCAATCGGCGAAGAACGATCTCGATGCCATTGAGCAGAAACTGACGGAGTTCCGCGTCCGCAACGCCGGCCAGTTGCCGGACCAGTGGGCGCTGAACATGCAACAGTTGAGCGCGCTGGAAGCCCGGATCTCCTCATTGAACGGAGAAGCGGCGCGGCTGAACCAGGATAAACTCGTGCTGGAGTCGCGGGTGCGCATCATCCAGGACCGGATAAAAGCGATCATGAACGCCCCCGTGGCATCGGGGGAGTACGTGGATGCCCGGCTGGCGCGATACGACGAGCAGATTCGCCTGGCGGAGCGGACACTGGCCGCCCTGCTGGAAAACTACACCCCGAACCACCCGGACGTCAAGCGTTACGAGGGTCAGATCCGGTTGCTGCGGAAGGAACGGAAGGAATACCTGGCTGGCCGCGCCCAGGCCTCACCCGAGCAACCTGACGCCGTGAAGCTGGCGCCGGCGCAGGCGGCCGAGTTGCGCCGGCTGAACGAGGAACTCCAGGACAAGCAGATCCAGATCCGCGCCAAGGAGCTTGACATCGAGAACGCGGCACGCCAGATCAAGAATGCCAACGAGCGGCTGCAGGCGATTCAGAAGAGACTCCAGGCGGCTCCGTATGGCCAGCAGGAGTACGCGGATCTGCTCCGGGACTACGAGATGGCCAAACGCCGTTACGACGAACTCAACGTGAAAAAATCGCAGTCCGAGATTGCCACGGATCTGGAGAACCGGAAGCAGGGAGAGACGTTGGAGCTGCTGGATCCGGCGTCGCTTCCCGAGACGCCGACCCAGCCGATGCGCGCCCCCATCATCTTGCTGGGATTGCTTGTCGGTACCGGCCTGGGTGGCGCGCTCGTGTTTTTCCGGGAGGTGAAGGATACCTCGCTCAAGACGTTGAAGGATGTCCGCGCCTATACGCAACTGGCGGTGCTGGGGAGCATCCCACTGCTGGAGAACGACCTCGTGGTCATGCGCAGGCGCCGCATGGCCTGGCTGGCATGGACCACAGCTTGCTTGTTCGCGCTGATCGCGATGGCCGGGTCCGTGTATTATTACTATGCGACCAAAGTGTGATGCGGGGAAGAACCAAGACTCGGAGGTGCTATGAGCCGCGTTCATGACGCGTTACGGAAAGCCGAGCAGAGTGCGCTGCTCACCGGCGAACAAGCCGGCCCCGGGCCCCAGGGCGGGAAGCTCGCGGCCGCTCCCCTCCCGTTGGATGGGCTGCTCGAGAAGGTCGATGAGATCGATTTCAACCCACTGGCCGACTCGCTCCTGCTGGCCCCCGGCGGTGATCACGCCGACGAGGGGCCGGTGGAAGAGTTCCGGGCCCTCCGAACGCGCCTCAATCACTTGCAGACGCTGCAGCCGATTCATTCCGTAGTCGTCACTTCGCCGTCCCCGGCCGAGGGAAAATCCTTCACTGCCGCCAACCTGGCCATCAGCGAGGCCCAGTTGGCTGAAAATCCCACGTTGCTGGCTGATTTCGACTTCCGGCGCCCGATCGTCCATTCCTTTTTCGGAGTGGAACGGGCGCCGGGCATCACGGACTACCTCCAGGGAAAAGCCGAGCTGGCCGAGATCATCAAGAAGGTGTCCGGGCTGGAGCTTTGCATCATGCCGGCGGGGGAACCGGTGATGAACCCGCTGGAGCTGCTCAACCTGGCCGAAGCCAGGCGGCTGCTGGAGCAGTTGCCGCGGCTGTTCAACTGGGTGATTCTGGATACGCCCCCGCTGCTGTTCGCCGCTGACGCGAACCTGTTGTCCACGCTTTGCCATGGGACCCTGCTGGTGGTGCGCATCGGGGCCACCACGATTGACTCAGTGACGCGTGCCATGCAGTCGCTGTGCGAGAACAACGTACTGGGCATTGTGGCCAACGGTGCGCGGCGCGGTGAACTGTACAGCAAGTACACCTACTATCACTCCTATTACTACAAGTCCGAAGAAGAAGAGGAAGAAGAGGACGAGGACGCCTGAGCCTTCGCCCCCACGCGTGCTTGCCTTGCCGCCCGGTCAGGCCACCTTCCGCAACACGAGGGCCGAGTTCTTGCTTCCAAAGGCAATGCAATTGGCCAGGGCGTGCTCAATGTTCAGCGGGCGGCTGGTTTCCGGGATGTAATCCAGGTCGCATTCCGGGTCAGGCACCTCGACATTGCGGGTGGGCGGGGCCACTCCGTCCCGCATCGCCAGCAGAGCGGCGGCCACGCCGGCGGCTCCGCAAGCGCCCTGCGGGTGCCCGATGAGGCTCTTCAGTGACGAGCCGGGCACGCGGTAGGCATGTTTGCCCAGGGCGAGCTTCATCGCCCGGGTTTCAATCCGGTCGTTCAGTTCCGTGGAAGTCCCGTGGTAGTTGATGTAATCCACGTCCGCCGGACCGATGCCGGCGTCCTCCATCGCCAGGCGCATGGCGCGGGCCGGCTCTTCCCCGCATTCCTCCAGGCGCACCCGGTGGAAGGCGTCGCAAGTGGAGCCGTAGCCGGCGATCTCGCCGTAAATGGCGGCGCCGCGGCTGCGGGCGCGCTCGAGCTCCTCCAGGATCAGGAACCAGGATCCCTCGGCCAGCACGAAGCCGTCCCGGTCCCGGGAGAAGGGCCGCGAGGCCCGTTCCGGTTCCTGGTTCCAGGCGCGCGAGAGAATCCTCATCAGCAGAAAGCCGCGCAGAATCAGCGGCGCGATCGGGGCATCGACGCCGCCGGCGACGATCGTGTGGGCCACGCCGGCCTTAATGGTCCAGTAGGCGTGGCCGATGGCGTCGGTCGAGGAAGTGCAACCGGTCGAGACCAGGTGACTGAGGCCGCGGAAGCCGAAGCGCATCGAGACCTCGCTGGAAAGCGTGCCGATGGTTGAGGTCGGTATCACGTAGACGCTGCATTGCTTCTGGTGGCCGGAATAATACAGGCGGTACTGCTGCTCGGTGAACTCCTGGCTGCCGCCGCCGGAGCCGACAATCACGCCGATTTCCCGCAACTCCTCCCGCGTCATGGAGCCGGGATCGAGGCCGGCGTCCTCCAGGGCCTCCGCCGCCGCGGCGATCGCCATTGGGGCCGCCCGGGAGACGTGGGGACGATCCTTGGCCGAAACGTAATCCTGCTCGCGGAATCCGTTCACCTCACCGGCGATACGCACCGGGTAAGCGGAAGCGTCGAACCGGGTGATGGGGCCGATCCCGCTGGCGCCGCTCCGGGTGGCCTTCCAAAACGCCTCGCGGCCGATTCCATTGGGACTGAGGGCCCCGATTCCTGTGACTACAACTCTGCGATTCATACTTCTTGCTTCAACGGCCTCTCTTTCCTCACCCGCTGCCGGGAGTGCTCCGTCCAGCCGGCGGGCTGATTTTCCCGGCGGCGGTTACCGCTGGTTTTGCGGTGCCGGGCCGCGCCATGCCAGCCGGCCCGATGCCTTGTGCTAGTATAGGCTGTTTTGACGACAGTTTGGGATTCTTCGCCGCCGCCCCGGCCCGGGCCCGGCGACACAGTGGAAGCGACCACGTGCAGGCGGCCGACATCGTTGGTTAGAATATAGATTCGATCCCGCCTCCACACAATCGTGTGAAACCCACCGAGGAAGGTGAACGTCCTGTGGTAGGCGGAGACTGGAAAGGAATTCTCTGTACATGAAGTCGTCCAGGCGTGAATGCCTGAAGCTGTGCGTTCTCTGCTGTCTGCTCACGCTACCGGCGACCATTCCCAGCCTGGGGTCCGCGGCCCAGCAATCCGAGCCCCCCCAACCAACCCGGCCCGCCCCGCCGGCGCAGAATCCGTTTGAGAGGGTGCCGGAGGCTCAGGAGACGCCGCCGCCGAAACCCGCTCCTCAGAAACCCCCGTCGCCATTCGAGGTGCCCAAGCCCGCCGAAGCGCCGAAGCCGGGCAAGTTCGAGGATGTGATCGAGGCGATCGAATTTCGTGGCGCCCGCCGCGTGCCCCAGGACACCCTCCGGGCCATGATCTTTACCAAGAAGGGTGACCGGTTTGACCTCGATGCGCTCCACCGCGACTTCATGGCCCTGTGGAACACCGGCCGGTTCGACGACATCACCATGGAGCGGGAGCGCGGCAAGTACGGCTGGATCATCCGTTTTCGCCTGGTCGAGCGCAGGGTGATCCGCTCGATCAAGTACGAGGGCAACAAGTCCATCCAGATCTCGGAGATTCTTGACCGGTTCAAGGAGCGGCGTGTCGGCCTCTCGGTGGAGTCCCAATACGACCCGGCCCGGGTCCAGCGTGCCGTGGTCGTTCTGAAGGAATTCCTGGCCGAACGCGGGCGGCAGTTCGCCACCGTCGAGCCGCAGATCCGCCAGATCCCTCCTTCTTCGCTTGAGGTCACCTTCAAGATCAAGGAAGGGCCGAAGGTCAAGGTCGGCAAGATCACCATCGACGGGAACCACGTTTTCAGTGACCGGCGGGTTATCCGGGCCATGCACAACCTGAAGCCGATCGGCATTCCTCACTCGATCCTGTTCGAGAACCTGTTCTCCAAGGCCTTCGATTCCACCAAGCTGGAAGAGGACAAGGAACGCATCCGGAACTTCTATCAGGAGCGGGGCTACTTCATGGCCAAGGTTCTGGATCACCAGGTGACCATGCGCGACGTTGGCGGGGGCAAGTTCCGCATCCCGCTGTTCTACCCGAACAAGCCCGGCAAGAGAGCCGACCTCACCATCGATGTGGAAGAGGGAAGGAGATACCGTCTCAACAAGATCACCTTCGAGGGGGTGAAGCTGTTTCGTACTCCGCAGACTCTGATGGGGCCGCTGTTCGACATGAAACAGGGCGACATCTTCTCCACCAAGAAGCTGCGAAAGGGTCTGGACAAGCTCCGGGACCTGTACGGCGAGTTCGGCTACATCGACTTCGTGCCTGAGCCTTCCTTCGAGCCGGTTCCCGGAACCGACAAGATCAACATGACGCTCAGCGTGGACGAGGGCGACCAGTTCTTCGTGCGCCGGATCGACTTCTCGGGCAATACGACCACCCGCGACAAGGTGATCCGCCGCGAGCTGCTGATCGACGAGGGCGACATGTTCAACATGCGGCTCTGGAAGGTCAGCATTTTGCGCCTGAACCAGCTCGGCTACTTCGAAAAACTGAAGGAAGAGGACGCGGCAGACATCCGCCGCGACACGAAGAACCACACCGTGGACATCACGCTCAACGTCAAGGAGCGCGGGAAAAACTCGGTGCAGATGACCGGCGGAGTTTCCGGGATCGCGGGGACCTTCCTCGGTTTCGGTTACGCCACGAACAACTTTCTGGGCCTCGGCGAGACCCTCAGCATCGACGCCCAGCTCGGCACGCGCCTGCGGAACGTGACGTTCGGCTTCACCGAACCGTATCTGTTTGACCGGCCGATTCAGGCTGGCTTCACCGTCTACACCACCCGGTTCAATTTCGACCAGGGCCGCGAGATGTCGCTGCTGACCGGGCGAAACCTGATTCCGCTGTTCAACGCGCTGGGCACCAGGAACCTGCTGAACTACAACTCCTGGGGCTACGGCTTTACCACCTTTGTGAGTTACCCGCTGCGGCGCTCCTTCGCCCGGGTCTCGCTGACCTACGGTTATGACCGGCAGAACATTGAACCGTTGACCGACTCCGCTCAAGTCTATTTCGAGTACCTGAACTTTCAGGGGTTGGCCGGTCCGAACTCGCTGTCGGGAATTCGCACCAGCCGGGTGATTCCAGCTTACAACTACAACACCGTGGACCATCCGATCACGCCGAGCCGCGGCAAGGCTCTGTTCATTTCCACGTCGTTTTCCGGGCTGGGCGGGAACGTCAAGATGATCTCGCCCACGGTGGACTTCAAGTATTTTCACCGGGCGCTGAAGCCGAGTCACGTGGTCGGTTTCCATGTCTTGGGCCGGCTGGTAACCGGCTACGGCGGCCAGGCGCCGCCTCCGTTTAACCGGTTCTATATGGGCGGTGAGAATGACATCCGCGGTTTTGACATCTGGGGTATCAGCCCGATCGCCTGGATCCCGAGCTTTGCCACCGTGCCGGTGCTCAACGCCGACGGATCGGCGCGGACCCAGAAGACGATCGGCGAAGATGGCAGCACCCAGTTCATCCCCGTGACACAGCAGATTCCCGTTTACCAGATGATCTTTCCGGGCGGCGACGCGCAGTTGGTGGGAAACTTCGAGTACCGGATCCCGCTCGTCGGGCCGGTGACCCTGGCGCTGTTCTTTGACGCGGGTCTCAACAAGGTGGTTTTCCCGAATCAACTGCGGCTGAACAAGGGGCGGCTGGCCGAGCTCAACAGCCGGTTTCCCCAGGCGGCCTTCGATGGCCGGGCCGTGATCACTCCGGGCACCGAGAAGATCCGGGCCTCCACTGGAATCGAGTTCCAGATCATGATGCCGGTGGTGAATGCTCCCTTCCGGTTCTACTGGGCCTACAACCCGAGCATCCTCCGCACGTTCTTGCAACCGCCGGTGGTCGCCGACCGGTCCTATTTCCCCAACATGGCCTCCTTCATCCGGTCAGTAGCCCAGTTCGGGCAGGCCTACCCGTTCTGGGAGGAGCGCAAGACATTCCGGTTCACCATCAGCCGCACGTTTTGAAGATGCGGAAACATCTCGCCGTGATGCTCTCTCCAGGCACTCGCCGGCGCCGTTACGGAGCCGCCGGGGGCCGCTATGCTACCATCGAAATGATCCCAGGAGTTTTCAGCGTAATGAGGAAACTATTGCTTTGCTCACCGGTCTTGCTGGCCGCGTCGCTCGTCGCGCAACAGGCGCCGCCGCCGACCAAGGTCGGCATTATCCACATTCAGAATGCCTTGTTGAGCACTCAGGACGGCCAGAAGGCCGTCAAGGCGCTGCAGGCGAAGTTCGAGCCGACCAGCAAGCGTCTGGAGAGCATGCGTGACGAAATCAACACCCTCCAGGCGGAGCTCAGCAAGGGCAGCAACACCATGGGCGAAGAGCGGCGGCGGGAACTGGCGCGGCAGATCGACCAGAAGACCCGGACGCTGAATCGTGCCACCGAAGATGCCCAGGCCGATTTCCAGGAGGCGCAACAGAAGATCCTTCAGAGCCTCGGGCAGAAGATGATGGCGGTCATCGGGAAATATTCCCGCGACCACGGTTACGCTGTCATTCTCGATGTGAGTTCGCCCCAGACGCCGGTTCTCTACGCCGCCAACGGCATCGACATCACCCAGGACATCATCAAGATGTACGACGAGGAGGCGGCCAAGGCGGCCGCGGCCCAACAACAGCAACAGCAGCAACAACAGCAAGCCTCCCCGCCGGCAGCCTCGACGGCGCCGGCGAAACCCAAGCCTTGAGCCGCAAAACACAGGTCCCTGTTCACCTGGTCCGGGCCGCGGTGAACACCACTCCTTTCCTTCGCGCCTTACCCGCTGAGTGGCCACGCCGGGCGCCGTGCTTTCCTGTTGCCGGCGCGCAGAGAAGGCGGCAGCCGGCCCCGGCGGAGCGACCCGTTGTCTTTCATAACCTTATCTGGTCTGGTACTCATAGAACTTCGACTACGGGAAAGCTTTAGTCAACCAATGGAAAGGCCGCATTGGAGGCCGTTTCTCCCTTGACAGGGGTGTGGGGGTGGTTTATCGTAATGATGACCACTAACGTTCCAGGGGGCAGCAAATTACGCGCGGGGACAAGGTGGCCTGACGGAGGAGGCACTAGGTGACAAAGATTACTTTGGCGGTCGTGATAACCCTTACGCTGTTCACTGGCGTGGCGACCGCGACAACAACGACGTATACCTCTCGGCCGGCCTGGAACACGGCAATCGCCGCCATCCCGGTCGCGGGGACACTGACCGAGGACTTCAGCGATAATACCGTCAACCAGACGTGGTTGTCGGTGACGAGCACTGTGGGCTACGCGGACTCGTTCATGTGGCTCGACCGAATCGATGATTCTCCACTGGAGACGACCACGTGGAGCTGGACAGCTTCTCCGCCCATGGTGGCCTTTGGTGGAGTCTTCGATCTGGCGGTGCCGGGGGACCCGGGAACTGGCATCACCGTCACAGCCAACTTTGTCAGCTCGGGTTGGGCGTACGTGATGGACATTCCGTCCAGCGCGACCGGCTGGGCGTTTTATGGGTTCACTTCGACCCAGGCCTTCACTGACGTGAAATTCACCCGGGGACCCGAGGGCGGCAGTGCCGAAACTTACAACATGGACGACCTGTCTTACGCCTGGGTCCCCGAGCCGGCGACCTTCCTGCTCATGGGCGCAGGTCTTCTGGGCCTTGGACTGTTCGGCAAACGCCGCGGCTTCGGAGGGAAGTAAACAGGGCCAAGAGCAGAATCCCCTCTGGAGATTGGAAATTGACCCACAGCATCAAGGAGAGTCGTGCTGTTCTTTTCTGAGCCCGTCTGGTTGGGAAACGAGCTCAGCCCCGGTCAGCCATGCTGCGGAGCGCGCCCCGGGGAGTTTTCATCGGTAGTGACCGGCGCCGGCGAAGTCGGCCTAGCGTGGACAGAGAAAGCTCAATTCG
>CAZXVW010000117.1:0-14275 GCA_964644025.1 uncultured Solibacteraceae bacterium | reverse complement strand
GGCCAGCAGAACCAGGCCCAGAATTACCTGCCGCGGAACTGGGTGGCCGACCACATCAGCAAGAGGGCGATGCAGCATTATTGCGAATACGTCGCCAGCCAGTTCGAGGACGGCTTCGGAGAATATTTCGGCAAAACGGTGGACTCATTCTTCTGCGATAGCTTCGAGATTCACCCCTTGCCGAACTCGCTGCTGTGGAGCACGGATACCCTGGAGCTGTTCCGCGCCTACAAGGGCTATGACCTGACCCGCTACCTGCCGGCCCTCTGGTTCGACATCGGCGAGCTGACGCCGAAGATTCGCTACGACGTCAACGAATTTCTCCACTGGCTGGGCCTGGAGACGGCTTTCCGGACGTTCATCGAATCGGCCGGCAAGCGCGGCGTTCAGGCCCGCATCCAACCGCACTACCGGTTCACTGAGGAGATCATCCGGGGCGCCGGCATGACGCCGCGGCCGGAAACCGAGGTCACTACCGCCCGGTTCGAGACGATCGCCGATCCCCGCAAGTCCACCGCCGCCGGAGCGCACTTCTACGGGCGCGAAATCGTCTCCGCGGAGTCCTACACCTTCACCCATCCCGAGCGTTACCGCACCAGCCTCCAGGACATGAAGATCGGCACCGACGCGTTCCTGCGGGACGGCGTCACGCAGTTCTACAATCACGGCTACGTCTATTCGCCGGAAATGCAAGTGGCGCCGTCGCGCGACGTGCCCTGGGCCAACCGCATCAGCCACTGGAACACCTGGTGGAAGTACTACCATCACCTGACCGCTTACATCAGCCGCGCCGCTTACCTGCTGCGGCAGGGACGGTTCGCCGCCGACGTGCTGCTGTATTCTCCCCAGGCGACGGTCTGGACGCAGCGCACGATCTTCGGCACCAACCGCCGCATCATGCCCTACGGCAATGTGCCGAAGACCTTGCTCGCCAACGGCTACGATTACGAGCCGGTGAATGACGACGTGTTGCAGAACCTGGCCCGCGTCGAGGACGGCGAAATCAGGGTCCGCGACCTCGCCTACCGGTTCCTGATCCTGCCGAAGATCACCGCCCTGCCGTTGAAGACGCTCGAGTTCCTGCGCGAGTTTGTCCGCGGCGGAGGGATTCTGATTGCGCTCGACGAGCTGCCGGCGAGTTCGGTGGGGCTTGCCGATTACCGCCGGAAGGACGCCAGGGTCCGGGAAATCGTCGCGGAGTTGTTCGGCCCGGACCGGAAAGGGCGGCAGCACCCGGGCGGCGGCCGCACCTATTTCCTGCCCGAATACAAAATCGTCCAGGGCGAGTTCAGCCCGATGGAGCAGCCGTATTCGCCCACGCCGCCGCTCACCCCGGCGCAGAACGCGTTGCTCGCCGCCCTGCGCCGCCACCGGCCGCCGGACTTCGCCCTGGAAGGAAACCGGCAGAGCGACGGCTTGACCTTCATTCACCGGAAGATCGACGAGCTGGACGTCTACTTCGTGACGAATCTTCAGCCCAAGCCCAGCCGGCTCCCGGTCACGTTTCGGGTGCCCGGGAAATGGCCGGAGCGGTGGGACCCGTACACGGCTGCCGTCTCTCCGGTTTGCTGCTACCGCGTGCGCGAGGACGGCGTCGAGATTCCCATGGACCTGGAGCCCTGGGAGTCGACCTTTATCGTCTTCCGGCCGGGCGAGCCGCCGCCGCACGTCGTTGACACCAACCTGGCCGCGGTGACGGAGGTTTCCGATGCCGCCGTCACCGGGATCGCCGCCGCCAACGGAAAGTATTCCGCGGAAGTGGAGCGAGGCGCCGGCAGCGCGCGCGGCCAGCTCACGGTGACGGATATCCCCGCCCCGCTTCCCATCCAGGGAACCTGGAAGCTGACGTTGGAAGGCGTCCGCTTTCCGCCCATGAAGATACAGACCTCCAAGCTGGCCTCCTGGACCGAGGACGAACGCACGAAGCACTTCTCCGGGACGGGCACTTACGAGCTGGACTTTGATGTCCCAGCGGATTACCTCCGGGAGGATAACGAGCTGGTGCTGGAGATGGGCTCGGTCGGCAACGTGGCCGAGGTCATCCTCAACGGCAACCAGGCCGGGGTATGCTGGATGCTGCCCTACCGCCTGGAAGTGACCGGTCACCTGCGTCCCGGGACCAACCACCTGAAGATCCTGGTAACCAATACGCTCATCAATCACGTGGCCGGGTTGGAAAAGCTGCCGGAGGTTCCCCCGGAGCTGGAGCCCCATTACGGGAAGACCGCCAGCATTTATACCGGCGGCCGGGCTAGCTTTGAGCGCCGCGAGAAGGGTTTCCACCCCCTGCCGCCTTCCGGCCTGATGGGCCCGGTGCGTCTGGTAGCCCGGCGCAAAGTCAAACTATCAGTCCGCTAAATTTTCGCCAATTCGACGGCCGGCCGCCGAACCTGTCCACCCCGCTCCGATTCTCATGGGTGGATGAGTGTTATGCTGTGGATCTTGAACACCATGAAAACACGCTCACGTATTGTTACCTCCGTTGCTGTTATTGCCCTCCTCCTGCCGCTGGTGGCGGCGGAGAAAGTCGACCTCGACGTCATCCACCGTATCAAGGCGGAGGCGTTCGCCCACTCAAAGGTGATGGACCATCTTTTCTATCTCGCCGATGTGAACGGCCCCCGGGTCACGAACTCACCGGGCTACCGCAAGGCAGTGGAGTGGTGTATGAAGCGGCTCCGGGACTACGGACTGGAAAATGTGAGAACCGAGAAGTGGCGGTTCGGCAAGGGCTGGACCTACTCCCGCTTCTCCGCGCACCTGCTCGAGCCGGCCTACGCCCCCCTGATCGGTTTCCCGCTGGCCTGGACTCCCGGCACAGATGGTCCCGTTACCGGCGAACCGGTTCTGGCCGTGCTCAAGGAGCAAAAGGACCTGGAGAAATACAAGGGCAAGCTCAAGGGCAAGATCGTTCTCATCGATGAGCCGCGTCCGCTGAAGCTGTGGACCGAGCCCCCCGGCAAGCGCTACACGCCGGAGGAGCTGCAAAACCGGTGGCAAGCCCCGGCGCCTTCCCCGCCACGACGCCGCGGCCCGGCGGAAGCCCGCCGGAAATTCACCGCCGCTCGCAACCGCTTCCTCCGCGACGAAGGCGCGCTCGCCGTCCTCCGCATCAGCTACAAGGGCGAGGCCGGGCTGGTGGCCGGCAGCAGCGGCGGTTCCTACAAGCCGGGCGACCCCGTCCCGCCGCCCATGGCCGCACTGACCGCAGAACATTACAACCGCATCGTCCGTCTGCTGGAGAAGAAAATACCCGTGAAGCTCGAACTCAACATCCAGGCGCGGATTGACGACCGCCACTTGCAGACCAGTAACGTGGTGGCGGAGATCCCGGGCGGAAACAAGAAGGACGAGATCGTCATGCTGGGCGCGCATCTGGATTCCTGGCACGGGGGGACCGGCGCCACCGACAACGGCGCGGGCGTGGCCGTGGTGATGGAGGCGGTGCGCATTCTGAAGGCGCTGAATCTCAAAATGGACCGCACCGTCCGCCTCGCCCTGTGGGCTGGCGAGGAAGAAGGCCTGCTCGGCTCGAAAGCATACGTGAAAGCGCACTTCGCCGACCCGGAAACCATGGTGCTCAAACCCGAGCACGCCAGGCTCAGCGCCTATTTCAATCTGGACAACGGCAGCGGAAAGATCCGCGGCATTTATCTCCAAGGCAACGACATGCTCCGCCCGGTTTTCGCGGCATGGCTGGCGCCGTTCCACGACCTGGGCGCCACCACGGTGGCGCTCCGCAACACGGGCGGCACGGACCACCTGTCGTTCGACGCGGTCGGCCTGCCCGGCTTCCAGTTCATCCAGGACCCGCTCGAGTACGGCCCGATCACGCACCACACCAACATGGACGTGTATGATCACGCCCAGGCGGGCGACCTGATGCAGGCGGCCGCCATCATGGCGTCTTTCGCCTACCAGGCAGCCACCCGGCCGGAAATGTTGCCGCGGAAGCCGCTGCCCAAGCCGCGGCCGAAACAGAACTCTGCTAAGAAAACGAACAAGGAGTCTTGAGATGAGACGGCTTGCCTCTCAGGGGCTCAGACGTCGTTCCCCGCCGGGGGTGGCTCTGTTGCTGCTCGCCCTCCTGGCGGGCCCGGCGGAGACGCAGCAGACAACCGGTCTCGACACCTACGTCGGCACTCCGGATCCGGCGTATAGTTACGAGGTTCAAAACAGCTACCCGGGTTTCGGCTACGCGACTTGGGTGCTGAACATGACGTCCCAGAGATGGCGCAGCCTCGCAGAAGTAGACCGGGAGTTTTGGGGTCACTGGCTGTCGGTGATCATCCCGGCGAAGGTGACCAGCACCACGGCGTTGCTGATCATCAACGGTGGAGACAACTCCGACCCGGCGCCCGGTCCGGCCGATCCCGATCTGGGCCTTCTGGCGGCGGCGACGGGCGCCGTGGTGGCTGAATTGCGGATGGTGCCGAACCAGCCACTCAGCTTTACCGACGAGACCCACGCCCGCTCCGAAGACGCGATTATCGCTTACACCTGGGATAAGTTCCTGCACGGTGGCGACGAGACCTGGCCCGCCCAGTTGCCGATGACCAAGAGCGCGGTGCGGGCCATGGATACGGTGACGGATTTCTGTTTCCGCCCCGAGGCCGGCAATTACACCGTGAACCAGTTCATTGTCACCGGCGGGTCCAAACGCGGCTGGACGGCCTGGCTCGCCGCCGCCACCGATCCCCGCGTCGTGGCCGTCATCCCCGCGGTAATCGACCTGCTGAACCTCCAGCCCTCCTTCTGGCACCACTTCCAGGCGTACGGCCACTGGTCGGAGGCGGTTCAGGACTACGAAGACATCGGCATCATGGCCTGGATCGGCTCGGAACGATTCGGCCAACTGATGCGGATGGTGGACCCGTACGAATACCGCGAGCGGCTGACGATGCCCAAGTTCCTCGTGAACGCCGCCGGAGACGAGTTCTTCCTGCCTGACTCCTCCCAGTTCTACTTTGACGATCTGCCCGGCGAGAAATACCTTCGCTACGTGCCGAACACCGGTCATTCGCTGGAGGGGACCGACGCGATCGAGAGCGTAATGGCGTTTGCCGCCTCGATCATCACCGGCACGCCCAGGCCCGGGTTTTCCTACGAATTCCCGGCCCCGAACCGGATCGTGGTGAGAACCACGGACCCGCCCACCGGGGTCCGGCTGTGGCAGGCCACCAACCCCACCGCCCGTGATTTCCGGGTGGAAACCATCGGGCAGGCGTGGACCAGTACGCCGGTGGCGGATTCGGGCAACGGCGTCTACGAAGTGACGGTTCCGGCGCCTGCGGCCGGCTGGACGGCGTTCTTCGTGGAACTCACCTACCCGAGCCCGCTCCTGTTCCCATTCAAATTCACCACCCCGGTCCGCGTGGTGCCGCAGGCGATGCCGTATCCTCCGCCGATAGCGACGGTGTTGTCGGCCAGCGGCGGGCCGATGGTTGCTCCGGGCGCGATCGCCAGTGGCTACGGAGCGCAACTGGCTCCTACCATCGAGCAGGCTGCCGATTTGCCCTTGCCCACCGAGCTGGCCGGAACCTCTGTCCGGGTGACCGATGTGAACAGTGTGCCCCGGCTGGCTCCGCTATTCTTCGTTTCGCCCGGGCAGATCAACTACCTGATGCCCGAGGGAATGGCTACCGGGCTGGCGAAGGTGGAGGTGTTCCGCGGCGCCAACACTGAGCCGGTGACGTACGGCTACGCGCTGGTCGACGAGCCCACGCCCGGCATCTTCAGCGCCAACGCCGACGGCAAGGGCGTCGCCGCCGCCCTGTCGGTGCGGGTGAAACCGGACCACACGCAGATCATTGAGCCGATCTTCGACCCGTCCGAACCGCTGGGCAGCCGCACCGGCATCCCGCTGGACTTGTACCAGCCGCCGGGAGACGTTTACCTCTCGTTGTACTGCACGGGGATGGGTCCCGGAACAGGACCGGCCACGGCCACCGTGGGCGGAGTGCCCGTGGACGCGCAAGGGCCGGTTCCCAGTCCGGAGTTCGTCGGGGTGCAACAAATCAATCTCGGGCCGCTGCCACAGTCACTGGCCCGCGCCGGCGAGGTGGACATCGTCGTGACCGTGGACGGCAAGACGGCAAACGTCGTCACCGTGGTGATCAAGTAAGCGGCAAGCCAGGCCACCGCAGCCCTTCCCCGGCCTTGGCGCGGAGCGTCCGCGAGGGCGAGCCCGCCGCGCAGCGAAATCGGGTGACGGGCATAGTCCCAAAATTTGTGGTCGTAAGGTAATCCCGGGAAGCGGATTCAGAGATTTCCTGGATGGTTAGCCGGCCTGCACCAGTCGATCACCTCGATGGCGAACTCTTGTGAAGAGAAGGGAAGGGCGGCTACTTCCGGTGAGATCGGGAAGTCCCCTGCAGCGGCGATGAAATTCTCAGTAGGACAGCAGCTCGACGGAGTAGAGTTCCTCCGGGTGCTGAGTTCCTCCGGGCCGAACGTGGCGTACCTGGTCCGGGACATGATCACCGGGCGGCTCGAATACCTGAAGCTGGTGCCGGGGGGGCCCGCCAGAAACGAGGAGACCGTCGAGCGGTTCCTCCGGGAAGCCCGTCTCCACGCCCGCTTGAAACATCCGAACATCGCTCAGTTCTATTCGGCCCGCTACGTCGGCGGGGATCTGACGATGACCCGGGAGTGGATTGAAGGTGAGTCGCTCGCCAGCAAGCTGGCCGGCGGACCGCTGGGGGTGTACCGCGCGGTGGACTATATCGGCCAGGCTCTTTTGGCCCTGGAATACGCCCACGGACAGGGAGTGGTTCACCGGAATATCACCTCGGACAACCTGCTGATTACTGAGAGCGGAATTGTTAAGCTCACCGGCTTCGACCTGGCGCGGGGCGCTGCCGATCTGCGGCTCACGCGGGCCGGCGTCACTCTCGGCTCGGTCCACTATATGGCCCCGGAACAGATAAGGGGACTGGCCCACGCCGATGAGCGAAGTGACCTGTACGCCGTCGGCGTCGTTCTATACGAGGCCATCACCGGGAAGAGGCCTTTCGAGGGCGACAGCCATTTTGACGTCATGCTCGCCCAGGTGGAGCAAGGACTGAAACCGCCGAGCCGGTTGAATGAGACCGTGCCTCCGGAAGTCGATGCGGTGGTGATGCGCGCCCTGGCCAAGGATCCCGGCCAGCGGTACCAGGCAGCAGCGGACTTCCGCCGGGAACTGGTGCAGACTGTCCGGGAGAGGGAGGAGGATCTGGCGGAACCGGCCGCCACGGCTGAGCTCGCCGAAGAACCCGCGCCGGTTGCGCCACCGCCGTTGCCGGAGCCGGAGCCACTGAAAAGCCCGGAGGTCATCTCCAGCGTGGCTGCCAGCGAGTGGGACGCCGGGTCCTCCGAGCCGGCCAAGACCCTGGGGATCGCTCTGATCGGATTCGGTCTCGGGCTGGCGCTGTTTCTGGGCGGGTTGCTTCTGTTGAACCAGTAAAGGCGTTTCCCGGCCGCACCGAGTCCCAAACCGCGCGCTACTTTCTCAGGGTGTTCAGAAGGCGGCGGAACAGGTTTCTCTTCTTCGCCGCCGGCGGGGCCTTTTCCGCCGCCTGCACCCGGGCCTCCAGCTCTTCCGGCGCGAGCGGCCGGTCCACCACTGCGGCGCCCGCTTCATTCAACTGCCAAACGGAGACCTCTCCGCCGGCGTCCACCGCAGCAACCCGCTTGCCATCGCGGCTCAAGCATACTCCCCGGATCAGCGCGGGCGCGACGGCCTCGGCGACGGGCGTGGCCTCGATCACGTCCCAGAGCCGGACCGTCCGCCCCCCGGCCGCCACCGCCAGGCAACGCCCGGCGGGCAGAAAGGCCAGAGCGTGGACCTGCCCGCCAGTGGGCAGGGTAAGGATGCGCAGCCTCTCCGGGAGCTGCCACAGCGCCACCCCGCCGGGTCCGGCCGCTGCTAACAAGTCGCCCGGCGGCCGGATCGAGACGGCCGTGGTGCCCTGCTCGAGTCCCGGAACACGGAGAGCTTTGCCACCAAAAGCCCTCCACAGAACAAGGTCCTTGTTGGCCGTCGCGCCGGCCAGCAAGTTCGCCTTCGCACTGTAGGCCAGGGCCGCGGGCGGCCTCTTCGAACCTTTCAGCGGGCGGTAGGCTCTCTTGTACCCCCCTGTGGCCGGGTCTTTCCGCCACACGCGCACGCTCTTGTCATCGAGGCTGACCAGCAGCACATTCCCGTCCTTTGGCAGGGCGAGAGCCCTGACGCCGCTTTCGTGCCCGAGCATGGCGATTTCGCGTTGCTCATCCAGCGCCCAGATCCGGACGGTACCGTCCCCGTTACCGGTGAACAACTCCCGCCCGTCACCAGAGAAGGCCACCGCGGTCACTCCTCCCGGTGGGTCGGTGAGTTCGTAGCGCTTGGCCTCCGAAAGCAGCTCCCAAACCGTGACCCGGTCACGGCTGAACGCGGCCAGGTGGACGCCGCCGGGCCCGAACACCACTGATTCCGCGCCCGCTCCGGCATGAAGCCTGATCATCAGCGCCAGAGCTGGTTCCGGGGCCACCGCGGCTGAGGGCGCAGGCGAAGGAAAAGCCGGCTCTGTCGGCGTGGCGTCAATCTGGGGTGCTGGTAACGGCGGAGGTGGCGGGGATTCCGTTTTGGCCATCGTTACCTCCGCCGGAACGCCGGGCGGTGGCGGGGCGGGCTGGCGCGCAGGCCGCCCGGCGGGACCTTCCGGCTGCGCTGTGTATCTGGCTCCCTGCCGAACCGGCGCTGCTGCCGGCGTGGCCTCCGGTTCCGGACCCGGTGGCTTCCGACTGCGCTGGTAGGCGAATTCCGGCGGGCGAATCGCCCGTGTCATGGCGGGCGGTTCCAGCGCCGGAACCCTGGTTCGTGGTGGCCAGCCGGTGAGACTGAGAGTAGCCGCACAGCCGATTCCCAGCGCCACACCGGCCGCTGCAGCCGCCGCGCGGCGGGAGATGCGCCGGCGGGAGCCCGGCGGCGGGCCCACAGGAAGGGGATGCCCGGCGGCCGCCCGGCGCCGCGGCACTTTTTCGAGGACACGGCGAAATTCGGTCGCCGAAGCAAAACGCTGCGCCGGGTTCTTTCGCAGGGCGGTGAGAATGGCGTCGTTGAGCAGCGGGGGAACCTGCCGGTTTCGCTCCATCGGCGGCCGGGGAACGGTCTCGACGTGGGCCTTCATCAGTTCGTAGGCGCTGTCGGCCTCGAAGGGTGGGCGCCCGGTCACCAGTTCGTAAAGGACGGCCCCCATCGAGTAAAGGTCGGTCCGTGCGTCGATCGTCTTGACCGCCCGGACCTGTTCCGGGGAAATGTACCACAGCGAGCCCAGCGGCGCGGCGGTGTGCGTGAGGTTCGCCGCCTCCGGACTCTTCGCCAGCCCGAAGTCGGTCAGCTTCACGACCCCGTCACTCCGCACCAGGATGTTTTCCGGCTTGATGTCCCGATGAATCATGTTGTGGGCATGCGCATGCTCCAGCGCCGCCAGCGCCTGGCCGGCCACGTCGAGGGCGAAATCAAGGCTCACCGGAGCTGCGTCAAGGATCTGCCGCAGGCTGCGTCCGTCGACGAACTCCATCACCATTACCAGCCGGCCCGCGGCCCGGTAGGCGTTATAGACGGCGGCGATATTCAGATGCTGAAGGCTGGCCTGCAATTGGATTTCGCGGAGGAAGCGTTCGGTTTCCTCGGGAGAGTCGGCGCGCCCCGGGTGCAGAACCTTGATGGCTTCGATGCGGCCGGTGAGAACGTGGCGGACCTTGAACACCTCGCCGGCGGCACCGGCGCCCAGAGCGGCAAGGATCTCGTAGTCGCCCAGCCTGGAGCCGGCCCACTGCGCCATAATCTACTGTTCGGCGGAAAATGGCCGATAGGTTAGAGTGAATTCGCTGTTGCGGCGCCGCGCCACGCGGCGCCGGCGGGCAGCCTTGCCCCCTCAGCGTTCCACTTTCGTTTTTTTCACAAATATGAGACGCTGGAAGAAGCCGGCCGACGGTTACGCGCGATTTATGACAGATTCCGTGCTGGTGGTCGCCGTGGCCGGAGCCGGCGGAGGCGACATGCTGCCAAACTTCCTGGTACCGGAAAGCGAGCAACGCTCCAACGGCGAATCGAATGTGCTCGAACTCGGCCCGTCGCAGGGAAAAGTGATTTCGCTCACGCTCGGCATCACCCGGATCATCGAGCAGGAGAGCCTCGATGTCGCCATCCTGGGTTCGGCCGATGGCGAGAACTGGGACGCCAAACCCCTGATCTCGTTTCCGCAGAAGTTTTACTGTGGCACGTATGCAATTCTGCTCGATCTGTCAAAACATCCCGAGATCGGCTTCTTGAAGGCCCGCTGGAAGATGAACCGGTGGGGCCGGGGTGAGGCGCAGCCCTTGTTTGAATTCTACCTGTTTGTCGAGGAAACGACCGATGTTCCGGCGGCGGCCCGGGCGTAGGCGGGCGAGCCGCCACCGGCCGCTCAAAGCCGGTTGATGAGGCTGGCGACGTAGCCCGCGCCGAAGCCGTTGTCGATATTCACTACCGTGACGTTGCTGGCGCAACTGTTCAGCATGGCCAGCAGCGCCGCCAGCCCCCGAAAGCTCGCCCCATAGCCGATGCTGGTGGGAACCGCAATCACCGGGCAGGAAACCAGCCCTCCCACCACGCTCGGCAGGGCGCCTTCCATGCCGGCGCACACTACCACCACCCGCGCCTTGGCCAGCCGCCCGGCATGGCTCATCAGGCGGTGGATGCCGGCCACTCCCACGTCGAAGACCGTTTCCACCACGTTGCCCATCACCTCGGCGGTGACCTGCGCCTCTTCGGCCACGGGAATGTCGCTGGTCCCGGCGCAAACCACCGCAATGGCGCCTTTGCCGTGAATGGTTCGGTCCTCCCAGACCCGCAGGGTGCGCGAGCGGGGGAAGTACTCCGCCTGCGGAATGTGCTGGCGAAGCAGTGCGGCGGTCGTTTCCTCCACCCGGGTCGCCAGCAGGTTGCGGCTGCGCTTCAGCAGACTGGCGGCAATTTCGAGAACCTCACCCGATGTCTTGCCCTGGGCGAAAATCACCTCGGGCATGCCCTGGCGGAGGGCGCGGTGGTGGTCGATCTTGGCGAAGCCGAGATCCTCGAACGGCAGATGCCGCAACCGCTCGATCGCCGCGTCGATGTCGGTGCGGCCGGTTCGAACTTCCTCCAGAAGATCGCGCAGGCGGCCTTTGTCCATTCTCGGAATTCCGTTCCCTTAGAATCGCACCGTCATGCCCACTTTCAGGTTATGCTTCTTTACGCTGCCGGCCGGCAGTTCCAGCACGGCGAGCGCCAGCTCGTGTCCGCCGTAGTTCGGGCATGAATTGGCATCGGTCTTGCATGGTGGAGTATCGGCGGATATCTCCACGATCTTGCCGTTGTGGTCCAGCCAGAGGATATCCAGGGGAATCCGCACCTGGTACATCCAATACGGGTACAGCCCCGGCTCACCATGGATAAACAGCATGCCGCGGCCCTCCGGCAATGATTCCCGGAACATCATTCCCCGCAGCATGTCTTCGGGGTGCATCATCACCTCGGCCCGCACCTGGAAGCCGTCCGGCAGCGTCACCGTGCGCGTGTTGAACTCCTCCATGGTGACGGTTTTCTCCCCGCAGCCCGGACAAGCCAGAGCGACCGCCATCGCCGTCACCGCAACCAGCCATCGCTGTCCCATGAACTAAAATGGTAACCGTAACCGGCCTTCCTCCGCACCCCCGCGCCGCGGAACACCGGGGGAGGCCGGGCGTTTCCATGGCTCGCGGCATCCTGAACAAGATCTGGCTGACGCTGGAGATGATCAAGTTCGAGCACTCGGTGTTCGCCTTGCCGTTCGCGCTGACCGCGGCGCTGCTCGCCTTGCGGGAACAGGGTTTCGCCACCGGCAACCTGGCGTGGCGGCTCTCCTGGATCGTGGTGGCGATGGTCGGGGCGCGTTCGGCGGCCATGACCTTCAACCGGATACTGGATGCCGAACTCGACGCGCGCAACCCGCGCACCCGGGGGCGCCATCTCCCGGCGGGCACTCTGAGCAAGGGCTTCGCCTGGCTGTTTTTGGCGGCCGCCGCGGCCCTGTTCCTGGTGGCGGCGAAGGCGCTGAACCCTCTCTGCTTCAAGCTGGCGCCGCTGGCGCTGGCCATCGTGTTGCTTTACTCTTACACCAAGCGGTTCACCTCGCTCTCGCACCTCGTGCTGGGCTTTTCCCTCGGCATCTCACCCGCGGCGGCCTGGATCGCCATGACCGGCTCGCTGGACGCCAGGATCCTGTGGTTGACGGCGGCGGTGACCTTCTGGACCGCGGGCTTCGACATTATCTACGCTTGCCAGGATTACGAGTTCGACCTGTCGGCGGGACTGTTCAGCCTCCCTCGCCGGTTTGGCATCCGCGCAGCGTTGTGGATCGCCCGCCTGTTCCACCTCATCATGCTGGCCTGCCTGCTGGCGCTGGTGCTCAGCTTTCAGTTGGGCGCCATCAGCCTGGCCGGGGTGGCCACGGTGGCGGTGCTGCTCGGCTGGGAGCACCGGCTGGTGAAGGCCGATGACCTGTCCCGGGTGGACGCCGCCTTCTTCACCATGAACGGCTACGTCAGCGTGCTATTCTTCTTCTTCTGGGCGGCCGACATCTTTCTCATCCGGAGGGCGGTTTGATGAAGCAGCCTGTGTTCGAGGATCCGCGCCTGGCGCCGCTGCTCGATAAGGTCCGCGACGGCCGGCGGCTGGATTACGACGAGGGCCTGCTGCTTTACCGGACGCCGGATCTGCTGGGCCTGGGGTATCTGGCCAACCTGGTGCGGGAGCGCCTGCACGGCGGCGTCACCTACTTCAACGTGAACCGGCACATCAATCCCACCAACGTCTGCGTGGCCAGTTGCCGGCTGTGCGCTTTCGGCAAGAAGATCAAGGACCCGGACGCTTACACGATGTCACTCGACGAGGTCTGGGAGACAGCCGCGAAGGGCTATTCGGAGGCGGTGACCGAGTTTCACATCGTGGGCGGCCTGCATCCCACGCTGACGCTGGACTGGTACTGCGAGATGCTGCGCGGGCTGAAGCAGCGCTACCCGAAGGTGCACCTGAAAGCGCTGACCATGGTCGAGATCGCCTACCTGGCGCGCCGGAGCAAGATTTCGGTCCGGGAAACGCTCGAGCGGCTCCGGGAGGCAGGGCTCGATTCGATTCCGGGTGGCGGAGCGGAGATCTTCGCCGAACGGGTGCGCCGCGTCATTTGCGATCACAAGATCGACGGCGGCGAGTGGTTGGCGGTGGCCCGCCAGGCCCATCAGCTCGGCATCAAGTCCAACTGCACCATGCTGTACGGCCACATCGAAAACGACGAAGACCGTGTGGACCATCTCCTGCGGCTGCGGGCGCTGCAGGACGAGACGGGCGGCTTCGTCGCTTTCATCCCGCTGGCGTTCCACCCGCTCCACACGGCGCTGGCGCACATTCCGCCGTCCACCGGATTCGCGGACCTGAAGAACATCGCCGTCTCCCGTCTTTTGTTGGATAATATTCCGCACATCAAGGCCTACTGGGTGATGCTGACGCCGCGCATCGCGCAACTGGCGCAGCGTTTCGGCGCCGACGACATCGACGGCACCGTGGTGGAGGAGAAGATCTACCACGATGCGGGGGCCGCTACCCGGCGCTCCTTGCGGCGCGAAGATCTGGTCCGCCTGATCCGGGAAGCAGGCCGCGAACCGGTGGAACGCGACACGCTCTACCGTCCGGTCAAGCGCACCGGAACCGCGTTCAGCATCCAGAGTTGACGCGGTAGACTTATAAAGTGCCCACTCTGCTGAAAGTTCGCGGGTACCGGTTCTTCTTTTTCAGCATGGAGGGACGCGAAGCGCCGCATGTCCACGTTGCGCAGGGCGGTCGTTATGCCAAGTTCTGGCTGGAGCCGGTATCGGTGGCCAATGTGAGAGGGTTTCGCGCTCACGAGCTGACCAGGATCCAGCAGGTGGTAGTGGAGAGACGGCACTTCTTCCGGGAGAAATGGCATGAGTACTTTGGTGGAGAGAGCTGAAGCCGTGGCGGTCGACGTCGCCTGCTCGGGCGACGAACTGAGGGTGACGCTGTCCGACGGGCGCGTGGTTTCGGTGCCCGTGGTCTGGTTCCCGCGGCTGGCGGCTGCCTCACCCCGACAGCGATCCGATTGGGAACTGATCGGCGGGGGCATCGGCATTCACTGGGACGCTATTGACGAAGACATCTCTGTGGCAAGCTTGCTGCATCCGGAGAATTTCATGCGGGTGCCTGAGCAGGTGCTGCCGCCGAACGGCGAGGGGC
>CAZXVW010000116.1:0-14317 GCA_964644025.1 uncultured Solibacteraceae bacterium | reverse complement strand
TCCGCAAGATCGTCGGTGAATGGATTTACAAGGCCGACCAGGACATCACATCCGCAGAGGCCCTTCTGTCACAGGACCCGCCACTGCTCTATCCCTCATGCTTCCATTCACAACAAGGCGCCGAGAAATACTTGAAGGCCTATCTGACGCGGCGGCAGGTAGAGTTTCCCAAGACGCACAGCATCAGGGAGATGCTCAACCTGGTTAAAACGGTTGACGAGGAATTGGCGACGGAGCTCTTGCCCGCAACGGCCTTGACGCCCTACGGGGTCGAGGTTCGCTATCCGGGTGACATACCCGAACCTTCGCAGCAGGAAACCGAAAATGCCATTTCACTGGCCAAGAAAGTTCGGGACACGGTCATGGACCGCCTGAAGGAAAGCCGATGAGCAAGAAAAAGCCCGCGAAAAAGAAAAAGACGGCGAAGAAGAGAACCAAGCAAGGACTTTCCAACTCCGTGCCGGTGGAATCGCTGCCCTCCTTGCAGTCGATGGAAGGTCTGCTGAGCGGCCTCGGCGGCATGGGCCGGGGCAGGCGGAGCGCCGTGGACGAGGCCCAGGAGATCATGTACGACGCCTGGGAGGCCCCGACGCGACAGCGCGCGGTCGCTCTGGCCAGGAAGGCGCTCGAAGTATCTCCCGACTGCGCGGATGCTTACAACCTCCTAGCCGAAGAGACGGCGGAATCGCTCGAAGAAGTCCTTGACCTTTATCGGAAAGGCGTAGAGGCGGGCGAACGGGCGCTCGGCAAGAAGACGTTCAAGGAAGATGCCGGATACTTCTGGGGTCTCCTGGAGACGCGGCCTTACATGCGGGCCCGCGCCGGCTTGGCGCAGAGCCTCTGGAAGGCCGGTCAGCGTGAAGAGGCCGTCGAGCATTATTGGGACCTGCTGCGGCTCAACCCCAACGACAACCAGGGCATTCGTGACCTGCTGATGCCGTGCCTCATCGAGCTTGGCCGCGACGGGGAAGCGGAAAAGCTGTTCCGGCAGTACGAAGGAGACGGCATGGCCGCATGGATGTACTCGCGTGCTCTGCTGGATTTCCGAAAACAAGGCGAGTCGGCGGCCGCCGTCAAGTCGCTGAAAGCCGCCCTCGGCGAGAACAAACACGTGCCCCCCTATCTTCTCGGCCGCAAGAGGATGCCCCGCTCTCTTCCCGGTTATTATGGCTTCGGCGACGAGAACGAGGCCGTCGTTTATGTCCACGGAAACAGGGCGGCGTGGGAGGCGACTCCAGGTGCGCTGGAATGGCTCGCGGCCAAGGTGAAATAGCGGGCGGGGCGGAGCGCCCGGTGTTCTTCGTGAGGTGATTCCACGATCCCGGCGCCACCGTGACGTCCGGCCCCTTTCTCCAGCGGGCATCGATCTATCTCCCCGTAATGGCCTGGGACACCTCGTTCTTGATCTGGCCTGACAGGCATACGCCCGGACAACAGCGTATCTGCCTTCACGCGGCGCCTGCGCTCTACGGTCCACTGCGCTCAGCCGGCGAAGGCGCAATGCGGCCCTCGGCAAAGACGGACAGGTTTAAGGATGGCGGTTATGAAATCAAGCCGGACCTCGTCGCCGGCCGCCGATGAACGTCTTGCTCTCTTCGGCAGGGCCATCGCCAAAGCAATGGCAATTTTGCCCTCACTCGGTGAAACTCGCGGCCGCCACCGGGCCCCGGTCCTTCGGCCTTCTCAACTGTACTCCGAAACCCCATACGGGCGATTACGAAATGCCGCTGCTGGCTCGATTTACTGGAGGGCGGGCTGTCCGGTATACTCTATGGTGATCCAGCTAGAGGGGGGAGGCTGATTCTTCGTGGACAGTGTTCGTGGGCGCGGCATGGAAAAATGCCTGGAACAGTGATGGACCGCCAGCATTTCGGCGGTCTGGATACTCTCTTATTGCTGGCTGTTTGCGCGCTGGCGGCGGCCCCGGTTGCCGGCCAGAGGCCGCCGGCAGGCCGGGAACTGGACATTGTCTTCACGCAATTGGAAGCCGGCCCATCCTCCTCCGCGGTGGGTCGCGAACCCCGCGCCCGGCTGGTTCGCCGGCGGCCTGGCGGTTCTGTTGAGGTGCTCTCCCAGGGGTTTTTCAGCGCGCGCGACCCGGACGTTTCTTTCGACGGGAAGCGAATCCTGTTCTCCGGCAAGCGCCGGCCGGACGAATACTGGCAGGTGTACGAAATGGGAGCCGATGGCAGCGGCGTCCGGCGCATTACGAAGGAGGCGATGAACTGCCGCAACCCCATCTACCAGTCCACGCTTTACGTAATCACCAGTGACAAGCCGTGGCGCCAGATCAGCTTTGTGGGCTCGCCACCCGGGCAGCCAGCCAATCTCTACTCGGCGAAGCTCGATGGGACCGCCGTGCGGCGCATCACCTTCAATCCGTACGGAGACGCGGACCCCTTCCTGATGCCCGACGGGCGTATGTTGTTCTCCGGGCGCCAGAGCCACCGTTTGGAAACCGGGCCGCGCGACCGTTCGGCCTTGTTTGGACTGAACCTGGACGGCACCGACTACGCGGTGTTCTCGGCTGACGAGGGAGCCCCGTGGAAGCGGATGCCGTGCGTCACCAGCACGCGCCTGGCGGTGTTCGTCGAAAGCGGCAAACCGCAGCCCGGCGGGGCGGGCACGCTGGCGGCGGTCTCCCTGCGCAGGAACCTGCACTCCTACCGGCGGCTCTCGAAGCCATCGGACGGGCTGTACTGTTCCCCGTCTCCGCTTCCCGGCGGGCAGATTCTGGTTTCCCGCCGGCCGGCCGATGGCAGCGGCACGTACGGAATTTTCCGCTTCGACCCCGCCACGGGCAAGGCCTCGCCCGTTTACGATGACCCGCGATATCACGACATCCAGGCGAAATTGCTGGCCCCGCGCCCGATGCCGGACGGCCGCAGTTCGGTGGTGAACGAACAGGATCCGAACGGCATCCTGTATTGCCTGAATGTCTACACGACAGATTTTCCGGACCGGCGATGGATGCCTCCTGGTTCGGCGAAACGCCTGCGCGTGGTGGAAGGGCTGCCGAGAGTCGGCGACGGCGGGAACAGCGAGCCCCCGCCGCCCGCCACGCGATTGCTTGGCGAAATCAATGTGGAACCGGACGGCTCGTTCAACGTCCGTGTGCCCGCCAACATTCCCATCCAGCTTCAATTGGTAGACCAGGACGGAATGGCCTTGCGGACTTGCTCCTGGATTTGGGTCCGGAACAAGGAGCCCCGCGGCTGCATCGGCTGCCACGAGGACGGGGAGCTGACGCCGGAGAACCGGATGGTGGACGCGCTGAAAAAGCCCTCGGCGAATCTTACGCTGCCGCCGGAGAGGCGCTGGCGCGTTACCTTTGAAAAGAACGTGCGGCCGATCGTGGAAAACAAATGCGCCACCGCGGCCTGCCACGGCGGAGCCGGAGCGCCCCGGCTCAATCAATTCAATGACTTCCGGCGGTTCACCCGGGCCACCGCGCGCACCAGCCCGCTCATCTGGCGGCTGTTCGGCCGCAACACCTCCCGGCCGTGGGACCGGGAACCGGCCCCGGCCTCCCTCGACCGGATGCCCCCGGACGGTGCCGAGCCGTTGACCGACGACGAAAGACGACTCATCATTAGATGGGTGGATCTGGGAGCGGAATGATGCTGCGAGACGAAAGCAAAGCTCCCCTGGAGCGGGCCTCTCGAGGCAGTCGCGCTCGCGGCCGGTGGCGGATGAGCCGCCGATGGAGGTGGTGCCTGGCGGCTTTGCTCAGCTTGACGTTGACCGGCAGCGCCGCCGAGCTGCCGGTATTCACCGACATCGCCCAGTCCTCCGGCATCGATTTCAAGCACAGCTACGGGGACCTGGAACTGGACAACATCGTGGAGGGCACCGGCGCCGGCGCCTGCTTTTTCGACTATGACAACGACGGGTTTCTCGACATCTACTTCGCCAACGGCGCCTGGACCCGGGGCGTGAGCGATAACCGCGGACGGCGTCTCCGCGGCCGCCTGATGAATCATTTGTACCATAACAACGGCGACGGCACCTTCACGGACGTGACCGGGCCGAGCGGCACCGGCGACAAGACCTTCACCACCGGCTGCTCGGCGGCGGACTACGATAATGACGGCGATGTCGACCTTTACGTTTTGAACTACGGTCCGAACGTGCTGTATCGCAACAACGGCGACGGCACCTTCACCGACGTCTCCAAACAGTCCGGTCTCGATCTGGCCCGCTGGAGCCTTCACGCCGTCTGGCTCGACTACAACGACGACGGCTGGCTTGACGTGTACGTGGCCGACTACCTGCAGTATGACGACGGCAAGTTCCGTGACTTTTACGCCGCCAACGGCTACCCGGGTCCGCTGAGCTACACCAGCGAGCCGGATGCACTGTACCGCAACAACGGCGACGGCACCTTCACGGATGTGACCCGCGAGGAAGCAATGTTCACCGAAGACGGCCGCGCCATGAGCGTCACCGCGGCCGACTTGACCAACTCGGGCCGGCTGGGCATCTACGTCACCAACGACGCCACGGAAAACTATTACTGGGAGCGGAACCCCGACGGCACGTTCACCGACCGCGCGCTCGAACTCAACCTCGCTTACGGAGAGAACGGCCAGAACGTCGCCTCGATGGGACCCTCGGTCGGCGATATCAACCGCGACGGCTGGCTCGATGTCTTCATTCCTGATCTGCGCTATTGCACCCTGCTGACGGGTAGCAAGAATGGCTTTGATTTTCATACCCAGGCCGTCGGCCTGTCGGTGGTGATGGGGCAGTACACCAGTTGGGGGCCGGTCCTGTTCGATTACGACAACGACGGCTGGCTGGATCTGTACACCACCCACGGCAACGCCCACCACGAATATGTGGAGGAAGACACCCTGGTCCGGAACAAGGGCGGCGGCACCTTCGAGGATGTCTCCGACGAGTCCGGCCCGTTCTTCCGGCGGAAGTACGTGGGCCGGGGAGCCGCCTACGGCGACTACGACAACGACGGCGACCTCGACGTGCTGGTGGTCAATCTTAATGACCACCCTAACCTGCTCCGCAACGACGGCGGCAACCGCAACAACTGGCTGAAAGTGGATGCCCGGCTTCAGTTTCCCACCGGCTCCCGTTATGCGATCGGAGCCCGCGTGATGGTTGTCACCGGCGGTTTGCAACAGATCGAGGACCTCGTGCCCGTCCGTGGGTACCTCTCCCAGTGCGACCCGCGCCTCCACTTCGGGCTGGGGAAGGCCGGCATGGCCGATGCAGTCCAAATCCGCTGGCCGGACGGGGAGGTGCAAACGGTCAGGAACGTCAAGGCGAACCAAATACTCAAACTGGTTCACCGGTGGCGCGAAAACGGAGCCGGCAAATGATGCGAAATTCAGTTCTCATGTTTTCCCTGGCCGGTCTGCTGGCGGCGCTGGCCCCGGCGGCGTCTGGCGCCGGTGAGGAACCGGTATATGTCGGCGCCCGGGTTTGCGGGAAGTGCCACTCCGGGCCGGGCATGGGCCACCAGTTCAGCCTCTGGCTACACTCCAAACACAGCCGGGCCTACGCTGCGCTGGCCCGGCCCGACTCGAAGCAGATCGCCAAACTCAGCGGCATCCGGCAGGAACCCCAGGAAGCCTTTACCTGCCTGGGCTGCCATTCCAGCGGGGCCCAGGCCGAGGACTGGGAAAAGGATGACACCTTCCACGTCGAGGACGGGGTCCAGTGCGAGAGTTGCCATGGCCCGGGGAGCGAGTACATGGACGCCGGCGTCATGCGGGACCCGGAGGCCGCGATGAAGGCGGGCCTGCGGATGCCGGGCCCCGAGACCTGCGAGAACTGTCATAAGGAAAAAGGAACGCACGTCGCCGTGCTTGGTTCCCCGGTCTTCGATGTTCAGAAGGGTTTGCAGAAGATTGCCCACCCCGCGCCCGACAAGCCGATGATGCCGGCCCCCGCCCCGGCGCCCGCCAAAGCCCAGAAACGGAAGGGACCGAAGTACGTGGGCTCGACTACTTGCCGGAGCTGTCACCGGGGCGCCGGCTCCGGTTACCAGTGGAGCTTATGGCGGCGGAGCGCCCACGCGCGGGCCTGGGCGGCGCTGGGTACCCCCGACGCATGGAAACGGGCGGAGAAGCGGCTCGGGCCTGGAAAAGATCCGCAGAGGTCGCCGGAGTGCCTGAAGTGCCATTCCCCCGCGGCCACCGCTCCGGCGGAAGCGTTGATGGATTCGTTTTATGCCGACGAGGGCGTTGGGTGCGAGGCCTGCCATGGGCGGGGAAGCGAGTACATGGCGGAAGCGATCATGCGCGATCCCCAGGCAGCCCGCGCCAGCGGATTGAAGATGCCCGGGTTGGCCGCTTGCCAGCAGTGCCACCAGAAGGCCGACCAGAACTGGTTCCAGGCCAAGATGAAGATGATTGCCCACCCGACCCACCTTCCGAAGACGGCGAGCGAGCCGCGCTATAAAACCCCGCTCAACCTTGCCTTGAGCCCGGACGGACGGGAAATCTACGTCACCTGTTCCGGTTCGGACTCGGTGGCCGTGGTGGATGTCGCCGCGCGGAAGAAAGTGGCCGAGATCCCGGTGGGCGGGCAGCCTGAGGACGTGACCTTCCTGCCCGACGGACGCGTCGTCTTCGTTTCCAACATGTTTGACGACACCGTCTCGGTCATCGACCCGGCCAGCCGCAAGGTGACGACGGTCTTCGAGGCCGGTGACGAACCGCATGGACTGCTCACCGATGCGGAAGGTAAACACCTCTATGTTGTCAACGGCGGCTCGGACGATATCTCGGTAATCGACGCGCACTCCTACCAGTGGGTCAAGAACCTTACCGCCAGCCGCCGGCCATGGTCGCTGGCGCTTTCGCCGGACGGGCGTCACCTCCTGGTCACGCACGCACTGTCGCGATTTGTCCCCTTCCGCACGCCCTCGATGGCCGAGATTACCGACATCGACACCGGCCGTGCCGTGGTCGATGACCGTCACGTGGCCGCCGGCGCGAACCTCCTGATGGGCGTTGCCTGGCACCCCAGCGGCGAGTTCGCCCTGACCACCATGAATCGCAGCAAGAACCTGGTTCCGATGACGCGGCTGTTGCAGGGCTGGACCATTACCAACGGCATCTGCGTGGTCTGGCGTGACGGCAAGACGGACCAGCTTTTGCTGGACGAGCCGGGCCTCTGCTTCCCCGATCCCACCGACGTCGCGATCACGCCGGATGGCCGCTACGGGCTGGTGACCAGTTCCGGGTCCGACCGGGTGGCGGTGATCGATATCAGCCGGCTGGTGTCCCTGATCCGGCGCTCGACGCCTTATGAGCGCGCCCACGTCCTTCCCAATCACCTGGGCAAGCCCACCGAGTTCGTCATCAAGCACATCCCGGTGGGCCGCAGCCCGCGCGGCGTCCTGGTCACTCCCGATTCCCGCACCGCCTTCGTGGCCGACGCCCTGGACGATTCGCTTTCGGTAATCGACCTGAGGCAGATGAAAGAAGTAAGCCGCGTCGATCTGGGCGGTCCGAAGAGTATTACGAAAGTTCGCCTCGGCGAGCGGCTCTTTCACAGCGCGAACATCACCTTCCAGCGGCAGTTCTCCTGCCACACCTGTCATCCCGACGGTCACGTGGACGGGCTCACCTATGACATCGAGCCGGACGGCATCGGCATCAGCCCGGTGGACAACCGGACGCTGCGGGGGATTCTCGACACGGCGCCGTTCAAGTGGGAAGGCACGAATCCGTCGCTCCAGCGGCAGTGCGGCCCGCGGCTGGCGGTGTTTTTCACCCGCATCCAGCCGTTCACCCCGGATGAGCTCCAGGCGCTGGATCTCTACATTTCCACCATTCCCCGGCCTCCCAACCGCTACCGCCCGCTGGGCGCCGACTTCACTCCCGCCCAGCGGCGCGGCAAGGCCATTTTCGAACGGACCATGACCAACGATGGCCGGATGATTCCCGAGGAGAACCGGTGCATCACCTGCCACTTTCCGCCTTACTACACCGACCGCCGCGTTCATGACATCGGCACGCGCTATACCTACGATCGCGATGGGGAGTTTGATACGCCGCACCTGAATAACATTTACGATTCCGCGCCTTACCTGCACAATGGGATGGCGCAGACGCTGGAGCAGATCTGGACGGTCTTCAACCCGGACGACCGGCACGGCGTTACCAATGACATGACCAAGGATCAGCTCAACGATCTCATCGAGTATTTGAAGACGCTCTAGGAGGGCGCAACATGATTCGCAAGATAGCCTTATCCGGCGTGCTCGCCACCCTGGTCGCCGCTTCGTGCCTGTTCGCCGAGTCCCTCCCTTACGTTTACACCAACTGGAAGCAGTTCACGGTGAAAGACGGCCTGCCGAACAACCACATCTTCGCCGTCAAGATCGACGGCCCCCGCGTCTGGGTGGGAACCGAGGACGGGCTGGCCATGATCGACAAGCGCACCGGTAAGATCCAGAGCTGGACCGAGAAGGATGGCTTGCCCTGGAAGGTGGTCTCCGCGATCGACGTGAACCAGAAGACCGGCGAAGTCTGGCTGGGACTGTTCGGCGGCGGCCTGGCGCGGTTCAGCGGCGGCCGTTTCGACCACTGGCACCAGCTCAACAGCGGCCTGGTGAACGACGTCGTCTACGGGGTGGCGGTGGAGAACGACAACGTCTGGGCGGCCACTACGGCCGGCGCCAGCCGCTACAACACCGTCACCGGGGAATGGTCCATTTTCACCGAAAAGAACGCCCCGATGGAAGAAATCTGGAACTATAGCGTCAGCTACGCCGACGGCATGGTGTACCTGGCTATTTGGGGCAGCGGCGTCCTCGAGTACGATGTGAAACACAAACGCTGGAAGGACTACGTTGACCCGGACGGGGAGATGGAAATCGACCTGTACCGCGATGACGGCATTGTCCACGTGATCACGACCGCGGTCAGCTACGTCGACCGTATCCTCTGGGCCGGCACCTACTTCGGTGGGAACCGTTACGATGGCCGCCACTGGCGGGGCTACTTCAACCAGGACTCCGGTCTGCCCAGCGATTTCATCAACTTCGTCAAGGGACGCAGCGCGACCGAGGCCTGGTTTGCTACTGACAAGGGCCTGGGCGCGTTGATGGATTACGCAACGGACACCTGGGTGGATTACACGCTCGATCCGGACGAGCACACCGGCAAGGCGGTCATCATGCGCGGCCGCCAGGTCCTCAAAACCGTTGACACCGGCGTCAACATCCCGCACAATTATGTCCTGGCGGTGGACGTGGATGCCAATGACGTCTGGGTCGGCACCTCCGAAGGCGTTGCCTGGGGCGTCGGCGCGGACTATTATGCTGGATTAAGGGGGGAGAAGACAACGGCCGCCGCGTTAGGCGCGGGAGGTGAGCAATGAAAAATCGGGGAGTCGTTTTCCTGGCGTGCCTGCTGGTGTCGGGCGCGCTGGGTTTGTTTGGCAGCGATGCCGGCAAAAGCAGCGCCGAAGAAAACCTGCCGCCCAAGCTGAAAGCGCTGATCGACGAGGACACCGCTGAGATACTGCGCCACATCAATGGCCTCGATGCCGAGCACGAGCCGGATCTCGAGCTGCGCCGGAACACTAACTATGCCCACACGCCGGAAGACGTCGAGCCGTTCAGCGGCACTCGGCCTTACAAAGAGCACTTTCTGCTGCAGATGGAATACACGGGTCCCGGGCGGGCATTTCCGGAACCGGAGCACGTGGACACGGTGAAGATCGGTTTCATCGGGCCCATCATGGCCACGGTTTCGGTGGCCACCGGGGGGAAGAGCCACGAGGAGCCGCTGGGCATCAAGATGCTCCAGGGCGCCAAGCTGGCCATCGAGCAGACCAACGCCGGCGGCGGCTACTACCGCCGGGGCATCCCGTTTGAACTGGTGGTTCACAACGACAACGGGCTGTGGGGAGCTTCCGGCAACGAAATCATCAAGATGGCTTACAACGAGCACGTCTGGGCCATCCTCGGCACCGTCGACGGCGCCAACAGCCATATCGCAATCCGCGTCGCCTTGAAAGCGGAAGTCCCCATCCTGAATACCGGTGACACCGACCCCACCTTCGTAGAAACCAACATTCCCTGGGTGTTCCGCGTCATCGGCGATGACCGCCAGCAAAGCTACCTGCTTATTGATTACATGATTCGTAAGATGGGCTACCAGCGCATCGGCATCATCCGCGCCTCCAACCGTTACGGCCGCTTCGGCATCCGCGAGATCAAGGACAGCGCGCGGCGGCTCGGACACCCGATCATTATCGAGATGGCTTACGCCCTCGGCAAGGACGATTATTCCCTCCAGCTCGAACGAATGAAAGCGGAGGATCTGGACGCCGTCGTCCACTGGGGCGATGCCGAAGACGGTGCGGTGATTCTCAACCAGATGCGCCAGATGGGCATGAATCAGCCCTTCTTCGCCTGCGACCGCTGCGTTTCAGACCGTTTTGTGAAGGCGGTCGGCAAGAATGCCGAGGGCGTCATTTGCAGCTACCCCTGGAACCCGGACCGGAAGGACCCGAAACTCGAAACCTTCCGCAAGGCCTTCCGCGCCCGCTTCAATGAAGAGCCCGACACGTACGCCGCCCACGCCTACGACGGCATGAGCATGCTGATCTGGGCCATCCAGGTGGCCGGCCTGAACCGGGCCAAGATCCGCGACGTCCTCGCCTACCGGCGCAAGCCGTGGCACGGCGTAACCGGCGAGATCCCGCTCAGCGCTTCGCTGGACGACCTCGGCGAAGTTTTCCTGGCCCGTTTCGAGCACGGACGCTGGCACTACTATTCCCGCCAGGACCTGGGCATCCCGCGAGGTTACATCCCGCCCCGGGACCGCACCAGCCGCGAGCAGGTCACGGACGAAGAGTGAACCCCGGCGCGATCCCGGCTCGGGTTTCCCCGTGTCGGAGAAGCCATGACCGCCGGGCCTTCCTCCGGCTGGGCTGTGTTCCGCTCACCCTGGCCGCTTCAGGTTCCCCACGGGCCACCGCTGGGGCCGCCGTTAAGATCGGCTACTACGGACCGGCCGATCCCTATCATCCGCTGGGCGGATCCATCTGGGAAGGCGTCCGTCTCGCCATTGATGAGGCCAATGCCGCCGGCGGCTATCACGGCGCCCCGTTCCGCCTCGTGCAGGGCTGGGACGAGAATCCGTGGACCGGCGGAGCCGCGGTGGTGGCGCGGCTCGTCTACCAGCAACAGGTGCGCGCGATTCTGGGCGGTATCGATGCCGTCTCCACTCATCTGGCCGAACAGGTCATTGCCAAGGCCCGTCTCCCGCTGGTGGATCCGGCCAGCACGGACCGCTCGGTCAACGCGGCCTTCGTCCCCTGGACGTTTTCCGTGATGCCCGATGACCGCGCGCTCATGCGGGTCCTCGTCACCGATTTGGAGCGCCGCCTCCGGGGCCGTCCTTTTGTCCTGTTCGAGGCGACCGACCACGACTCCCGCATGACGTCCGAAGTGTTCGAGGCAATTGCCGGCCCCAGGCGCCTCCGCCTGGCCCGCCGCTTTGAGTTCTCCAGCGACAGCCCCCACCTGCCGGAAGTGGCCCAGCAGCTTGCCGGGCTGAAATCCGGCACCGTGGTCCTGTTGGCCGGCCCCGCTGGCAGCGCCGCCATGCTCCGGTGGCTCCGCGACATCAGGCCGAGACTCACCGTTTACGGCGGGCCGGCCATGGCGTACCGGACCTTCTTGAAACAGGCTGGCGAAGCTGCCGGGGGCGTCCGTTTCCCGCTCGCGCTCTCGCCGGCGCCCGGCGCGGCGCGCTTCCGGAAACGATTCGCTCAGGCTTGCGGCGTCCCGCCCGACTCGCCTGCTTTCCACGCCTACGATGCCGCCACCCTGCTCGTGCAAGCTATCCGCGAGGCTGGCCTCGACCGCACCGCCATTCGCGACGCCATCGAACGGCTCTCTCCGTGGCAAGGCGTTTCCGGGACGATTCACTGGGACGCGATCCGGCGCAACGCCCGCCCGGCCCGGCTGGCGCGGATCGTCAACGGGCGGGTGCAGGTTGTAAGCCGGAGTGGCCGGGGATGAGGGGCCGACGGCGCCCCGCCGCCGCGTGCGGCCGGCCTCGGGTTGCCGCCGCCGGGCTCCCGCCGGGCACGGCCTTCGAGCCCAGCCAGGCGGCGCGGAACGCTTCCACCGCCTTCGGGCGCCTGCGTCCTGCCCGCTCGAACGGGATCACCTCGATCCGGCCGGCAGCCGCCAGTGCCACCTTCGCCCTGCCCGCCTTGCCCCGCTGTTGGTAGCTTATGTCCACCTGGTCACCCGGCTTGCGCTTCCGCAGAAAGCGGTCCCAAGACTGCGGGTTGCGCATCTCGGTTCGGTTCAAGGACACAATTGTGGCGCCCCGGTCCAGTCCGGCTTCATACAGCGGCGTCCCGATCCGGGTGGCCGACTCGATCTGCACTCCCCCCTTCCCGAACCGCAGCTCGGCTGGTCCGAGACTGGCTTTGCCGCCTTCCGCCCGCCGCAGCAGGAAGCCGGCTTTTTCCAGCAACGCCCCGTAATCGGGCAGCTCGCGGCCCTGAATGTAGCGCCGGAAGAAGTCCCCGGCGAATTTCTTGTCTTTCGTTACCCGGCCCAGGACCGTCTCCAGGTCCGCCAGCGTGTAAGGCCTTTCAGCTCGTCCGAACTCTTCCCACATGGCTCGCATGTACTCATCCAGCGTTACGCCCGGGAACCTGGTCCGCAGCGTTAGGTCCAGCCCCAGCGCCAGCACGGCGCCGTAGGCGTAATAGGAAATGTAGGTATTCGCGCTGTTGGTCGGGTCTTTGGCGGTGAAGCCGTCGTGGAACGGCGCCTCCCGGCTCATCTCGACCGGGGAGCGGAACCGCCGGCCTGGCGACAGCAGCACCTCGTTGAGCCTCCTGGCGAGCTCTTTGGCGAAATCCTCGTTGTCTATCAGCCCCGCCCGGCGGAGCACCAGCGGGGTGTAATAGCTGGTGAAACCCTCGGCGAACCAGAGCTCGCCGCAGATGTTGGCCCGCTCGAAATCGAACGGCTCGAGCGAGCGCGGGCGCAGGCGTTCGACGTTCCAGCAATGGAAAAACTCGTGCGCTACCGTCCCGATCAGCCGGCCGGCGCTGCTGTCGAGGGCCCGTGCACTGGTGAGGATCGTCGAATCGCGATGCTCCATGCCGTCGCCGGTGGCCCAGGGCAGGTAGTCCGCGATGAAGGTGTAAGTGCCGTAGTCGAACCGGGGCAACTCTCCGAACACACCGATCTCCTCCCGCACGACTTTTTTCGCCAATTCCGCGTACCGCTTCACTTCTTCCTCGCTGCCCAGGTGATGCACCGCCAGCCGGATGGTTTGCCGTTTCCGGCCGTCCCAGACGCTCCATTTCTCCAGGGAAAACCGGCTGAGCTCCACCGGGCTGTCGAAAAAGAAATCGAGATTGGGAGCCGTGAACCAATCGCCGTCAGCGGGTCTTAACTGCGTGGCAGCTTTCCATCCCGAGCCCGGCGGCGGGTGAAAACGAATCCGGATCGGGCGCTTCTCAAGACCGCGTGCCCAAACGAACGCCGCCGGCATGTTCAGGTGGGCGTGGCTTTCATCAATGGCGGCGTAGGTGCCGTCAACGCGGTCGCCGTACAAAGTATAGGTGACGCGGACGGTGCCGTCGTGGCCGCAGACGTCCCACTCGTGCGGGTGCGGCCGCGTGACCGGAAGGGGCTTGCCCGCCCCGTCGAAGGCCCGGAGGCGGTAAACGTTCTTGGCGAACCCGTGCAGAGCGTAGCGTCCCGGCGAGGAGCGGCTCATCAGAACCGCAAGCACGTCCTGGCTTACTTTCGGGAAGGTGGCGGTGATTTCGGCTTCGTGGTGCGCCGCGTTGGGAAAGCGGACCTCGTAGGAGACCGGCGGCGCGGCGAAGGCGGGAATCGCCAGCAGGGCGGTAAGTAGACGGCAGAGCATCGTTGTTCGGCAGCGGATCAGGCGGTAGCGTTGGCGGCCAGAAGCGCTTCGCGCTCAGTTTGCCAGACTTCGAGGTGCGGCCGCAAGCCCGCCACCAGGCGGCGGAATTCCTCAATGGAGAGGGACTGGTCGCCGTCACTCAGCGCCTTTTCCGGCTCCGGGTGCAGCTCGACGATCAGCCCGTCGGCGCCGATGCCGGCGGCCGCGTTCGACAGCGGCGGAACCAGGTCCCTCCGTCCGGTCGCGTGACTGGGATCCACGATGACCGGCAGCCCGGTCATCTTTTGCAGCAAGGGCACGGCCGCGATGTCGCAGGTGTTGCGCGTGGCTTCTCCGAAAGTGCGGATGCCGCGCTCGCACAGGACCACCCCCGGCGATCCGTGCGCCAGCAGAATCTCAGCGGCTTCGGCAAACTCTTCGGGAGT
>CAZXVW010000115.1:0-14434 GCA_964644025.1 uncultured Solibacteraceae bacterium | reverse complement strand
GAGTGGCATCGCCGGCCTGACGCGGGCGCTGGCTGCTGAATGGGCCCGGTACGACATCCAGGTGAACTGCATCGCGCCGGGCTTCATTGTCACGGACCTGAACCGCCAGATCTGGGAACAACCGCAAATGCTCGACTGGCTCAAAGCGGTCGCGGTGCGCCCGCGGCCGGGCAGAGTGGAGGATCTGGTCCCGCTGGCGGTGTTGCTCAGCGGCCCGGGGTCGGACTACATCACCGGGCAGGTGATCTGTGTGGATGGCGGTTTCACCACCACGACGGCCTGGCCTTACGAGCCGTGAGAGAAGCCGGGGATGGCGGGGCGGCTTCCGAGAATGAGCCGGCTGGTAGTCTGGAAACGCATCGAGTACTAATCTGAGATGCACAGATGACAAGAATCAGGTATCATGTTCTGTGCCGTTGTGCCGTTTGATCCGGGATCCTCTGGTATTGAGACAGTCTCAATGGAAGAAGAACGAAACACCTCCCCCGTCCTCCGGCCAGCTCGACTCCCGCTGGCCATCTGCCGCCGGAAAGCCGGGCTGACTTTGAAGCAGATCGCCGCCACCACGAAGATCAGCCCGCGCTTTCTCCGGGCCATCGAAGCGGGCGAGTACGAGAAACTCCCCGGGGGCATCTTCACGACCAGTTATCTTCGCCAGTACGCCGATGCGATCGGTTTCAACGAGGAGGAATTGCTGGCCCACTACCGCTCACGGCCGGGCACGGAACCGAGGCCCGGCCAGCACAGCGGGGAGCCGCGATCCCAGAGCCGCAAGAAGAAGTGGTCCGTCCTCGATTGGTTTCGTGTTCTTAGCCCGCAGCGGTTTCGCTAAGCGAGCGGCAGCCTGTTTCGTCGGACTGGCGGTGGCGGGGGCCGCCGCCGGCGCCAGCCTGACCGGGATGGTAGTGGAGAACCGAAGCGGCCGCGCGCTGGCGCGCGTCAAGCTTGTCCTACAGGCACGGGGGGCCGCCTCGCGCGCTGGCGTGCTCACCCAGTGGAGTGGCTCGGGAGGGCAGTTTGTCTTCTCCGGCCTGCCGGCCGGCATCTATTTTCTCGAGGCTAGTAAGAAAGGCTTTGCGAAGCTGAACTACGGGCAGCGCCGCTTCGGAGAGCCGGGCACACCGATCCTGCTGGAAGCCAACAGCCATTTCGCGGCCGAGCTGCGCCTGAAGCGGCTCGGGGTGGTGACCGGTGAGGTGACCGATGAGAACCAGGTCGGATTGCCGGACATTCCGGTCTACGCCTACCAGGCCGGCGAGCGGCTCAAGGCGGTTCAGGTCGCCCGCACCGACGACCGCGGCGTCTACCGGCTGGCCGGGCTCACCCCGGGGCGGTACAAGATCCGTACGGCGGCCAAGCAACTGGAAGGCGGCGTGAGTCTGCTGCCAACCTATTATGGACAGGCCACCGCGGCCGGAGCGGCGCGCGAGGTTGAAGTCCGGCTCGACGAGGAGGTTACGGGCGTCAACATCGCTCCCCGGCCGGGGAAGCTCGCGGCACTGGGCGGCAGGCTGCTCGGGGCCGGGGCCCGCGAGGTCATCCTGGTGACCGACACCGGCCCGCGGCGGGCCCGGGTGGAACCAGGCGGAAGATTCCGCTTCGGGCAACTGGCGCCGGGCCGCTACACGCTACTGGTGGATCCGGCCGCGGCCGGAGGTAAGCTGGCCGCGTACGGGGAAGCCTACGTTGCAGAAGGACCGGCCGAGGTGGCGCTGGAGATGAAGGCAGCCCCGCGGCTGACGGTGTGGTGCGAATTGGCCGACGGCGGCGGGGCGGCCCCGAAGGGGGTATCCATCTTCTTGCGACGAAAGGAGTTCGGAGACACGGCCCCACGCCTGCGATGCGGACAGTCGACCATCTGGAGCCCCGGCGACTGGCAGGTCGGGGTGGCAACGCCGCCGCAGTACTATGTCGCCGGCATCCTGGAGGCCGAACGGGGAGAACATGCCCGCCAGTTCCGCCTGCTTCCGGGCGAGTCGCGACAGATTACCGTGTTGCTAGGAACCCGCCCGGCCGTGATCGAGGGCACGGTCTTGGCGGCGGACGGCACGCCGGCCGTAGGCGCGCCGGTGTTCCTGAACGCCTCAGCGGCGGAGTTGCGGGGCCGCGTGGGCGGAGTGCGGCAGGCACGCACGGATGGGGAAGGACGATACCGGTTTGACGGGCTGCCGCCGGGCGAGTACGAGCTGCTCAGTTCCTATCAGCTCCAGCAGGCGACCGAGGAGAACTGGCCAGCCGGCCTGGGGACGGTGGTAAACCTGGAGGAAGGAACAGAAGCGACAGTGGACCTGTCCCTGCGGGTTCTGGAATGAGGGTTTTGGCGATCTTGGCTAATAAAATTGCGCCAGGCAGCCGATAAGTGAAAATGAGGTGGGCCGAGAGGCCCAGACTGTATGAAGGTACACGATCCGAACTGGTCTGGCGTCTCCCCGGAGTCGGTCGGAGGAGCCGGGCTGGAGAGACCGGAGCAAACGCAGGCCGCCGACCGGCGCCGGGTGGGCGCTGGCGAAAAGGGAGCAGGCGAGGCTGCCGACAGGGTTTCGCTGTCGGCGCTGAGCAGCCGGTTGCGGGCGCTGAACGTTGACTCGCCGGAGCGGGCCTCCCGGCTGGAAAAGCTGAGCGTGGAGGTGCGCGAGGGCCGTTACCGGACCGACGCGATGGAGCTGAGCCGGCGGTTGATCGACGAGGCGATGAAGCCGCCGGCATGAGCGCCGCAGAACACCCCCTGGGGATAACAGAACAGGCGCGGGTGGCCCTAGCGGATCTCCGGGAAACGCTGCTGGCGCCCACGCCGGAGGAGCTGGAGCGTTGTTACCAGCAACTGAAGGCGGCCACGGAATCTCTCCGCGAATTGAAGCCCGGCCCGAAGACCGGCCGGGAACCGCCAGCGGGGGAGACCGCCCTTGCCGAATCCCGGAGATCCGAGCTGCTGGCTTTGCATCGTGATGCCCGCCAGGTCCATCAATTGCTGGAGCAGGCCGGGGCTTTTTACCTCGGGTGGACACAGATCATGCTTTCGGCCTCGGGATCCTACACCGCCAATGGGGAGATCACCGCGCCAGCCACCGATCGTGGTCTGAGCCTGGAGGGCTAGCCGGGGATCGGGGCGGATCCTGCCGATGAGGGTATTAGCATGTCGAACCTGTTCGCATCACTGAAGACGGCGGCCAGTTCGATGAAGGCATACGAGGAAGCCCTGGGGGTGGTGCAGAATAACGTCACCAATGCGAACACGCCGGGGTACGTGAGCCAGCAGGCCGATCTGATCGCGCTGTCTTTTCAGCCGGAGCGCGACCTGCCGGGCGGGGTGCGGGCCGGCGAGCTGATCAGCAGCCGCGACGCGTTCTCCGAACGGGCCGTCTGGCGCCAAGCCCAACAATATGGCCGGGTGGCCCAAACCGCCGCGGGGCTGTCCCGAATCGAACCGGTCTTCGATGTGGCCGAGGGCTCGGGGCTGGCGGCGGCGATCGACGATTTCTACGCGAGCTTCTCGCAGTTGAGTGTGGCGCCGAACGACATCCCGGCCCGGCAGGAGGTGATCAGCGCCGCCGAGCGGGTGGCCCGGGGGTTCAACTATGCCGCTACGTCGCTGGCGCGGGCAGCAGACGAGGGCCGCCGCGCAAGCACCAACCTGGCGGACGAAATCAACCGGATCGCCGGCGACATCCGCGACCTGAACATCGAGTTTCGCAAGGACTACCGGAACAAGAAGGACGCCGGGCTTGACGCCCGGCTTCACGCCTCGCTCGAAGAACTGGCCGAACTGGCGGACTTCACGGCTCTGCCTCAGGAAGACGGGTCGGTGACCATTTTGTTGGGCGGCCAGACGCCGCTGGTGATCGGCGACAAGCTGTTTGCCATCCAGGCGGACACCTCCGGCTCTCAGATCGAAATCCGCGACTGGGAGGGCAACGCGATCACCTCGCAGCTCCAGCAGGGGCGGCTGAAAGGGGTACTGGAATTTGCCAACCAGTTGCTGCCGTCCTATGGGGCGGACCTGGACCGGCTGGCCGCGTCCCTGGCTGACCGGGTGAACGCGCTGCTGGCTGGTGGGGTTGACATCAACGGGCAGCCGCCGGTGGTGGATCTGTTCGCTTACGACGCCGGCAACGGAGCGGCCCGAACGCTTTCGGTAACGGCGATCACACCGGAGGAGATCGCCGCGGCCGATCCGGCGGCCCCCGGCGGCAATGGGAATGCGCTGAAGCTGGCCGCGCTGGCGACTTCCGCCGAGATCGACGGCTTCACCTTCACCGAGTACTACGGCCAGCTTGCCGCCCGGGTCGGCCGCGAGATTGCGAGCGCCAAGGAGGATGAGCGCTCCCAATCGCTACTGCTGGCCCAGGCCCGCAAGCTCCGGGACCAGGTTTCGGCCGTCAACCTGGACGAAGAAGCCGCTGCCCTGGTGCAGTACCAGCGCTCCTACGAGGCTTCGGCGCGGCTGATCAGTGTTTTGAACGAGCTGACTGAAGTGCTGCTTCGCGCTCTCGGCTAGCCGAGTTGCAGCGCCCCGCCGGTAGAGCGGGAGGAGGAAAACGGATGATTCGGAGATTGGACGCCGCCACGGAAACTTTCCTCACCGACATGGCGGAGATTTATCGCCGCCTGGACCGCGCGCAGAGGGAGATTACCTCCGGGCGGCGGATCAACACGGCCTCGGACGAGCCGGACCAGCTCACGAACTTGCTCCAGCTTCGCACCGAGCTGGAGCAGACCGAGCAGATCCGCTCCAACCTGGGACGGGTTAAGACCGAGGTGAACGCCGCCGAGCAGTCGCTCCAGGCAGCCACCAAGATACTAGACCGGGCAGCGGTGCTCGGCACCCAGGGAGCCAGCGGAACGCAAACGGCCGCCCAGCGGGCGATGATCGCCAAGGAAGTCGAAACACTACTCGAGCAGATGGTGGGTGTGGCGCGGACCACGGTGGAGGCGCGTTACGTCTTCAGTGGGGACTCGGACTCCCAGCCTCCTTTCACACTCGATCTGACGCTGGACGATCCGGTGAGCGATTACCTCGGCTCGGCAGCGACCAAGCAGGTGATGCACCCAACGGGCACGCTGTTTTCGGTCACCAAGGACGGCGAAGAGATCTTCGACAACCCGGATCCTTCGAAGAACGTATTCCAGGCCATCAACAGCCTCCGGCTCGGGCTGCGCGACGATGATCAGACGGCCATCGAAGCTGCCCTGGAGCAACTGCGCACCGCCCAGGACCACCTCAACACGGAGCTGGCCTATTACGGAACGGTGCAGAACCAGGTGGCTGAGGCGATTGATTTCTCCCACAAACAGGAGCTGCGGCTGAAGACACGGCTGAGTGAGATCCAGGATACCGACATGACCGAGGCGATCCTCAGCCTGAACCAGGCCCGCTACCAGCAGCAGGTGTCGCTGGCGACGAAAGCCAAGTTGGGAAGAGTGAGCCTGTTCGACTACCTGGGATAGGGTTGCCGGCAAGGCGGTTATTGGGTCAACTGCTTGCGGATTCTGGCGGCGCGGGCATTCAAGGAGCGAAGCTCGCGGAGATCCTCCTCGGCCAGTGAGACCGCACTCTGAATGCGGGATAGCTCCACACCGACAGCTTCGTCGGATTGCCCGGGGTTGCTGAGCCGGAGGGAAGCGGAACGATACTCGTCGGTGACCTCCCTGTACCGGCGGACAATGCTCGTCAACAGGTTTTCCCGCCGCCGCTGGATGTTTTCCAGATCGCGAATCAGCTTCGCGGTCCGGGCCAGTCTCTGTTCCGCCTGCCGGTTTTCCTCCCGCAAGGCCCGGTTCCGGGCCTCGAGCTTCGCGGTCAGCTCCGAGCCGTCCTTGAGTTGCGTTTTCATCGCCTCGATGACCCGGTTGGCGCGGTCGAGCTGTTGTTTCAGATCAGCGGCCGATTCAGCCAGCGACCGGTTCTGCTCGGTAAGCCGGGCCAGTGAGGCCTCCAGTTTCTCGATCCGGCTCTTCAGGCCGGCGATGGTGGAATCCGCCTCGCTCAAGCGGTCCCGTGTTTCCCCCAGCAGCCGCGCGTATTCGAGCCGTTTCGCGGTCTCCTGCTGAAGCCGCGCGTCGGCCCGGCCGGACCGGTTCTGCACCCGGGGCTCCGGTTGCCCGGTGGGGCGGGCGAGCAATCGATTGACTTCCCGGGTTAACTCCTCCACGCGGGCGGCCAGGTGCCGGCCCTCAACCTCCAACTGGGTGAGCGACTCCGATTCCTGGCTGACCTGCCGCAGGTGCGGCATCAACCAGACACCGGCGTAGAGCGCGATTCCAGCGGCCAAAACAACGAGCCAGATTAACGATGCGCGTCCCCCGGTCATGGCAAGATCATGTTACCTCTTTTTCAAATGGACCCTGGCGCGATAGCTGAGGGGGCCACTGGCGGCTTGCAAGGAAATCTGTACGTCGGCGCCGTTGCGAGCCGCGACCTGGAGATCGACGCGGTAGTGGGAAGCGATCTTGCGAAACATCTGCTGAATCGCCGTGGCGATCTCGCTGTTGGAACGGCAGAAGGCGCTGCTGCCGCCGGTGGTGGCAGTCAGTTCCATCAGACCGTTCTGGTAGGCTTCGTTAAGCCGGTCGGTCCGGTACTCCAAGTGAACGACGAAGATGGGCGCCTGGCGGGCGCTCAGCTTTGCCTGCAGCTTGGCAATCCGTTCCCGCACCAGACCTTCCGGAAAGCGGCGGCTGAGGTCACGGCGGTCACTATAGTTAATCACGGGATTGCTGAAGTCCTCGCGGTAGTTGTAAACGTTGGAATCAGTCACGTAAAGGACAGCCAGGCGAACGGGGGCCTTGGCGAGGATGGAATCGGCCAGCTCGGAAGCGGTTTCGACGGTTTCCAGCAGGCCCGCCTTCCCGCTGACGGGGAAAGCCCGAATCGTCTGGGTGATCGCGTCGCGGTCATTGGTGGGGTCGAGTAGCACCCGCAGGCCGTCCTGGGCCCGCAAGACGCTTACGTAGACATTCCGGGGCAGGGCGGAGATCGTCTGCACAAGGGCGTCCTTGGCCAGGTCGGCCTCGTTGAGATCCTCGGCCAGATCCACGACAAGCAAGATGAACAAATCGTCAGATGGTCCGCGCAGGCGGACCACCCTCGCCGGCTCGCCGTCGGCCTCCGCCACCAGGTCCTTCGCCGTGAGCGGCCCGCCCGAGTCGGACCAGACCGGGATGCGCACCAGCATGCGCCGGGACTTCGGGGCCGCCGCCGCCAGCAGCGCGACGCAAACCAGAAATGTAAGCCACAACCGCAATTTAAAACGTAAGCCTCAATCCTAGCTGAACTACGCGCCCTCCCCGGGAGCCGATAATCTTGCCGGCGTTCTCGTTGGGCGCCTCGGCGGTGCCGATCTCGGCGTCGGGACGGTTCCAATCGGCATGATTCAAAAAATTGAAGGCGGTGCCGACGAACTCCAGGGAACGGTCCGAGGCGAGCGAAATGCGCTTGGTGACCGAAAGGTTGTGGTTCTGGCGCGGGGGATTTCGCAAACTGGGATGCGCCCGGGAAACATTGCCGATGGAGAAATCCGGCGGGTTAATGAATGCGGCGGGATTAAACCATTGCTCCGGGCTTCGATGTTCGACGTGGGGATCCACGCCGGGCACGGCATTCACGTAAAGGGTGTCGACGACACCGCCCGTGTTGTTGAAATCCGCGCGCAGGCGGATGGGATCGCCGCTCGAGTAACTGGTGGTCCCGCTGATGGCCCACCCGCCGACCAGGTAGCGCAGCCAGCCGCGCGAGGGCAGGAAGCGCTTGTTCGGCCCGAAGGGCAGCTCGTACATGTAGCTGAGCGAGAGGCGGTGGGGATCATTGTAATAAGTGAGCGCCCATTCCTTTTCCCGGTGGTAGTAATCCTGCAGGCCGTCGCCGCGGTAGTCGTCCATTTGCTTGGAAAACTCGTAAACGGCGCGCAGCGATAATCCCTGTGAGGTGCGCTTCTCCAGGCGCACAAAACCTTCAGTGCGCTCGTAATGGCCGACCGGGTACAGCTCGGAGACGTCGAAGCGCTGGTACTGGGGGTAAGGCCGGAGGGAGCGGCGGAAACTCTCGTCGTTGAGCAAATCCCGGTACTGGAGGTTGTCCAGCGCGATAGCGTTGGGGTTCGCACCGTCGTTGTCAGCCAGAATGTCCCAGCCACGGGTGTGATTGACGCCCACGGTAAGAATGATAGACGCCGGAAGCTGGCGCTCGACCGAGAACCGGCCGTAATCGTAGCCGGGCTGGCGGGAGCCGGGATACATCAGGTCGGCGACCGTGTCATTGGCCGCCTCCGGGCGCAGATCGGGCGGAGGATGCAACGGCTTGGGGAGCCCCTCCCGCAGCACGGCAGCCGGTTCGAGTTGGGAGTTTTCCGTGATGTAGGTCGGCGTTCCGTTGAAGCCTTGCGTACCCCACTGGCCCGCATAGAGAGGAATCGAGCTGTAGCTTCGGCGGAGGCTCAGCCGGATGACGGTTTTCGTGTTGTCCCGCGGGCTCCAGGCAATTGAAACGGACGGCTCCGGACGCACCATCACCGGCTGGAAAGCCCGGCCGCGGCCGTCACGGCCCGCGAAGACCAGGGCGCCCGGCTTTCCATTGGCCGGATTGATGGTGGCCAGATCCACCGTGGACTGGCGATTGTACTTCTCCAGGCGCGGGGCGTCGATGCCCATGGTCAAGCCCAGGTACAGAGTGAAGCCAGGCTGAACCTCCCATTCGTCACGGAATGCCACCTCGCCGCGGCTCTTCCGGAAATAGGACGGGTTCCCCACGAGGCTTTCCTCGGCGAAGCGGGAAAGCCCCAGCATGAAACTGCCGAAGGCATGGCCCGTGTTGACGATGCCCGGCAGACTGGTCAAGCCCCTGGAAAAGGAAAACAGGCCGGAGGGGTATTGGGGCCAGAAGGAGTTCGTCAGCTCCCACACCCATTCACCGCCGAGCCGGAGGCTGTGCTTGCCGCGGCGAAAAGCGAAGCCATCGGAGACTTCGTAGTGCGTGCGGGCCGTGCGCGAAAGCGGTGAGGACCGCCCCATGGAAAGGTAAGGCTTGAACGTATACCGGGGGAAAGGGCGGCCGCTGGCGTCCGTGTCCGCACTGCTCTCGGATGTACTGGTCCAGGCGACGAAGTGGAGCGTATTTACACTGCTTGGAGAAATCGTGAAGACATGATCCAGCCACCCGGCGCGGGTCCGGAAGCTGCGATCCGGGCGTCCAGGGTTCGCGATGGTGGAATAATACCGGGCCGGACTCTCGAGCCCGTTGGAGAAGCTGAACCCGAAGGTCAGACGATGGCGGTCCCGGATGTTTTGATCCAGCTTCCCTCGCATGCCGTCAGCTTTATTGACTTCCGGGGAATAAATTGAGTAATTGTTCTGAAAATACGGGCCGATGCTGACATTCGGCTCGGGATAATACTGCATGGCGTCGAGGGCCACCGGGTCCAGCCGGCCGTCGGGCATCCGGTTGCCGGGAAACGGGTCCCGCAAGTACTGGAGGTTGTTCGTCGACACCTTCTGCCCGGGATCGAAGGCCGGGTTCTCTCGGGTGGTGGCGGGATCATACATCGGCAGCAGACGACCGGACTTGTCGACCACCTGGCTGAAATCGCCGACGCGCTCCGGCATGGTGGGGACGGTGAGCAGATAGGAGCGGCCGATCGTTTCCCGCATGCCCTCATAAGAAAGCGAGAAGAAAGTCCTGCCGCCGCCGTCATAGATTTTGGGAAGCACGACGGGTCCGGAGATGTTGAAGCCATACTGGTTGCGCCGGAGAATTCCCTTGTCGCCGCCGGTCTGCGTGACTTCATGGGGGACGGCGTCGAGAAAATCGTTCCGGAAATTCCAGAACAGCCGGCCGTGCCAGGTGCTGGTGCGCTTTCTCCGGCGTTTTCCCTTCCGGCCGCTCTCGGGGCGCAGTCCAAGATTGCGGGTCTGGATTTTGAACTCCTGTATGGCCCGCTCGATCGCCGAGGGTCTCTTCTCTTGCGGCTGGGCCGCGGTTACACGGACAATGACCACCAGGAGAACCGCGAGGCCGGTGGCGCAACGCATACCTTCAGTGTAACCTGAAGCATAGCGAGGATATGAAACTCAGACAGATCGCAGAGGCATTAGGCTGCCGGCTGGTCGGCGACGGGGAAATCGACATCACCGGGGTGGCTGGAATGGAGCAGGCCGGCCCCACGGAGCTCACGTTTCTGGCCAACCCGAAGTACGCGGCCAAGCTAAAGGATTCCCGCGCCGCAGCCATCCTGGTAAGCGAGCCGGTGGAGGGAACCGGCATGCGGTTGCTGGTGTCGGAAAACCCCTACCTGGACTTTGCCCGGGCGCTGGAGCTGTTCTACACCCCGCCGCGCCCGGTGCCGGGCATCCATCCGACGGCGGTCATCGCCGCTTCGGCGAGCCTCGGACCCGAGGCCTCCATCGGGGCCTACGTCGTCATCGGTGAGAACGTCACCATCGGCCGGAGAGCGGTGCTGCACCCCCACGTGGTGATTTACGAAGGAGCGCGGATCGGCGACGATTTCCAAGCCCACTCACACGCCGTGGTCCGGGAGTTCTGCCGGATCGGCAACCGGGTGATCCTTCAGAACGGGGTTGTCATCGGCGGCGACGGGTTCGGCTTCGCCAAGCGTGCCGACGGGAGCCACTACAAGATCGTGCAGTCCGGCATCGCCGTCATCGAGGACGACGTGGAGATCCAGTCGCTGAGTGCGGTGGACCGGGCCACGGTTGGCGAGTCGCGCGTCCGGCGGGGCGCCAAGATCGACAACCTGGTGCAGGTGGGCCATTCGAGCGTGGTGGGCGAGGATAACATTTTGTGTGCCCAGGTGGGCCTGGCCGGCAGTTCGATCCTGGAAAAAGACGTGCTGCTGGCCGGCCAGGTCGGCATCGCCGGGCACCTGACGGTTGGAGAAGGAGTGATCGCCACCGCGCAAAGCGGTGTTCCGAGCAGTGTTCCGAAAGGGACGATGATTTCCGGCTACCCGGCGATCGAGTCGCGGCTGTGGCGGCGGGCAGTGGCCGCCTTCCCGAAGTTGCCGGAGATCCTGAAGAGGGTAAGGCAATTGGAGCGCCGGCTGGAAGATCTGGCGACCGCCACGGGGAAGGCGACAAAGACCGATGAATAACGACGAAGTGCGCTGCAGTCCCGAACTGGCCTATAAGAACCTCGATTTCCTGGAGAGCCGCGACGGCCGGGCCATCCGCATCATGGCGGAGTTTCTCCAGCCGCTGGCACAGTTCCGCAAGGAACGGATTCACGACACGGTGGTCTTCTTCGGGTCGGCCCGCATCCAGGAAGACGGTCCCATGGGGCATTACTATCAGGAAGCCCGGAAGCTGGCGCGGATGATGAGCGAATGGTCGGAAGGGCTCAAGCACTCGAACCGGCGCTTTGTAATCTGCACCGGAGGTGGACCGGGCATTATGGAGGCGGCCAACCGCGGGGCACACGACGCCGGCGTCCGGAGCGTGGGGCTGAACATCGGTCTGCCGCTCGAACAGCAGCCAAATCCGTACATTACGCCGGAACTGTGCCTGCAGTTCCGCTACTTCTTCATGCGCAAGTTCTGGTTTGCCTACCTGGCGAAAGCGCTGGTTGTGTTTCCCGGCGGATTCGGCACCATGGACGAGCTGTTCGAGCTGCTGACCCTGGTGCAGACAGAGAAACTGGCCAAGAAGATCGTGATCGTTTTGTACGGGAGCGACTATTGGAAGGAGGTCATCAACTTCGATGCGCTGGTGCGGCACGGGACCATCAGCCCGGAAGATACCAGGCTGTTCGAGTGGGCCGATGATCCGGAGACCGCGTTCGAGATTCTGAAGGCCGGGCTTACCAAGTATTACCTGCAAGCGCCGGCCGCTCCGGGAGGTCCGGAAGAAGAGACGCCGGCGATTGCCAAGTCCCGGTTCTGAAATGAACGTATTGCGCGGCTTCGAGTCAGCCTGGAGCCACTTGGGCCGTACCGACAAGGTGCTGCTGGTCGCGGTGGCAGCTTACTGGAGCTCCGGCTGGCTGGGCGTAACGACAGCGACGCGTTTCCTGCTGCTGGTACTGGTGGTGGTGGCCGCGGCGGTGGCGGGGATCAAGTGGATGCGAATCGGCATCCACAAAGCCATCTGGCGGCTCCGGAACCGGCTGCTGGTGGCTTACGTGTTCATCGCCGTGGTTCCGGTCTTGCTGATCGCGATCCTGGCGGCGGGAGCGAGTTGGGCACTGGCCAGCCAGATTGCGGTGCACGTGGTGAGCAGCGAACTCGAGCGGCGCCTGGCGGCCCTGGACCGCTCCGCCCGGTCAATGGTGCGCGTGCCGCCTTATCAACGCGAGCGCGCCTGGGATCGAGTGAAAGCGATGCTCGGCGAAGAATTCCCCGACCTGGAGGTGGTGGTGCGGGACCGGGGCGTGGTCCGTTTTCCTGGCAAGCCGCGGATAGAACCGCCGCCGGAGGGCTGGGGCGAAACCAGCGGAGTGGTGGTGAAGGACAGGTTGCTGTACACCTGGGCCCGAAGTATCGCCGGGGCCACTGATGTGACCATAATGGCGCCGCTGACGCGCCGCTTTCTGCTGTCCCTGGCGCCCGGTCTGGGCGATGTAACGATCCTGGAGTTCAGCAACCGGGCCGCAGCCGGTGGCGCGCCACGGGTCTTGATGCGCCCGTTCGAAGCGGCGCCGGGCGAGGCAAGCTCCGAGGGATCGGTCCTGCCACCGCCGAAGAACCGCTTCGACTACGACTTCAAGCAGGGAACCAGCATCCCGGTCGCCATCTGGGACTCGCCGCCGGCGCAAGCCGGGGGCCTGTTGAGCGTTCACTCTCGCGTCTCGGCGGTTCTGGATGCGATTTTCACGCAGAAAACCGAAAGTGGCCAAGTCCTGTTCATCTTGTATCTGCTGGCGCTGGTCTTCTTGGTAGCGGAGCTGGTTTCGCTGTTCATTGGCGTCTCAATTACGCGCACCATCACCGGCGCGTTTAGCGCTTTGTACGAAGGGACTGAGCGCGTGCGCCGGGGCGATTTCTCCCATCGGATCGAGGTTCGCGGCGACGACCAGATCGCCGCGGTCAGCGAGTCGTTTAACCGGATGACGGAAAATCTGGAGCGTCTGCTAGTGGTGGCGAAAGAGAAGGAGCGCTTGCAGGCGGAGCTGGAGATCGCCCGCGAGGTGCAGCGCCAGCTTTATCCGAAAAGCGTGCCGGCCCTGGCCCGGCTGGAGTTATGCGCGCAGTGTAACCCGGCGCGGATGGTCTCCGGCGATTATTATGATTACCAGGCGCTCGATGGCTCCCACGCGGTAGTGGCGATCGGCGATGTAGCCGGCAAGGGCATCTCGGCCGCCCTGCTGATGGCGACGCTGCAATCTTCCTTGCGAACGCACGTCCGGGCATGCCTGGAGGGCCGGGCCGGCGGCAACGGCGCGCGCGGCGAGGTACTATCGACCTCCAGGGTGGTGCAGGAGTTGAACGAGCAGCTCTATGCCGACACCTCGCCGGAGAAGTACGCTACTTTTTATTTCTCGGTCTACGATGACGAAAGCGGCATGCTCACTTACACCAACGCCGGCCACCTGCCCCCGCTGCTGATCAGAAACGGCCAGGTGAGCCAACTGGATGTGAACGGGATGGTGGTGGGGGCGTTCCCGTTCGCACAATATGGAGAGAGCCGGCTCCGGCTGGAAAGCGGCGACCTGCTGTTCGCTTATACCGACGGCATTACCGAGCCGGAAAACGAATATGGCGAAATGTTTGGCGAGGAGCGGGTGATCGACATCGTGTTACGGAATGGGCACCGGGACGCCGGACGAATCATCACGGCGGTCATGGAAGCGGTTCTCGAATGGACCGGCTCGCCGGAGTTGCAGGACGATATGACCATCCTGGTTGCTAGGAGGCTGTAAACAGCGGATGAGAAGTTACCAACGCCGGCTGCTCACCGTGCTGGCCGCCCTGGCCGTTACGCTGGGCATCGGCACGGCCGGGTTCGTAATCATCGAACACTACCCGGTGTTCGATGCCTTCTACATGTCGCTGATCACGATTACGACGGTGGGCTACGAAGAGATTCACCAGCTAAGCCGGGCGGGGCGGATCTTCAATTCGGTGCTGCTGGTGTTCGGGGTCGGCGTCGTGCTTTACGCTTTTGGAGCGATCGCCGAGACCCTCTTCGAGGCTCAACTGAGGGATTTCTTTTACCGGCGAAAGGTGAAGCGCATGATCGATAAACTGAAAGATCATTACATCGTGTGCGGCTTCGGCCGTGTTGGCCGCGGGGCGGCGCGGGAGCTACGGCGATCCGGGGTGCCGTTCGTGATTGTGGATCCCAACGCCGCCGCAGTGGACCGCGCGGTCAAGAAGGGAATGCTGGCGGTAGCCGCCGACGCCAAAAACGACGAAGCGCTACGGGAAGTCGGGATCGAGCGGGCCAAAGGGCTGATCGGAGCGTTGCCGACCGATGCCGACAACCTGTTTCT
>CAZXVW010000114.1:0-14520 GCA_964644025.1 uncultured Solibacteraceae bacterium | reverse complement strand
GCGTTTCCGTTATTCCTGTTGCTGCTTGAGTGGTCAAGATCAGGGGGGCGGCGGCAATATAGTCCCATCGGCGCCATGCTGGGCCTTTCGCTGGCAGCGGGGCTGCGCGTGATTCTGGTCACCGCGGCCGTGCCCGGCTCCGGGGCGGGGTTTGGCGCGGCGGTTTCGCCGCTGGCATATCTGGCCGCGCAAGGAACGGTTATCGTTCGGTACTTTCGGCTGCTGATCGTTCCCTGGGGTTTCACCGTGGACTCGGAAATACCCGCGGTTTCGATCTGGGTAGCGCTGGTCGCCTGGGGCGCGATACTGGCGGCCGCGCTTGCCGCCACCCGGCGTTTTTTCGACCTCCGCGCGGGGTTCTGGTTCCTGGGCGGGCTGGTGCTGCTGCTGGCGAGTTCGAGCGTGTTCCCGGCCAGCGACCTGGCGGCGGACCGCCGGGTTTACCTTCCGCTCGCCGCCTTCAGCGCCATGTTCGCCTTGATCTTGGAGCAAATTCCCTGGCGCGCCCTGGCAGTAGCCGGAGTGGCGTTGCTGCTGGTTACCATCGAGCGGGTGCAGGTATGGCAGACGGAGAGAGTTCTTTGGGAAGAAGCCGTGAGGCGTTCGCCGGGAAAGGTTCGCCCGAAGCTCCAGCTTTCCCGAGTGGTGGAGCCGCAGCGGGCGCTCGGGCTGCTGCGGGAAGCCGAAGCCCTCTCACCCGCGGATCCCCGCGTGGCGACAGAATTGGGCAGGACTTACCTGGAACTCGGGCAAACCGCTGAGGCGCTGGCCGCTTTCGGCCGGGCTCTGGCGCTGGCACCGCGGGATCCGCTGGCTTACAACAACCGCGGCGTGGCCCTGCTGAGCCTGGGGCAGCGGGAAGCAGCGCGGAGAGATTTCGAACGCGCCCTGGCGCTCGATCCATGCCTGTTCGAGGCTCGCTACAACCTGGCGAAAACCGGAGTGGAGAGCACCCCGCCCCGGAACTGCCGTTTCACGCCGAATCAACGGAAGGCGCTGCGGAGTGCGCCAGCGGCATCCACCGGCGATCAACGGCAACGGCTCAGAGGTCTTTCGGTGAGGTGATTTCCACGTCGGCTGTCAGGAACTGCCAGTCCGGCAGCTCATAGGCCCGCAACTTGGTGGCCATTACGGTTTTGAATTCGACCGATTCGTAAGGCCCCAGCCGCGAGGTCTTGAACTCGAAGGTGCTGATAGGCGGCTCGTCAGGAGATGATTTCGTGGTGCGCAAGGAAACCTTGCCCGCCAAATCCCCGATATCGGCCGCCGAATGGTTCACCACGAGGAAGCGGACCTGCGCCCGCCGGTTCGCATCTTCGGTGATCCGGAACCCAGTGACCTCAATGTACCTGGCGATGCGGCCGCCGGTGACGTGCGCCTCGCCGGCTGGTAGCACTTCCTCGAACGGACTTTGCTGCCGGGCTACGGGACGAGCCTTCAGCGCCGGCCACACCCAGTAATAGAAGCCTCCACCGGCAAGGAAAAGCGCCACCGCCACCAGCAGGGTCACCACCCAGGGGGGCATGCCCTGGCGGCCCCCGACCTCATAGACCGGCTGTGGCGGGGCAGCAGCCGGAGCAGAGGGCGGAACGGCAGACGGAGGAGGGGTGGCAGCCGCCGACGGGAGCGAAACCGCAGGTCGAGGCGGCGGGCCGGACCGGGCGCTCTCCGGTCGCTCCCCCGCTGGAGCCTGGCCGGCCGCGGCGGCCTGCTCGCGGCAATACGGACATTCGGTCTCGTGAGGAGCAACCTCCCGGCCGCATTGGGGGCAAATCCAGGTGAACATGATCTCTTTCCCTACTTTACTCCATCGCAATCACCACCCGGGCACCCGTCCGCGCTGCAGCAGAGATACTGTCCAGAACCACCTGCACGCGCTGAGCGTCATCGAAATTCGGATGGAATTCCTCGCCGCTCGCCAACGCATGCAGAAAGTCGCCCAGGGCGGCGATGAAAGTGTGCTCATAACCGATGACGTGACCCGGCTTCCAGAAGTTTCTCCAGTAAGGGTGGTCCGGGCCGGTCACCAACAGGCTGCGCGGACCCTGCAGTTTGCCGTCTTCGGTGGCGTCAAAGAATTCGAGATGGTTCAGATGTTCCAGATTGAAGCGAGCCATGCCCCGGCTGCCATGGATGGTGAAGGTGTTGTGGTTCCGGCAGCCGACCGCGTAGCGGGTGGCCTCCAGCGAACCAACGCTGGCGTTGGCGAACCGGACCAGCGCCAGGGTGGCGTCGTCGACGTCGCGGCCGGGCTGAAATGTCTCTTGCAGCGCGGCCACTTCGGCAATTGGGCCGTTCAGGTACATGGCCGTGTCGACGACGTGGGAGAGCAAGTCGCCCAGTACCCCCGAGCCGGCCTGCGCTTTTTCGAGCTTCCAGCCGGCGCGGCGCGACGGATCGTTCCCCCACCCTTGCAAGTAAGCTCCCCGGTACTGATAGACCCGGCCGATGCGGCCCTCGTCCACCAGTGCGCGGGCAAAGGCGACGGCCGGGACGCGGCGGTAGTTGAACCAGACCATGGTGGGGACGCCCCGGGCTGCCCGAGCCATCCGGGCGCCTTCCTCGGCAGAAATGGCGAGCGGCTTCTCCGAGAACACAATCTTGCCGGTCTGGGCGGCGGCCATCGCGATGGGGGCATGCAATACGTTGGGAGTAGCGATGTCCACCAGGTCGATGTCTTTCCGCTCGACGACGGCGCGCCAGTCGGTCGCGGTCTCTTCCCAGCCCCAGCGCGCAGCGTTCACCCGTAGCCGCCGCTCATCCTTGGCACAGAGGACTTGCAGCCGCAGCTCCCAGGGCACGTCAAAGAACCGGCTCACCTGCCGAAAGGCGTTCGAATGCGCACGCCCCATGAAGCCTTGCCCGATCAGGGCTACTCGCAACACCTTGTTTTTCATCCCGGTGTCACCTCCCGAACCACCATCAGTGTAAACGATCCCACAATGCGGTCCCTGCTGCCGGCAACCCCGCCGGGTACCATGGTGGTATGGAGTTCTACTGGAAATCGGAGGGGAATCCGTCCAAGCTGGGAATCTTTTCGGGCACGTTCCATCCTCCCACCCGCGCTCACCTCGGACTGGCGCGGGCGGCGCTGGAGGCGGTGGACGAGGTGCTCTTCGTACTGCCACACCGTTTCCCGCACAAGGAGTACGAGGAGGTAGATTTCGAAGACCGCCTGCGAATGCTGCTGGCCGCGACCGCCGGAGAGCCGCGTTTCTCAGTAGCTGCGAGTAAGGGGGGATTGTTCATCGAGATCGCCCGGGAATGCCGCGAGGCTTACGGGCCCGGGCCGGAGCTGTGGTTCCTGTGCGGACGGGACGCTGCCGAGCGCATCATCAACTGGGACTACGGTGAGCCGGGTGCGTTCGAGAAGATGCTTCAGGAATTCGGCCTGCTGGTGGCTGACCGGGACGGGCATTATGAACCGCCCGCTAAGTGGCGCGACCGTATCCGTCCATTGAAGACCCCGGAAGATTACAGCGGGATTTCAGCATCTAGCGTCAGAGAGAACATCGCGCGGGGGAAGCGCTGGGAACACCTGGTCCCCGGCACCATCGTAGGCCTGGTCCGGGAGACTTACTCGCGCTGAGCTGGTTCCCGCGGGCGGCGCCGGGCGAAACATTCTTCCCCGCTGAAGGCCCTTCCGCGCCCGGAGCGTCTGAGGGCTGATCTCGCGGTACACTGTGAAGCGATGACGGGAGCAGCGATGAGCCGGCTCCTCGAGCAGGCTGGCCTGAGTTCGGTGGCCGAACTTGCCGAGTGTCCGGGTGTGCGCGATTGTCTCAACTGGTTCAGCGCCCAGAAGCACTGGATTGACGACAAACACGCCGCGCTCTGCCGGATCCCCGCGCCAACATTTCAAGAAGAGCGCCGGGCCGAATGGATGGCGGGCGAACTGGCCGCCCTGGGGTGCGCGGTGCGCCTGGATCGCGCGGGTAATCTGATCGCGGGGGTTCCGCCAGCCTCCTCCGGGCCGGCCGTCGCGGTGACCGCTCACCTGGACACGGTCCTGGCGCCGCGCCGGCCGGAAGACATTCAGCAACGAGGCGACGGCCGCATGTACGGTCCGGGCGTCGCCGACAACGGGGCTGGCCTGGCGGCGCTGCTGGCCCTGGCCGGCGCCCTCAACGAATTCCCCGTGTTCACTGGCCGCCAGCCCCAGTTGCTGTTGATCGGGACGGTGGGAGAAGAAGGCGAGGGCAACCTGAGCGGAATGCGCTACCTGTGCCGCCAGCCGGAGGTGGCGCGGGCGATGGAAGCCCTGATCGTGCTGGATGGTCCTTCCACCAGCCACGTTACCTTCCGGGCGGTGGCCAGCCGCCGTTTCGAGATTTCCGTCACCGGGCCCGGAGGGCATAGCTGGGCCGACTTCGGCGCCGGCAACCCGGTGCACGCCTTATGCCGCGCCATCACGTTGTTCGCCAACAAGCGAGGGGAGATACCACCCGGAGCGTCGTTCAACTTTGGAATGATCGAGGGTGGAACCAGCGTGAACTCGATTCCGTCGACGGCCCGCGCCAAGCTGGATCTGCGCTCGCAAGAGGCTGGCCAGATCGAGGGGATGATGAGCCTGGCTGCCGGCTCGCTGGAACGCGCCCTGGAAGTAGAGAACAGTTGCTCGAGGGGGCCGGGCCTGACGGGAAAGATCCGTGAGATCGGTTCGCGGCCGGGTGGACGGTTGTCCGAGGACAGTCCCATCCTGGGCTACCTGCGCGCCGTGGATGCTTACCTCGGAATCCGCGCGCAACTGGAATGCGGCTCCAGCGACGCCAACATACCGCTTTCGCTCGGCTGGCCGGCCGTGGCGATCGGGGCCGGTGGACGGGGAGGCGGCGTCCATACCGCCCGGGAGTGGTTCGATCCGGCGGGCCGGGAACTTGGGTTGAAGCGCATCTTTCTGACAATTTGTCTTCTCATGAAAGCGGTGGAGGCCGGCCTTCCGGTGGCTCAGCGTTGAAGACCTCGCGGCGCGCTGATATCTCACTGGCCTTGGTGGCGTTTGTCTGGGGCGCCACGTTTGTGCTGGTGAAATCCGCCCTGGCGGATGTTTCCACCCTCTTGTTCCTGGCGTTGCGTTTCAGCCTGGCCGGCGTGGCCCTGGCCGTCGGCTATCACCGGCGGCTCTCCGGCGTTGTTCCGACTCGCGCTTCCCACCTGAAGGGAGGGATGGCGGCCGGAGGCTGCTTGTTCGGCGGTTACATGTGCCAGACGTTCGGGTTGCGGCTGACGACCCCCTCCAAGTCGGCGTTCCTGACCGGGCTGGCAATTGTGCTGGTACCATTGCTCGGCGCAGTGTTTTACCGCACCGTTCCCCGGCCTCGCGAAGCCGCCGGCGTCGCGGCCGCGGCCATCGGCGTCGGGTTAATGACGCTGGACGGACCGGTCCTGGCTGTCAACCCCGGCGACCTGCTCACTATCGCGGGCGCGTTTTTCTTCGCGCTTCACATCCTGGTGCTCGGGCATTACGCGCCCCGGGATGGCTTTGAGCGGCTGAGCGTTATGCAGATCCTCACCTGCGCTGGCCTGGCGCTGTCGACCTGGTGGTGGATGGAGGACGCCTTCCTGGCGTGGAGTTTCACTTTGCTGGCAGCTCTAGCTGTGACCGGGCTGCTGGCAACGGCCGCCGCCTTCACGATCCAGACGTGGGCGCAGCAGCATACCAGTCCGACGCACACCGCGCTGATCTTCGCCCTGGAACCTGTCTTCGCCGGGATCACTTCCTTCGCGGTGACCGGTGAGGTTCTTTCAGTGCGCCAGGCTGCCGGGGCGGTAATGATTTTGGCCGGGATTCTCCTGGTGGAGTTGAAACCGGCGGGCGCCACCGGGCATCCGAACAAGTGACCCCGGCGGCCGCAGCCCGCATGCCGGCGCCTGAAAGAAGCCCGGACCCGGAGGTGGTGCAAGCGACGGTTATGCCCAGAAAGGCGTTCGGCGCCTCCAGTGATCCCTTATAATGGGGATAACAAGATTGGAGTTGCCGGGAGAGGCGATTTTATCCATGCATGTTTTCAATATGTTACGTCAGCAGAAGCTGCTTTCCTCGAGCATGCTGCTATTGACCCTGGCCATCGGGATTCTCATCGGAACGGTGGTGGACACGGGAGTGAAGGCCGACCGGAGCCAGCCGGCGACCGATGCGGCTCCCCTCACCATCCCGAGCCCGGTCGACCTTTCGAGCGCGTTTTCGAAGCTAGTCAGGAAAATCGAGCCGGCGGTGGTCAACATCACCAGCGAGTACACTCCGGAACCGCGGCAGAGCGCACGCGGCCAGCGAGAGGATCAGCAGCGCGACGATTTTGACCTGTTCCGGCGATTCTTCGGCTCACCTTTCGGCGACGCGCCTCGCCGAGCATACCGGCGGCAAGCCACCGGTTCCGGCTTCATCGTGGACCCGAAAGGCTACATACTCACGAACCACCATGTGATCGAGGACGCGGACGAGATTAAGGTGAAGCTGGTCCACGACCAGTCCGAGCATCGCGCCAAGCTGGTGGGCTTTGATGTGGAGACGGACCTGGCGGTGATCAAGATCGATGCGGACCGGCCCCTGACGGCGGCCGAGATCGGCAATTCCGACGCCGTGCAGGTGGGAGACTGGGCAGTGGCCATCGGTTCCCCATTCGGGCTGGAATCCACCGTCACGGCGGGCATCATCAGCGCCAAGGGCCGGGACATCGGCACCCAGCAGTTCCAGCGGTTCATTCAAACTGACGCGGCGATCAACCGGGGCAACAGTGGTGGGCCGCTGCTCAACATCCTGGGACAGGTAATCGGGGTGAACACGATGATTGCCACCCAGACGGGCGGTTCCCAGGGTGTTGGATTCGCGCTGCCGATCAACACGGCCGTAAAGGTTTACAACATGATCATCAAGACCGGGCGCGTCACCCGTGGTTCGATCGGCGTCAGCTTCGGCCGCCAGGAGAATCCAGACCTGTTGAAAGCCCTGGGCGTCGAGCACGGGGTTGTCGTCAGCAGCGTCGAAGCGGGAGGGCCGGCAGCAAAAGCCGGCATCAAGGCGGAGGACATCATCGTTGCCATGGACGGCAAGCCGATTAAGAACGGGGATGACCTGGTGGCTCGCGTGGCCGACACGCCGGTGGGGAAGGAAGTGACGATTACGGTGGATCGCGATGGGAAGAAGATGGACTTCCCGGTGACGGTGGGCGATCGAGCCAAGGTCTGGGCGAACGATCCCCGGTTCTCTTTCTACCGGGAGCAGGAGAGGCCCAGCAGCGGCGAGAGCACCAACGCCAGGTTCGGTATTTACGTGCGCAACCTGGCGCCGCGCGAAATCGAGGACATGAAGCTGAAGGCCAAGGGGGTCATGGTGACGCGGGTGGAGACCGGCTCCTTCGCCGACGAGATCGGCTTACGGGAAAACGACGTGATTACGTCCATTAACCGGCGCCCGGTGACCTCCGTGGATGAGCTGAAGCAGATCCAGTCCACGCTGAAGTCCGGGGCCCCGGTGGCCTTCCGCGTGGTGCGGCCCGTGCCGACGGGCCGGGGCCAGGATGTTGAGTGGCGGCCGTTTTACGTGGCGGGCCGCCTGCCTTGATCCGAACGGGGAGCGAGGAACGGCAAGGCCCGAGCCAGCCGCTCCCTTTTGCCAGATTGGGAGTTGCCTGTGAAACGGCCGATGGTTTTGGCATTCCTGGCGTGCCTGGTGGCGGCCGGATGCGTACCGTCTCTTGCGGGGGCGGGCACCCGGGGATCCGCGGCCGAATCCAAGACGGCGAAAAAGACTCCATCCAGCGCGCGGACGAAGTCCCGCCGCAATTATCGTTACCCCCAGCGTGCCCCCACCAGGGACCGCTATAAAGAGATTCAGAGGGCGCTGGCCAAGCGGGGTTATGACCCCGGCCCGATCGACGGCCGGTGGGGGTCCCGCACTTCGGCGGCGCTCAAGCGATTCGAGAAAGACAACAACCTGCCGGCTGACGGAAAACTGGATTCACTGGTCCTGATCACCCTGGGACTCGGCCCCCGGCGCCTGAGCAGCGTCTCATCCGATACAGGTACAAAAGAATGACGATTGGCGTTCCTCGCGAAGTGAAAGATCATGAAACCCGCGTGGGGTTGGTTCCCAGCGGCGTTTCGGCGCTGGTGGAAGCCGGGCACAGGGTTCTGGTCGAGACGAAAGCCGGCGCTGGAAGTACGATCCATGACGAGGAGTACATGGCCGCCGGCGCCGAAATCGTGGAGACCGCGGCGGAAACCTGGCAACGGGCGGACCTGGTGGTCAAGGTGAAGGAGCCGCAGCCCTCTGAATACGGCTACTTCCGGCCGGGGCTGGTGTTGTTCACCTACCTGCACCTGGCGCCCATGCCCGAGTTGACCAGCCGGCTCGTGCGGGATCGCGTGACCGCAGTGGGCTACGAAACCATCCGGGAAAAGGATGGCTCCCTGCCGCTGTTGACGCCGATGAGCGAGGTGGCCGGCCGGCTCTCGGTCCAGATTGGCGCAAAATACTTGGAGGCGCCGAACGGCGGCCGGGGGATTCTGCTGGGAGGCGTACCCGGGGTCCCGCCCGCGAACGTGCTCATTCTCGGCTGCGGAGTGGCGGGACACAATGCGGCGCGGGTGGCGCGCGGGCTGGGCGCCCGCGTTACGGCGGTCGATATCAATCTCAACCGGCTTCGGGAGATTGACGACATTTACAATGGCGACGTCCAGACGATGGCCTCCAACATCTGGACGATCCGGGAGGTGATCCGGGAGGCGGACCTGGTGATCGGGGCGGTGCTGATACCAGGGGCGGCCACACCGAAACTGGTCCGGCGTGACATGCTCAGGCCGATGAAGCCGAGGGCGGTTCTGGTTGACGTCGCCATCGACCAGGGAGGTTGCAGCGAGACTTCCCGGCCCACTACTCACACGGACCCGGTGTTCGTTGTCGATGATGTGCTCCATTACTGCGTGTCCAATATTCCGGCGGCGGTGCCGCACACATCGACCATGGCTTTGACCAACGCGACGTTTCCCTACCTGCTGGCTTTGGCCAACAAAGGGTTCGAGCGGGCTTGCGAGGAGAGCGAGGCAATCGCTCAGGGGGTGAACACCTACGCCGGCCATATCACCCACCCGGCGGTCGGTGAATCGCAGGGCCGGCAATGGCGCGAGATCCATTCCCTTCTCTAGTCCGAATCCTTTGCCGCCCCGCCGGAAGGGGCCCGGCGGGCGGAGGAGCTGAGAATTTCCGGCCGGCCAGCGGACTAATAAGTTCCGATGTCTCCCCTTGCAGACAGGAGCCGGGCCACACGCCACCGGGCGGCGGCCAGTGAAATCACCAGAGAACTGGAACGCTTTCTTGTTGGCTCAAGCCAGCCGGCGGTGCTGGAGCCCGGCGAGGAGCCGATTCGGCTGGTTCCCGGAAACTTCGTGGTTCAGAGCCAAGGAGGCCGGGTGATGCTGGAGGCCTGGGACGAGCACCGGAACCTGGTGCGCCGCGTGATCGGCTGCGGAAAAAGTCGTCCCGGCAGGCTCGAGATCGAGGTCGAGAGATTCGGCAAGCGCACGGGCTGGATCCTGCTGTTGGACGCGGCCCGCCCGGGCAGCCAAATGGTGGAACGCCAGGGCCGCCGGATGGTGTTTCGCGAGCGATTCCGGCACTTTCTGAGGCGGCAATTCCCCGGCTGGCCGCTGGGGGATCTAACTACCGAAGCGGACCTGGAACATACCCTCTCACCGGCCTACCCGCGCGCTTTTGTTCACCGCGGCAGTTCCGGATGGGCCGCGCTGGCTGTGCCCCCCGGCCGCGGCAACGATGCGAGGGCCTTGACCTTCGGCATCATTTGGCTGGACTATCTTCGGCGCCGGGAGCGGCGGCGCACCGTCGAGGGGCTGCTGTTGCTGCTTCCCGAAGGCCGCCAGCGGACCACCTGTCTGCGCCTCCGCTATCTGCGGCAAGAGTTGGCCCGGTTTTCGATCTTCGTTTACACCGAGGACGGCTACGAGGAGCCAGTCGACGCGCGGGATCACGGGAACCTGGAATCGCACCTGGAGACCTGCCGCGGGGAAGCCGGCGGTGGGGTGGCCGCACCGGCGTGGATGGACGATTTGCGCCGGTTGCCTTTCGTCGAAGTGATTCGGCGTAATGACGGAGGCCTCAGCTACCGGGTGCGCGGCCTGGAGTTCGCCCGCGTGGCGGGTCACCAGGTCAGCTTCGGAATCGAGCGCCGCCGCCGGGCAGGCGTTTCCGATCTTTCCGAGATCCGCCGGCTAGCGAGCGAACTTGCGCGTCTGCGCTCGCCGGGGGCGGCCGACACGGCGAATCCCCTTTACACGCGGCACCCAGAGGCCTGGCTGGAATCACAGATCCGCGCCCATCCGGAAATCGCCGGCGCCGAGCTGGTTGCCGAACCGATCTACGGGCAAGTGCCGGCCTTTGCCGGCGGCGAGCGGGATGTCATCGACCTGCTGGCCGCCGAACGCAGCGGGCGCCTGGTGGTGCTGGAGCTGAAGGCGGAAGCTGATCCCCATTTGCCGATGCAGGCGCTGGATTACTGGATGCGGGTTCGCCTTCATGCCGAGGCAGGGGAATTCTCCCGGCGGGGTTACTTTCCGGGCCTGCCGCTTTCCCGCCAACCGCCGCGCCTGCTGCTAATCGCGCCGGCGCTGGAGTTTCATCCCACTACCGAAACCATCCTCAGCTACTTCTCGCCGTCGGTGCCGGTAGAGCGAATCGGCCTCGGAATGGACTGGCGCAGGCAACCGAAGGCGGCATTTCGCGCTCCCGGCGCGAGAAAACCTGGCACATAGTTCGCCCCGGCGGCCCTCCTTGATTTATACTGCAAGTCTAGGAGTTGCGAAGATCATGTTCACGTATCGAAGTGCTGTGAGTTTTCTGGTTCTTACATTGGCTATCACGACCCTGGCCGGCTGCGGAGGCTCCGAGTACAGGAAACAGGAGACCTATTACCTGGTGGCGACCAACACCAACCTGCCTTACTGGCAGGCGGCCAAGGCGGGTCTGGTGAAGGCAGCGGGCGAAGTGGGCGTCAGCGCTGAGGTCGTCGGCCCGGAGACTTACGACCCCCAAGGGCAACGGGAGGAGTTCGACAAGGTCGTGGCATCCAAGATTCCGCCGGCCGGCATCATGGTTTCGGTGGCGGATCCAAACATAATGACAGAGGCCATCGACAGTGCGATTGCCAAGGGGATCAACGTGATTACAATTGACTCGGACGCCCCGAAGAGCAAGCGGCTGTTCTTTGTGGGAACCGACAATTACAAGGTGGGTGTCCAGGCGGCGGAAGTGGCCGCCGAACAGCTTCAGAACGCCGGCAACGTGATCGTTTACACGATTGAAGGCCAGACGAACCTGGCCGACCGGCTCCGCGGTTACAAGGACGTCTTCGCCGCCTATCCGGCCATCCGCATTATCGAAACCGTTGACATCAAGGGTGATGCCACCGTCGCCTTCGACCGGAGCAAGGAAATCCTGGAGAAGGAGAAGAGCCGGGTGGATGCCTTTGCCTGCCTGGAGGCGATTTCCTGCCCGGAAATCGCCGAAGTGCTGAACCGCAACAACATTCGAAACAAGGTGGTGGTTGCGATGGACACGCCGGACCGCACTCTGGAGTGGATGCAGCGCGGCCTGATCCAGGCGACGATTGCTCAACGGCCTTACACGATGGCGTACGTGGGCTTGCGAATGCTGGCGGATCTGAAGAAGTATCCGCCATCGCAGATCCGAACCGGAGGATCATTGTCCACCATGCCCGAATTCGTGAACACGGGCGCGACCCTGCTGACCGAGGACAACTTGCAGCAGTTTCTCAAGGAGCAGGAATCCACCCAGGCGAAGGGGGAGGCGGCGCCGGCTGAAGGTCAGTAGCCGGGTGCCTCCGCTTCTCCGGACCGCGCATGGCCAACCGAGTCTTAGAACAAGTCCGCCGGGCGGTCGCCAATCTGAACCCCGAGGAGGTGCGGGGTACTGCCGAGCGGCCGCTGGCCATCCGGTTGGTGGCTTCGAGCATGGAAGGCTACGCCGCCATCGAGGATTTTCTCTTCCCGCCCAGTTGTTCCCAGGAGAAGCGCAACGAGCACGTTCGCGTCCTCCACCGCGCCGGCGATCCAGACGCTCCTGGAGAATTCGATCTGGAGATTTACGAACAAGGGGTCCCGCGTCCGGAGGGGGCGTTCTCCTTTTCCCGCGAAGAGCCCGACCGGCTGGTGGCGGAGATACTTGAGCGGCGCGAGGAGCTAGGCCTACCCCTGGCGCGCCGTTTTGCACCGTTCCGCGGACCGGTTGCTGAGAAGATCATCTCGAGCATCTCCAAGGAAAACGCGCTGTTTTCCCTGATCACGGCCCTGCCGAACATCGCCCCGGGTCTGGTTGAGGTACCCTGGGCGCTGGCCGAGGCAGGCTCGGATACCGCGTTCCTTACCGTGAACCAGATCCGGATGCTTTTTCTTCTGGCGGGGGCCAGCGACCGTCCGATCGGTTACCGGGAACAGCGCGCTGAGATCGCTTCGACCATCGCGGGCGCTTTCGGTTGGCGGTCGGTGGCGCGGGAACTGGTAGGAAAGGTGCCTTTCGGGGGCGGAATTGTCCCGAAGGCGGCGGTGGCATTCGCCGGGACGTGGGTGGTGGGCCGGTCCGCGGAGCGGTTGTACCGGATCGGCTATGGTCTCACCCGGCGGGAACGGCGGCTGGTTTACCAGGAAGCGTTCGAACGCGGCAAGAAGGTGGCGGGGGCACTGATGGACAGGCTGAAGTCACGCGATTCGCCGCCCGCGGATGTTTTCCGTGGCCGGGAGCGCGAGACCGGGCCGGGAAGCGGCGGCTAGACCGGCTTGCCCAGGTCGCGATGCGTCGCCTTGACCCGGTAACCCGCCTTGGCCAGCCGCCGGCGGATCGCGTCCGCGATCATGACCGACCGGTGGTGCCCCCCGGTGCAACCGAAAGAAATGGTCAGGTAGCTCTTGCCTTCGCGCACGTAGTGGGGCAACAGGTAGATCAGGAGCTCCGAGATCCGCTGGATGAATTCCACGGTTTGGGGGAACGACCGGATGTACCGTGCCACCCGCGGGTTGCGGCCCGTCAGGTTCCGGTACTCGGGGATGTAATTCGGGTTCGGCAGGAAGCGCACGTCGAAGACCAGATCGCTGTCAGCCGGCACGCCGTGGCGGTAACCAAAGCTGGTGACGTAGACGGTGATCTGGGACCGCTCACTGGCGCCGGCGAAGGTCTCCTTGATCAGCTCGCGCAGATCATGGACGTTGAACTTCGAGGTGTTGATGGTGTAATCGGCGAGCTTGCGGATTGGGTCGAGCTGCTCGCGCTCGCGGCGGATATTACGAACCACCGAGCGCCCGGTACCCAGCGGATGGGGGCGCCGGGTCTCGCTGTAGCGGCGCACCAGGGACTCGTCATCGGCGTCCAGGAACACCAGCGTGGTGTGAACCCTGCGCCGCAGCTTCGCGTACAGACCCGGGAAGCGCTGCAGTCCTCCGCCGCCGCGGACATCCACCACCAGGGCGGCGTGCGCGATGTTGGGAGAATCCCTGGTGAGTTCGGCGAAGGTCGGGATCAGGTCCATGGGAAGGTTATCCACCGCGTAATAACCAAGGTCTTCGAGGCACTTCAGCACGGTGCCCTTCCCGGAGCCGCTCAGGCCCGTGATGATGACGAGCTCGGGCTGGGCGCTGGCGGGCGAGGCGGTATTCTTTCCCATGCGAGCCCCGGCTGCGACCCGGTCAGGCTTCCACCAGGTCGAAATGGCCGTCCCGCCGGCGGAGCAGCACCGATATCCGGTCCGTCTCGGCGTCGCGGTAGACCAGATAATCCCGGCCGTCTTCGATTTCCAGAAGCGCCTCCTCCAGCGTGAGGGGCTTCTGATTGGCGTAATGGTCGGCCCGGAAGATGCGGACCGGGGTCTCGGTTTCCCGATCGCGGACGGCGACCTCGACGACCTGCGGCTCCTCCATCGATTTCGCCTTCAGGGACTGCTCTGGTCCTCGCTTCGCATCCCGGCGCTTGGCGCGCAACTTCCGCACTTGTTTTTCCAGGCGGTCAATCGCGCTGGTGAGCGCGGTGAGCAGATCCGGTGCGGAACCGGCGCCCACCATGACATGGTCATGAATGTTAACCGAGATTTCGGCCCGCTGCTCCTGACGCTCGCTTGAGATGACGACATGCACCTCACGTTCCTCCCGGCCGTCAACCACCTTGGCCAGCTTCGCCAGCTTGGCGTCCAGTTTCCTGCGCTGCGCCGGCAGGAGTGTGTCCAGCTTCCCTTTGTAAATGACTTTCATGGCTTTCTCCGTGCATGCCCTCCCGGGTTGGCGGTGGCCGGTGTTGCGCTCAGTCCCGCACCCGCCGCCGATGGGTTGAAGGTATTTTCATGTCTTCCCGGTACTTGGCCACCGTGCGGCGGGTGACCTGGATCCCCTCCGCACAGAGCCGTTGTGTGATCTGCTCATCCGTCAGCGGCTTTCTCGGGTCTTCGGCTTCAATCATTTTTTTCACTTTTCGCTTCAGGATCAGCAGCGGCGTCGAGGCCCCGGATG
>CAZXVW010000113.1:0-14669 GCA_964644025.1 uncultured Solibacteraceae bacterium | reverse complement strand
CGATCCGGACAAAGGCGCGCTTCGGGACTCGCTGGTGGATTTGAAAACCGACCCCGGTGAGATGCGCAACCTGGTGGGTGAGGGTTTCGGAAGGTCCGCGACTAGGAGGTTGCAAAAGGCGATGGCCGACTGGCAACGGCAGAACGGGATCGACTTCCCGATTCCGGAGATTTCGTCCTGAGCGGGCAGAGGCCCGGTTACTGGTAGTCCCAATCGCCGCGGATCACTCCCCTAACGGCGCGCAGGTAGCCGAAGCCGTGGCGCATGTCCGGCTCCAGGTAGCTCCCCTCGCACCACTCGTTCCAGGCGTTCACCGTGATCAGCTTCGGCTGGTGATGAGCGCGCAGATACCGGGTGGCCTTGTAAAGATAAGCGGCAAAGCTGACCGGCGTCGAGCCGGTGATGATGTTCTCCTTCAAGGCCACGAAGCGGGGGTTGTTGTCCCAGCCGATCGATACATGCGGAAAGTAGGGAATATCAAATTCCTTCGCCCATTTCTCCCACTGAGACGTCGCTGCTTCGGCCCAGGCCACGTAATCCCCTTTGGGACGCACCAGGTGGGCCCAGGTGTAATTCGTGACGCTGTCGAATCCGAGCCACTCGAGCATCTGGCTGCGCGTCATACGACCGCGGGTGGCCGCATCCAGCCCCGGCGTCCTCGCCCGCAGGATCGCCTGCAAGTGAAGCCCCGGGAAGCCGGCCTGCCGGACCTTCTGCTCAAAGTGCGCGAGCGCTTCGCGCGCCTTAGCCGGACCGCCGAGGCCGCCGAACAGGTTCCGCAAGTCGTAGATGGCGAAGACCGGGCAGCCGTTGATCTTGTAATAAGAAGCACGCTTGAAATAGTGCTGGATCACGTAATCAGCGATGCTATCGAAGGTGTGCCGGTCCACGGCGCCGGGCCAGATCACTTCCCGGATGCCGGAGCGTTTCAGGTCCCACAGCGTCGTGGCGTCATGGTTGGCCCACATCAAGTAGAACTTCATGCGGCCATCGTTTCTGGCCTTAAGGAAACCCTCATCCAGAGTCTTTTCCAGAAACGGTTGGCCTTCATACCAGTACCAGTCGAAGATGAAGACGTTCACGCCGTTGTCAGCCGCCGCGTCGATCTTTTTCGCCATCACCACCGGGTCCGCTCCGTCCTCGTAACTCCAAAGGGGAATGCGCGGCTGGTCATGGCCGGGGAACTTCGGCCTGGCCTTCCGGAGCGTCTGCCACTCGCCGATTCCTTCCGGGAAGAAGCGCCGGGCCCGCGGCTCGTCGTGGTAAGCGGGCCAATAGTAAGCAGCTACGTCGTAAGCCTGGACTGCCGGGCCCTGCTGGGCGTTCGCCGTGCCGCCGGTCAGCAGTACGAAGAGGATACTCGCCCCGGCTGCCGCGACCCTATGCACTGTGCGCCGGACGCTCAAGCAATTGCTCATGAAAGCCGACCTCCAACGGACAACAGCATCGTAGCACGCAGCCGACCGGCCGTCACCTGGAAGCGCCGGCCAGGCGCTCGGCGGTGAAGCGATCGGTGATCAGGCCGTTGATCCAGCCTCCCTTGAGCGCTCCCCGGATCGCGGCCACCTTCCGGCGTCCGCCGGCGACGCCGATACGGCGCTTGACCTGGCGTAATTGCTCCAGTTCGATGCCCACAACCCAGTGATCCAGGGCGGTCACGATGGGATTCCCGTCGCGGTCGTAGAATCGCAAGCAAATGTCGCCCACCGCGCCGCGCTTCCGTACCACCGCCAGTTCTTTTTCGGAGAAGACCACGCCGCTGCTCGAGAGCTTCCGGGACGGGCCCACTCCGCCGATGCCCACCAGCGCCAGGGTGAGCCGGGGAAACAACTCCATCGCCTCCCGCACGAACTTGTCCTCGAGAAAGAAGCGGCGATTGTCCGCGGACCGGACAGCGGCCGGCGCCGGCAAGAAGGTCGGTTCCCCCCGCACCACCTCGGCAAACTGTAGGGTCAACTGGCTGGCGCGCATGTCCGCCGCCGGATTCCCGATGCCCCCGAGAATCTGGACGACGCGGGCGTCGGTAGGACGCTTCATCGGCGCCATGGTGTCCATCATGGCCAGCAACGCCTTGCTCCAGGAAGAAATCCCGATGATCTCTTTCCGCTTCAGGGTGGTTTCCAGGTAATAAGCGGCCGCGGCGCCGATGTCATGCAGCAGCCGTTGCTCGTCGTCCTCGCCCATCGAGTCGACCACGACGACCTCTTGGAGGCCGTACATCTGCTGCAGCGCCTCCTCCAGTTCCGGGTGCACACCGGGCGGAACAGCGATCGTGATGCGGACGATCCCCTCCCGCCGGGCGCGCTGCAGGAGCCGGGAGACGGTGGTCTGAGAAATTTTCAGCCGCTCGACGATCTCGGTCTGCCGCAAGCCCTGCTCGTAGTAGAGGCGAGCGATTTTGGTCATGAACCGAAGTTCATCAATTCGCGACATGGCAGAAGCGCGCGCCGTCATGCGGATCCCGCAACGGGGGGGTGAAGGGGGCAAGGCGCGAGGGGGGCAGAGCTTGCTGGCAGGGAAGTACCCCGACAGGGGCGCCGAACTCATCGGCTGAATATATATTCATCTCTCTTATCCTGGCACCATCCGGGCCGCGTCGCAAGGCCGAGGCCAAACTTGTCGAATTTCCTGTTAACGGCGCCAGCGCCTCTGGTATAATGCCGCCGTGGTGGTAGATAACAGTGACTGAATATTCATTCGGTAACTCCAGCCGGTCCCCGCTTCACGGGCCGGGCATCAACAACTGGGACATCGGCATTCAGAAGTTCTTCCGCATCACCGAGCAGGCCAAGCTCCAGTTCCGGGCGGAGATGTTCAATGCCTTCAACCACACCCAGTTCGGCAACCCGAGTTCCAACGTTGCCAGCTCCAGCTTCGGACTGGTCGGCGGCGCCCGGGCGCCGCGGCTGGTACAGTTCGGCTTGAAGTTGCTGTTTTAGGCAGTGGGTAGCAGTGGCAGGCCCCGCGGCGGGGCCCGCGGCGACCCGCTCGCACCGGGGATGTAATGCCTGGAGCCCGGCGAACGGGAGTAAACGCCTGTGAGAAAGGCAACCATCTTAACCGTGCTGGCCTGCCTCGGAGCGGCCTTTGTGGCGCTGCTGGGCGGCCAGGACAAGATTGACGATTCCGGCTTCCAGAGTTACGCCGGCTACCAGAGCGAACAGGAGGCGGTGGAAAAAGGCGAACGGCTCGGGATCGGGCGGATGGAACTCCTCGGGCCTTCCGAGGCGGTGGTGGACACGGACGCGGAACTGAGGCTCCGGTTCACCGTGGGCAAGGCGGGCCTGAAGACCGGCGGCGGCATCCGCATCGCCACCGGCCACAATTACGGGTGGAATCTGTGGGGCGGCGACCAGTTGCAAACCACCAATCCCGCCGCCGAGAATTACCTGACTTACAAGACCTCGACGGGGGCGCCGCTGCGCTGGAAGCTGTATACCGGCGGCGGAAAGAATCCCCTGTTTCTGCGGTACCACCCCTGGCAAAACATCAACGAGTTCCTTCTCACCAGCGCCCCGCTCCAGCCCGGGGATTTCATCGAAGTGAGGATGGGCGACCGCCGCGGCGGCTCGCCGGGCGTCCGCATGCAGCCGATGGACGAGGAAGCCTTCCTGCTGAAAACCTACGTGGACGTGGCCGGCGACGGCGACTACCTGCCGCTCGGCAAGAATCCGAGCATCAAGATCCTCGCCGCCTCCGCCAAACAGTTGAACGTGGTGGTTCCGTCGGACTGGGAGACGGGAAAACCCGGCTGGGTGAACGTCTGGCTGGATGACGGCTATGGGAACCCGGCGGCCGGCTACCGGGGCACGGTGAAGTTTGAAAGCGAGCTTCCCGACGCGGTCCTGCCGCCTGACTACACGTTTCAGCCCGGCGACCGCGGTGCGCATCGCTTCGAAGGGATCCGCATCCCGCGGGAAGGAACTTACCGGATCCGGGTGCGCGAGAAGAAGGGGAAGCTGTCCGGAGAAAGCAACCCGTTCATCGTCCGCCGCACGGCGCCGAAGTACAAGATCTATTGGGGTGACATCCACACGCACACGCTGTACTCGGACGGCCGCGGCACGCCCGCTGAGACTTATGACTTCGGCAAGAGGGTCTCCGCGATCGACTTCTGTTCGGTGACCGACCATGCCTTCCTGATTACCGACAAGATGTGGCGCGAGATCATCGACACCACCAATCGCTACAACCAGCCCGGCCGGTACGTCACTTTCCTTGGTTATGAGTGGAGCGGGCAAGCCGATGTGGGCGGAGACCACAACGTCTACACGCCGGATCCGGAGATGCCCCTGATCCGGAGCTACTCTTATTACAATTACGCGAACCTGCGGATGTACCACGGCCCCACCGATGCGATGCACCAGGGAGTAAACCATGTCGAGGAGCTGTTCCGCCGCCTGAGCAAGTGGTACCGCGGCGAGAACTTCATCGCCATCCCGCACTACGGCGGCCGGCACGCCAACCCGGCCTGGCACAACCGGAAGCTGCAGCGCCAGATCGAGGTTTTCTCCGATCACCGCCGCTCGGAGGACTGGGCTTCGGATTTCCTGAACAAGGGTTACCGGGTGGGCGTGATGGCGTCCACCGATGATCACTCCGGCAATGCCGGCTACGGCGTACGGCGCTGGAATGTCGAGCGTGGCAAACGCGGCGAGGTGTACTCGTACCGCAGCCCCGCCGAGCGGGGGACGGCGCTGGTGGCCGCCTGCGCGAAGTCTCTTACCCGGAAAGATGTTTTCCAGGCACTCTACCATCGGCGCACTTACGCGACGACGGGGTCCCGGATCATTCTGCGCTTCGAGGCCGGCGAGATCCCGATGGGTTCGGAGGGCCGGGTGAGCGGCCCGGTGCGGATCACGGCTTCGGCGGTCGGAACGGCGCCCATTAAGACCATGCGGATTGTCAAGAATGGGCGCGTGATTCACGCGGTGAGGCCCGGCAGACGGTCAGTGAGTCTCGAGTACGTGGATTCCTCCGGGGAATATCAGAACCGGTTTTACTACATCGACCTGGTCCAGGAAGACGGCGAGAAAGCCATTTCCAGTCCGGTTTGGATAAACTGATCGCACGACCCGCTTTCTTGCGCGCGCCGGCGACCGGAGCGCGGCGAGAAGAATGGGCATGACACAGAGAATGTCAGGAAGGTAAGGACGATTTCATGAAGCGACGAGAGTTTTTGAGAACTTCGACGGGAGGCGCGGTAGCGTTTCCTTACGTGGCGGCTTCCACCGTGCTCGGCGCCAATGACCGGGTCACGGTGGGCTTCATCGGCGTGGGCCGTCGCGCGAGGTGGCTGCTGCAGCACTCCGATTTCGGCGAGGCGCGCATCGCGGCGGTGGCCGACATCTATGACGGCTCGCTCCAGGAGACGGCCAAGATCCAGCCGGCCAACCAGCGCTGGAACAGCTACCACGACTACCGCCGGATGTTCGAGAAGGAAAAGCTGGATGGAGTGTTTGTCGAGACGACCACCCATGCCCGCGTGCTGATTTGCATCCACGCCATCCAGGCGGGCCTCGACGTTTACGCGGAGAAGCCCATGAGCCTGACGGTGGAGGAGGGCCGCGTGCTGACGCGGTTCGCCCGGCGCCACCAGCGCGTCGTGCAGATTGGCACGCAGCAGCGCTCCATGCCGATCAATATCTATGCCAGCAAGCTGGTCAGCAGCGGCAAGATCGGGAAGATCAAGGAAGTGATCGCCTGTAATTTCATCAGCCCCGAGGGCTGGACGCCGCACATGGCCTACCCGGCGCCAGCGGGGCTCGATTGGGACCAGTGGTGCAACCAGACCGAACTCCGCCCTTACCACCCGCAACTGCACCGGCGCTGGGGGCAGTGGTGGGCCTACGACGGCGGCGGGCTGTCCTGGGGCGTTACCGGCTGGGGGGCACATGCGCTCGACCAAGTGCAGGCGGCGCTCGGTACTGACCATACCGGTCCCGTGGAAATCTGGCTGGGAAAATCGGAAGCGCCGGGCTTGCGCCGCACTGTTACCGCCCGGTACGCCAGCGGCACGCTGCTGAAGCTCGAGCAGGAGATCATCCGGGACCACCAGCAGCTTGGCGCGATCTTCGTCGGTACGGAAGGGCGGATTCAGATCCTGCGGGGCGATTTCACCGCCGACCCGCCGGAGCTGAAGAAAGGCGCACCTCCCATTACAAAGGAAGGTCCCGGGGAAATGCGGTTCCACCTGCGGAATTTCTTCGACTGCATCCGGTCGAGGAAGCGGCCGAACGCGGATGTGGAGATCGGTCACCGCTCCTCAACTCTCTGCCACCTGGTGAACATTTGCCGCACGGTGGGCCGGAGACTGAAGTGGGACCCACGGGCGGAAAAGTTCCTCGGCGACGAGGAAGCCAACTGGATGCTTTCGCGGGCGCGCCGGAAGGGTTACGAACTGCCGCCTCTGACCTGAGCGGCCGCCGGGGTATGATTTTACGGAAAGGCAGGAATACCATATGATGCAACTGTATCCGCGAAGACGGGAATTTCTCGCGGCCCTCGGCGCGGGCTTTTTCTGCAGACGCGTGCCGGCGGCCCAGAGCGGCTGGCTGACGTTGTTCGACGGCCGCACCTTGAACGGCTGGAGGGCGGAAGGCAAGGCGGACTGGCGAGTGGAAGACGGCGCCATCGTCGGCCGGCAGGGGCCGGGAGAAGCGCCCGGTGACCTGTTCACCGTCGGGCAGTGGGCCGATTTCGAGCTGCAGCTCGACTGGAAAATGCGCTGGCCCGGCAACAGCGGGATCTGGTTCCGCTACTCCGGCCGCGGGAAAGCTTACCAGGCGGATTTTCTGGATCAAGCGAGTCAACCGGGCATTCTCTCCGGGTCGCTTTACTGCCCCGGCAAGAAGTTCATCGCGGAGAACCGGGACCCGGCGACGGTCCACAAAGACGGCTGGAACAGCCTGCGCATCCGGGCGGTTGGCGATCGGATCGTCATCGAGCAGAACGGGAAGAAAGTGGTCGACGTTCGCGACAACACGATCCCCGGTCCGGGAAGCATCGGCATCCAGGTGCATCCGGGCAAGAAGTTTGCCGGCATGGAAGTGCGGGTGCGCAACGTCCGTCTGTTGCCTTTGTAAAGAGCAGGCCGGCGGGATCCGCGCGCGCAGCGGCAGACACAGCGTGCGCGCAAGTGACTGTACAATTCGAGGACAGCCATGAAGAAAGATCCGGAGCAACTGTACCAGGAACGCCTGGACCGTTACGTCACGGCCATGCGGAACGGGATGCCGGACCGCGTTCCGCTTCGTCCATTCGCCGCTGAAATCACCGCCAAGTACGCCGGCTTCACTTGCCAGGAAGTCACCCACGATTATCGGAAGGCCTTCGAGGCGGTCATCCGGTGTTGCCGGGATTTCGATTGGGACGCCGCGGTGCCGAACATGGTCTACGTCTGGACCGGACTGACCCAGGCGATCGGCCTGCGCTACTACGGCGTGCCGGGCATCGACGTCGGCCCGGACGTCGGCTTCCAGTACCGCGAGCCGCCCGTCGAGGACGCCTTCATGAGGCGCGAAGACTACGACGAGCTGATCGAAGATCCCACCCGGTTCCTTTATGAGACTTGGCTGCCCCGTGTCACCACCGAGGTGAGCGCGAAGGGCGCGCCGGTCTCCTACCGCAACAACCTCTCCTTCGTCAAGGGCGGTATGGCGATGCTGAGCTATTTCACCGCCTTCGGCCCGCAGATCGAGCGCATGCGCCGCGAGTGCGGCACCGTCTCCGCCATCAGCGGGATGCTCAAGGCGCCGCTGGACATCCTCGCGGACAAGCTCCGGGGTTACGTCGGCCTGGCGTCCGATCTCGTGGAGATCCCGGAAAAGGTCCTGCAGGCGTGCCGGGCGCTGATGCCGCACCTCGCCTACATTGCGCTCACCAGCGCCGACCCGGCGAAAGCCGTTCCCGTCCCCATCTGGATGCACCGGAGCTGCGTTCCCATGATTTCCTACGAGCATTTCGACCAGATCTTCTGGCCGACGCTCAAACCGATCGTCGAGGCAATCTGGGCGCAGGGCAACCAGGTGCTTTTCTACGCCGAGGGCAACTGGGACGCGCACCTGGACCGTTTCGCTGAGTTGCCCGCCGGGAGCATTGTTTACCACATCGACCGGGGCGACCCGGAAAAGGTGGGTCGCGTGTTGGGGAACAAGTTTTGTTTGAGCGGCGGCGTGCCCAATGCCCTGCTCGCTTACGGCAAGCCCGAGGAGGTGCGCCAGCACTGCCGGAAGCTGATCGAGAGCATCGGGGCCGAAGGCGGCTACATCATGGATGCCAGCGCGATCATCCAGAACGATGCCGCCATTGAGAACATGAAGGCGATGGACGAGGCGGTGCTGGAATACGGCGTGTACCGGTCGCCTTCATCGCCGTCAGGCGAAACGCCGCCACCGTCCCCCGCCGGCGGCGAAGCTCCGGAATGGCCCGCCTGGGTGACGGCGCCCAAAGTGCCGCCCGGTGTCTGCTTCCCGTGGGAGGAGAAGGCCAAGGAACTGCCGCCCATCCTGGGCGACGCCGAATTGGTGCGCCGGGTATGGAACGACATTGAAGGTCTGGCGTACCTCTACATCTGGCACGTGCTGCTGAGCTACTGAGAGCGCTCCATCACCCCGCGGGCTGCTTTCCCGCGACCACGTTATAGATCCAGGCCACCAGGGCGCCGCCGATGGCGCCATCGAGCAGCCCGTATCCCGTCCCGACCAGCGTATCCAACAGTCCGCCGGCAGCGTGATAGCCCGGGTAAATGGAACTCACAACATCCAGGAAGGCCGCTCCGTATGTCGGGATGAGGAGACCTCCAAGACCCACCAGCAGAATTGCGCCGCCCCAAATCAGCGCGCCGGCAATGGCCAGCGCCTTCACCGAAAGTTTCATCGTAGTGTTCCTCCTGCGGTAATTGTATTGCTTCCAGTGAAGGCAAGGGGCGTGTATACTCGATTCCAGCGCGCTCCCATGCTTGGGTTCAACGCGGCCGGAACGCGCTGCTGATCGGGAGGATGGAATGAAAACCAGTTGTGACATGCGAGGATGTGCCCGGGCCGCTGCGAGCCTGGCGGCGTTGGCCCTGTTATTGGCGCCCGTCGCCGCCCGCGGCGGTTTTTCCATCGACCAAGTCATGAGCGCGCCGTTCCCGTCCGAGTTGACGGCCGCGCCGGCGGGCGGCGCGGTGGCCTGGGTGCTCAACGTGAGGGGCGTGCGCAACATCTGGGTGGCCGAGCCTCCGGACTATCGTGGCCGCGCGGTGACGCATTACACCGAGGACGACGGCCAGGAAATCGGCTCGCTCTGCTGGCGGCCGGACGCCCGGGCCGTTCTGTATGTGCGTGGCGGGTCACCGAACTCGCGCGGCGAAATCCCCAACCCGACCAGCGACCCGGCCGGCGCCGAGCGGGCCGTCTGGATGATCTCGCTCGCCGGGGGCGAACCGCGCCGCCTCGCCGAGGGTTATTCTCCGGCGGTTTCCCCCCGCGGTGATGTGGCGGTCTTCTTGCGCGACAGGCAGATCTGGAGTGTTTCGCTTGATGAGGCGGGGAAGGCGAAGCCCACGCGCCTGATCAAGGCCCGCGGGCGCGCCCGCTCGCTGCGCTGGTCGCCCGACGGGGCGAAGCTGGCGTTTGTCAGCGACCGCGGCGACCACAGTTTCATCGGCGTCTACGACGTGGCCGCGAAGAGCCTGAAGTACCTCGATCCCGGCGTGGACCGGGACCGCGAACCGGCGTGGTCGCCGGATGGGAACCGCATTGCGTTCCTCCGCATTCCCGCCTCGAAGGCGCTTTTCTTGTTTGGACCGAAGCGCGAGGGGCAGCCGTGGTCGATTCGCGTTGCTGACCCTCGTACCGGCCGCGGCAACGAGGTCTGGCGCGCCGCGCCGGGGCGCGGAAGTGTCCTGCGTGGTGTGACCGCTGAGAACCAGTTGTTTTGGGCCGCCGGCAACCGGCTCGTGTTTCCCTGGGAACGGGACGGCTGGCTGCATCTGTACGCCGTGCCGGCGGAGGGCGGAGAGGCCCGGCTGCTGACACCGGGCGAGTTCGAGGTGGAACACGTGGCGCTTGCCCCGGGTGGGGAATCCATTATCTACTCTTCGAACCAGGGTGACATCGACCGGCGGCACCTGTGGCGGGTTCCCGTGGCCGGCGGCCGTCCCGTGGCCGTGACCACCGGCCGGGGAATCGAGTGGTCCCCCGCTCCGACAAGCGATGGAAAGGCGCTGGCGTACCTGTGTTCGGACGCCCGCCGGCCCGGGCATGCCGTCATCAAGGTCGGTGATCAGGCGCCGCGGGCGCTGGCCGCGGATACGCTTCCCGCTCAGTTTCCGTTGCAGGAGTTGGTGGAGCCGCAGCCGGTGGTTCTCTCGGCCGCTGACGGGCTGAAGATCCACGGCCAGCTTTTTCTTCCGCCGGGCGGGAAGGCCGGCGAGCGCCATCCGGCGGTGGTGTTTTTTCACGGCGGCTCCCGCCGGCAGATGCTGCTCGGCTGGCATTACATGGACTACTACCACAACGCCTACGCGATGAATCAATACCTGGCGAGCCGCGGCTACGTGGTGCTCTCGGTCAACTACCGCAGCGGCATCGGCTACGGCATGGAGTTCCGGGAAGCGCTCAACTACGGGGCCCGCGGCGCCAGTGAGTTCAATGACGTGCTGGGGGCAGGGCTTTACCTGCGCAGCCGAGCGGACGTCGATCCGGACCGGATCGGCCTCTGGGGCGGCTCCTACGGCGGATACCTGACGGCGCTCGGGCTGGCCCGCGCCTCGGATCTGTTCGCGGCCGGGGTCGATTTCCACGGCGTGCATGACTGGAACCTGGAATTCACCAACTTCGCGCCGGATTACGATCCGGCGAAGCAGCGGGAGGCGGCGCGGCTGGCGTTCGAATCTTCGCCTATGGCTTCCGTGGATACCTGGCGCTCCCCGGTCCTGTTGATTCACGGGGATGACGACCGTAATGTTCCCTTCGCCGAGACGGTGCAGTTGGTGGAGCAGCTTCGCCGGCGCGGCGTGGAGTTCGAGCTGCTCGTGTTCCCGGATGAAGTCCACGGCTTCCTGCGGCACGCCGACTGGCTGATGGCGTACCGGGCCGCGGCGGATTTCCTGGACCGCCACTTGCGAGTCCGCGGCGCCGCCGGGAGCCGGTAGGCCGAATGCCCGGCCCACGCTTCGACAATGGGACGGGGAGGGGGTCACGTCCCATGACCGCCTTTGGGGCTGCGAGGCCGCGCATCAAGGGAATCGTTGCCGGTGTGTTCACTGGTTCGCCGAGCGGGTTATTCCCGATCCCTTACGGCACTTACGCTTCCATAGAAGATTACGCGACCCGGTACAACGGCCTGGTGGGGGCGGTAAAGGTGGATGCCGGTACCGGAAACCTCTCGATGGGTTTCGAGATCGTCACGCCTCCGTTTGACTGGGACCTCGGTTCGGCGGGCCGGGGGCCTTCCGCCGACTGGGCCGCGTGGACCTGCTACAACTCCGAGCGAGCTACGGGCCAACTGGAAAAACCGCCAGCGCCAACGACCGCGATTACGCCATTCTCGTCAACTGGAAAGCCGCCCAGCAGGCGGCCGCCGCGGGCAAGGCTTCCAAGATTGGAGGGGTGGATGTCATCGATCCGGGCAAGGTGCAAGGGATTGCTTACCTGGTTCCGGTGGCCAAAAGCCCCCACGGCGTGGACTTCTCGCCGGACGGCGCCTATTTTGTCACCAGCGGCAAGCTGGAGGCCATTACCACGGTCTTCAGTTTCGACAAAATGCTCGCGGCCATTCAGAACAAGGACTTTATCGGCGACGAGGCCGGAATCCCGGTTCTGAAGTATGAGAGCGTGATGGAGCGCGAAGTGCAAATCGGGCTGGGGCCCTTGCACACCCAGTTCGATGACCGGGGCTACGCTTATACGAGCTTGTTCATCGACAGCGCCGTGGCCAAGTGGGACCCGAAAACCGGGGAGGTGCTCGACACCATCCCGGTGGCCTATAACATCGGGCACTTGTTAGTGCCGGGCGGGGACTCGATGAAGCCCTCAGGAGATTACGTGATCGCCCTGAACAAGCTTTCCCACGGGCGGCACCTGAACGTCGGCCCGAGCCAGCCCGAGTCCAGCCAGCTCATCGATATCAGCGGCGAGAAGATGAAGCTGCTTTACGACGCCTTCACCGAGCCGGAGCCGCACTACGCCCAGGCCTGTCCCGCCGGTCTGCTCAAGCCCATCGAGGTCTATCCGCTCGATGAGAACACGGACCCCATGGCGATCAAGAGCGTCGAGCAAGCCGGGGTGACACGCTCCGGGAACAAGGTGGACGTCAAAATGGCCGTGGTTCGCTCCACCATGTGGCCCACCGCCGTGGAGGTGCGCCGGGGCGATACGGTGACCGTGCACATCACCAACATCGAGCAGACCACCGATGAACTGCACGGCTTCGGGCTGAGCGGTTACAACATCAACGTCGTAGTGGACCCTGGAGAAACCAAGCGGGTGACTTTCGTGGCCAGCAGGCGCGGGGTCTTCCCTTATTACTGCACCAACTTCTGCTCGCCGCCATGCTCGCTATTCCGTTCGCCTTCCATTTCCCCCTCTGGACCATGTCATTTCAGTCGAACCAGTACCCCAATCCGTTGCGCCTGTCCATCCACGTGGATCATCTGGAGGGCCAGCGCACCGGGGAGCGGGACGACCTCCGCGAAATCAACTCCCTGAACCACTACATCGGCATGAGGCCGCTGCTGGAGAGCGACTTCGCCGAGTTTGTCTGGATGCCTTTCGTGATTGGCTTCCTCGGGCTGCTCTTGCTCCGGGCCGCTGTTTTCGGCAACTTGCGGGACCTGGTGGATGTCACCGTGCTCTATTTCTACTTTGGCGTCTTCTCCGTCCGGACCTTCTATAACCGTCTCTACCAGTACGGATACAATCTCGACCCTGAGGCCGCCATCACGGTGCAACCGTTCACGCCCCCGTTTTTCGGCCGCGTTCAGGTCGCCAACTTTCACATCGGGAGCTTTCCCGGCGCGGGAACTTACGCGCTCGTGGTTCTGGGCCTTCTGCTGGTGGCGGCCCTGGCGGTTTCCCTTCGCCGGACACGGCAGGCTTGTCCGGCGGGTTGAAATGTGGTGCCCGGATATGCGAAGCGGACTTTGTGACTGGCGAGCGGCAGCCGGGGCAGCCTTGTGGCTGGGGCTTCTGGCGGGCGTCGCGTCCGGCGACGTGTTGAAGGTGGGCGGAACGGACGGGTTCGCCGCGATCGGACCTGCGCTCGCGGCTGCCCGGCCGGGCGACACGATCCTGGTGGCGCCGGGAGAGTATCGCGGCCGGGTGGTGATCGACATGCCGGTCCAACTCGTCGGAGTCGGCCGGCCCCTGCTGAGCCTGTTTCTTCTGAGCGCGGTCGCCGATGCCATGTCGCTGGCCGAAAGGAGCTTCCCGCTTGTGCCTTCCAGTAATGAGAGGGACGGGATGCCTCGCATGAAGCCGGTTAGCGGGGTGAGACTGTCGTTCCATCCCCCCGGTTCCTCCGGTTCCTGGTTGCCTGCGCTGGGCGCGTTGTTGGCGTTTTCTCTCAGCGCCGGGCTTGCCTGGAGGTTGCGGCAATGACCGCGGAGGTGGCCGAGTTCCACGCCCGGCTGCGGGGCCTGGACCCGGCCGTGGTGACGGCCGCCTTGCGGCAAGCGGGGCTATGGGCGGGCTGGATTGTCTGGCCGGCGAGCCTCGCCATTCTGCTCCTCCGGAGACAGGACCTGTAAGGTCGCCTCGCCTCCGGTCGCTTACTGCTCGAAGACGACGTCGACCGGGATGCCGGCGCGAGTGACCCGCTCCAGATCAGCCTCCAGCTTCGTGCCGATCACGCCCATCCGCTGGACAAACGCCACCGCGCCGTCGTAGTCGCCGTCTCCCTGCAGCCGGAGAATCTTCCCGGAAAGGCTGCTGACCGCCCGTTTCATCTTGTCGAAATGGATCCGGTAGGTCCCGGTGGCCTCATCGCGGGAGAACGCGCCCGCCTGGCGGAAGTAGTTGAAGCGGATCAGGTTGGCGATGGCGTGCGCTTCGGTGGCGCCAAACCGGATCGAGCGGAAGATGCTCGCCAGGAAGGTGACGTAGTTGTCCATCAGGTCGGCTTTGGGGAGCTCGCCCTGCTCGCTCAGCCGGGTGATGATATACAGCCCGACCACATCGGCCTTGCCTTCTTCGAGCGCCGAGGCCTGTTCGCGCAGCGCGTGGCGGACGGCGCCTTTGCCGGTGATGGTGTTCTTGATGCCGAGCCCGTGCGCCACTTCGTGAAACATCGTGTTGGCGAAAAAGGCGTCGAAGGTGATGTGCGGACGCTGGTCCCGGGCAATGAGGAGATTGGCCATCGGCACGAGAATCTTGTCGAACTTGGCGCGCATGGCGTTTTTGAGCTGCAGCCGCCGGGCGCCTTTCTTCAGTTGCACCTCTTCGTCATTGGGCAGATTGATGGCGATGGTCTTCGAGCCGGCGTTCGCGTCGCCCGCGTAATAAATGGCGTCGTAAGCGTTCAGGTCGGAACCCGTCCCGGGCGTCTCCTTCTTGTATTCTGCCGGCACCGGCAGCGCGCGCTGCAGCGCGGGCAGCAAGGCGACATACTTTTCCAGCCGGCGGCTCCATTGCTTATCCTTGACCAGCACGTAGGCCTCGTAGGCGGCCTTGTAGCCGAACAGC
>CAZXVW010000112.1:0-14764 GCA_964644025.1 uncultured Solibacteraceae bacterium | reverse complement strand
CGATGCAATTCACCTGGATATCGTAGCGGGCCCATTCGGCGGCCAGCGCCCGCGTCAGGCCGGCGATGCCGCTCTTGGTCATTGTATAGACAGCCATGTAGGGCAGACCGGCCACCGATAGTAGGCTGCCGATCAACACGATCTTGCCGCCTTGGCCCCGGGCGATCATCTTCGTCCCCGTCCGCCGGGTCAGTTCGGCGATGCCGTCCAGGTTGGTCCGCATGATCCGCTCGTACTCATCTTCGGAGTAGTCCAGGAACGGCTTGCGGATGTTGATGCCCGCTACTCCATGGAGAATATCGATCTCCCCGGCGGCCTCGACGCCAGCCCGGATCGACGCCGGGTCCGCCACATCGAGCGCCAGCGCTTCGGCCTCCAGTCCCTCGGCGCGAAGGCTGGCGGCGTGTTTTTCCAGGGCTTCCATGGAGCGGGCGGCAAGAATCGTGTGCGCCCCGGCCCGGGCGCAGCCTTGGGCAATCGCCAGACCGATCCCCCGGCTGGCGCCCACCACCAGCGCCCGCTTCCCGCTGAGAGAGAACCAGCTCATGCGTCCATCATAACCGGAGACGCAATCCGCCTTCTCCGTTCCTCAGTACGGGTACTTCCGGGACCGGCGGATGCCTGTATACCGCCCCTACTTGACGATGTCCACCGTGGTCGTCCCCGGCACCCGGACCTTCGAATAAACCGTCTCCCACTGTTTGTGCGCCGGGTGGTCGGCATAGACCTTCAGCGCTGCTTCATCGGCCATCTCCATGCAGACACCGTACTGGCGGGAGATGGTTCTCACCTCGCCGGTGACCTTGGACTCGACGGCGCGCAGCTTCTTCATCGTGGCCCGGTCCGTTGTCACCAGGCGCATCGGGCGCCGGAGCTTGCCGTACCAGACGTTCAGCAGCCCGGGTATCTTGCCCGGCAACGCGTCGGTGGCCTCGTGAAATGCCTGCCAGTCGGCGCTCGTGGCCCCATCCACCACGGTGAAGTAGAAGCAGTGCATCAGTTTCCCTTCGCCGGCGTACAGCGACCCGGAGATCAGAATCACGGACAGTAAATAGAGTAATCTTCTCACCTTGCTCCTCTCGATGTGTCCATTGTAATACGAAGCGTGCGCTCGGCGCCGGGTCGCCCCTTGCTATCGGGCGCCAAACCAGACGGGGCTGCTCCAGGCGATCTCGTCGTCCTTCTGGATGACGCGTACGTAGTAGTAGCTCCGGCCTTTTTCCGGTGCCGTATCGATGAAGGTGAGTTCCGCCTGGGCGGCGCCGGGCTCGTTGAGGTAGATGAACTTGTTGTTCCGGCAGACCTCGATCTTGGCGATTTCAGCCGGCGACCGCACGTGAATCTTGACCTCGACCTGCTCGCCGGCCGGCTCGGCTGTTTTCTCTCCCATCAGGCGGCCGTTCACCCGCACATCGAGGAACATGCGGGCCGCCGTGGTGCCGAAGGTGTGGCGCTGGCGAATCGCCTGCAGGATCGCTTTCCGGGACAGATCTTCCGCCCAGACGCAGGCCTTTCCATAGCCACCGCCGTGGTCCGGGCTGGCGATCACCCCGATCACCTTACCCTCGGCCCAGGCGTCCTGGAGGTAACGGCCCGGTTGCTGAATCGACCGGCGAGCCTGCCGGGGAGCGCCGTGATATTCATAGGAACCTCGCGTCTGGAAGATCTCGGCCACCGGCTGCGCTTCCTCGTCGGTAAAACGCCAGTCGGTTGGTACATTGCCGGTATCGGCGAGCTGATGGGGGATGTTCACGAAGCTGGCTTTCATTTGGCGCAGCTCGGCCCATAACTGGGCTGGCGTCTGGCCAAGATGCGCGTTCCACCACTTCGGAAAATACGCATCTTCCAGGATCAGATTCCGGTGGCCGTAGTAGCCCCACGGGTTCTCCTTGGTATAGTGCTCGGTCGAGGAGGTCCATTCTTCGCCCAGGAAGGTCACCAGCCGGCCCGGGTCGTAGTTGGCCCGCACCAGCTTGGCCGTATAGCACCACAGGTACGGGACGATGTTATAGCCGTGGTCAGTGGTCGCCACGAAGTTCAGCCGGGCGATGTCGCGCCGGTGTTGAAAGTTCTCGTCCAAGGACTGGTCCCCGCAGCGGTTGCAAACCGAGATGTCCGAGTGGTCGTGCAGGTCCCCGTAGTAAAGCTTCAGTGTCTTGCCTTGGTACTGGATCGCCGGCGTCACCGCCTCCTCCCCGTAAGCGACGCGGAGCTGGCCGGCGGCGAAAGCCTCATCGGGTTCCACCAGCGGTTCGAGTTTCATCGGCGCCGCTCCGCGCGGGGCGTCATCGAGATCGGCCGAGCCCAGCAGGATGAGACTCCTGGCCTGCGTGGTGAGCGCGGGATCGTTCTGCGTCCACGTCTCACCCAGCTCATCCACCTGGAACGCCGCCAGCAGCCGGTGACCGCTGATGGCCAGCGACGGCCGCCGGTCCATGCCCTTGCGCCGGGAAAACCCGCTCCCGCCGATCCATTTCTCGCCGTCATAGCAAGTGAAGAAATGCTGCCAGCCGCCCCGCGGCAGCTTGGGTTTCAGGTAGGCCACCCAGAGCCGGCCCTGGGAGTCGAATGCGGCCGTCGCGGCTTCGGCTCGGTCATAGAGCTGTTCATTCTGCCGGTACTCTGGAAATGTCAGCAGGCCGGTCGGCGTCACCTTGGCGATCATGACGCGCCGGGCATTCGTCCGGCCGATCAGGTACCGCTCGGTCTGGGCATTTTCATACAGCAGCCAGAGATCCGGGCCATGAGCGAGCAGCCAGGGGTGGCGGTCGATGCTGGGGGCCTTGGTCAGCCGCCGTTCGGCTCGCCAGGCTCCGCCCGGCGGGCGCTGCCGCAAGCAAATGTCGTAATTGTTGGCCGCGAAGCAGTGCCAGGCCACCGAAATCGTGCCTTCGCTGGTGATGGCGATCGACGGATCATAGTTCGACTTGCCATTCTCACTGACGATTTCCGCCGGCGATGCTTTCCCGTCCCGCAGGCCGGCCAGCAGGATCCGCCGGGCACCGTCACGGTTGGATTCCCAGGTGATCCAAAGCGTTCCGTCGTGCCAGGCGGCCGCCGGGTCCACATCCACCGCCGGGTGCGAGGTGACCGCCACCGTCTTGCCGGGTCCATCGGCTGAGCAATCCACCGTATAGATGTCCCAGTTGCCGCCATACTCGGCGGCATAGACCAGGTAGACCTTTTCCCCGGCTGCCACCACCTGCGGCCCGAGTACGTAAGCGCCCGGCCCGCCCATTACTTGCCACGCGCCGAGACCCCGGAACCAGCCGCCCTCGGGTTTGTAGCGGGCAATCTGCAGGGTGTCGGCGTTGTCGCGAAAGCTCACCCAGGCCACGTACAAGCTGCCGTCATCGGCGACCGCCATCGAGGGTTCGTCGTTGAAGCCCGCCTGCTCATTGAGCGGCAGGACTTTCATAAGGGGGAATTTGCGCTCCTGCGCTCCCAGCCGGCCGGCAAGCAGCAGGACAAGCAGTAGCGCAGGCAGCGTGAGGGCTAAGCGTCGGTCGTTCATCTTCTCCATGGTGGTTCTCATGGCATTATAAAGGCAAGGAGACAGGACGAGAATGCAAGATTTCAGCCAGGCCACCGAGCTCATCAAGGAATTCAAAGGCGATTCTTACCTAAGCGGGTACAGTGTTTTATCCCGAGTCGGTGAGCTGGTCGCGGGGCTGGGAAAGCGCGCGGCCCTGGTACGCGGTACCTTTCCCGGTTCCGGCGGGTTCATTGCCACGATCCGCAAATCGCTGGAGGCGGCCGGGATCGAGGTGGCAGGACTGATACCCGGCGCCCGTCCAAACGCTCCGCGCGAAGACCTGTTCCGGATTACGGGTCAACTCCGCGAACTCAATGCCGACTTCTGCGTCAGCTTCGGCGGCGGAAGCACCATCGACTCCGTCAAGGCGGCCGGCATTCTTGAAGCCCTGGGCGGGGACATCGAGGAGTATTTCGGAACGGGCCTGGTCACCCAAGCGCTCCAGAGCACCGGCAAGAAACTGAAGCCCCACCTCGCCATTCAGACGGCGGCCAGCTCGGGCGCACACCTGACCAAGTACTCTAACATCACGAACCTTGCGACCGGCCAGAAGAAACTGATCGTGGACGAGGCCATCATCCCGCCCCGCGCGGCGTTTGACTACGAGACGACGCTCGGCGCGCCCGCCTCGCTCACCGCCGACGGGGCCCTCGACGGCGTCTCCCACTCGCTCGAAGTGCTCTATGGTGCGGTGGGCAAGCCCTACTATGATCGGATGACCCGCGTCGGCCGCCAGACCTTCGACCTTGTCTTCCGATACCTGCCCCGCGTGCTGGAGACCCCCCAGGACCGTGAGGGCCGGGCGGCGCTGGCGCTCGCCACTGATCTCGGCGCCTACGCCATCATGCTCGGCGGCACCAACGGCGCGCACCTGACGAGCTTCTCTCTTACCGACATCCTCACCCACGGGCGCGCTTGCATCCTCATGAATCCTTACTACACGGTCTTCTACGCGCCGGCTATTCAGGAGCCGCTGCGGATCGTGGCCGAGAGCCTGGCCGGGGCCGGACTGGCCGATGCCTCCATCCTTCAGGCACGCGGGCGGGAGCTTGCCGTGGCCGTGGCCGACGGCCTCCGGAAGTTCGAAAAGCGAGTCGGGATACCGGCGACGCTGGCCGATGTCCCTGGTTTCACCGGCGCCCACATCGAGCGCGCGCTGGCGGCCGCCAAGAACCCCCAGCTCAAGATGAAATTGCAGAACATGCCCGTGCCCCTGACCGCCGAGCTGGTGGATGAGTATATGGGCCCGGTGCTCGAAGCCGCCAGGACCGGCGACCTGAGCCTGATCAAGAACCTGGACGCAGCCGCGTGAGCGCCGGCCGTTGTGGCCGCCGCCGGCCCCGCGCTCCCTACATGTACATGCCGCCGTTGACGCCAATCACCTGGCCGGTAATGTAGCCGGCTTCCTCGCTCACCAGGAAGCGCACCGCCGCCGCTACGTCGGCCGGCTGGCCCACGCGCTTCAATGGGATCGTCGCCAGCATTGCTTCTTTGACGTTGTCGGGAAGCACCCGCGTCATGTCGGTCTCAATGAAGCCCGGCGCCACCGCGTTTACCGTGATGTTGCGCGCGCCGAGCTCCCGGGCCAGCGTCTTGGTCAGCCCGATGAGCCCGGCCTTCGAGGCCACGTAGTTCGCCTGCCCGGCGTTGCCCATCAACCCGACCACGGAGGCCATGTTCACGATCCGTCCCCAGCGCTGCTTCATCATCGAGGGCAACACTTGCTGGGTCGCCGTGAAAGCGCCGCTGAGGTTGATTTGCAGCACCAGGTCCCAGGCTTGCTGCTTCATCCGCGCGGCCAGCCCGTCTTTGGTAATGCCGGCATTGTTGACCAGCACGTCGATCCGTCCCCAGGCGTCCAGCATTGCCCGGAAGGCCTCCCGGATCTGATCGGGCTGCGAGAGATCCAGGAACTGGGGGGTCGCCTCGCCGCCGCCGGCGCGAATCTCCGCGGCCACCTTCTCGTTGTTGTCCGGCTCGTTCGAGGCCACCAGGATCTTCATCCCGTCGCGGGCCAGCGTGAGCGCGATCTCGCGCCCGATGCCCCGGCTGGCGCCGGTCACACATGCAATTCGTTCCGCCATTCCATCTCCTTCGGATTTGGTGATAAAAACTCAATCATAGTAAAAAGGAGGTTCCTGTTCCCGATGGCCTACACTGACCTGCGCGAGTTCCTCCGCGTGCTCGAACAGCACGGCGAGCTGAAGCGGATCCCTTTCGAGGTGGACCCGGTGCTCGAGATCACCGAGTTCGCCGACCGGGCCGTCAAGAGCGGCGCCCCGGCCCTGCTGTTTGAGAAGCCCAAGGGCAGCCGGGTCCCGGTGCTGATCAACAGCTTCGCCAGCATCCGGCGCATGGAGCTGGCGCTCGAGGTCAACTCGCTGGAGGAGATCGCCGCCCGCGTCTCCGAATACCTCGAGATGAGAATGCCCGAGGGCCTGGTCGGCAAGCTGAAAATGCTGCCCCGGCTGGCCGAGATGGGCAAGTTCTTTCCCAAGACGGTCTCCTCGGGTCCGTGCAAGGAAGTCATCGAACGCGACGGCTTCTCGCTGCTCGATTACCCGATCCTGAAGTGCTGGCCCGAGGACGCGGGCCGTTTCATCACCCTTCCGCTGGTGTTCACAAAGAACCCGGAAACCGGCAAGCGGAACTGCGGCATGTACCGGATGCAGGTCTACGACGAGCGCACCACCGGCATGCATTGGCAGACGCACAAGCAGGGCGCCGAGCATTACCGGCGGCTGGCGGCCGCGGGCGCCGGCGGCCGCCTCGAGGTCGCCGTGGCGATCGGTTCGGACCCTGCCACCATGTATTCGGCCATCCTACCCTTGCCGCCAGACATGGATGAGATGATGATCGCTGGCTTTCTGCGCGGCCGGCCGGTTGAGATGACGCCGTGCGAAACCTGCGGCCTGGAAGTTCCGGCCAACGCCGAGATCGTGCTGGAGGGCTACGTCGAAATCGGAGAACAGCGCCGGGAAGGCCCGTTCGGCGACCATACCGGTTACTACTCCCTGGAAGACGACTACCCGGTCTTCCACGTCACCTGCCTCACTCGCCGCCGGGAGCCGATCTATCCGGCCACCATCGTGGGTCCGCCGCCCATGGAGGACTACTACATGGGCAAGGCCATTGAGCGCATCTTCCTGCCCTTACTGCGGCTCCAGTTGCCCGAGGTGCGGGACATGGCGATGCCGCCCGAGGGGGTCTTCCACAACCTGATGCTGGTGTCGATCCGCAAATCCTACCCCGGCCATGCGCGCAAGGTGATGCACGCCATCTGGGGGCTCGGCCAAGCGATGTTCACCAAATGCATTGTGGTGGTCGACGAGGACGTGGACGTGCAGAGTTTCAGCGAAGTCGCCTGGCGTGCGCTGAATAACATTGACCCGGAGCGCGACATCGAGTTCGTTCACGGGCCGGTCGATTCGCTGGACCACGCCAGCCGGCTGCCGAATTTCGGGTCCAAGATGGGAATCGACGCTACCCGGAAATGGCCCGAGGAAGGTTTCCACCGGCCCTGGCCCGAGGTGATCCGAATGCCCGCCGATATCAAGGAACGCGTCAGCAGGCTCTGGAAGAGGGCGGGCCTGTAGCATGCAACTGCATAACAAGATCCTGCTCGGCCTGGCGGCGGGAATCGCCGCCGGAGCGGCGGCCAACCTCGGTGACGTTGCCTGGCTGCGGGCGGCGCTCGGATTCGTGGAGCCGCTGGGCACCGCCTTCATCCGTCTGATCACGATGATCGTGATCCCGCTGATCGTAGCCAGCATCATCCTCGGCGCTTCCTCGCTGGGCGATCTGACGCGCCTGGGCCGCATCGGCGGCAAGACGGTGGTCTACTACATGGTGACCACGGCCGTCGCGGTGACCATCGGCCTGGTGCTTTCCAACCTCATCCAGCCCGGCAGCCGCATTGACCCGTCCACCCGGGACGCTCTGGCGGCCCAGTTTTCCTCGGAGGCCTCGGCGCGAGTGCAACTGGCCGAGCAGGCGCCGTCGGTGAAGGATGTTCTGCTGGACGTGATCCCACGCAACCCGGTCGCCGCGGCCGCCGAGTTCAACCTGCTGCCGTTGATCTTCTTTTCCCTGGTCTTCGGCGCCGCGATCAGCATTGTCAAGGGTGAGCAGAAATCCGCCGTGGTGAACTTCTTCGGTGGCATTAACGGAGCCTCCATGATCATCATTCGCTGGATCATGAAGCTGGCCCCGTATGCGGTGTTCGCGCTCATTGCGGCCGTGATCGCGCGATTCGGCCTCGACCTGTTGCGGAGCCTGCTCGTCTATGCCCTGGTGGTGCTGCTGGGCCTGGTGATGCACGTCTGCACCACTCTTACCCTCATGGTGCGGTTCGCGGCCCGGCTGAATCCGATCACGTTCTTCCGGCGGATCGTGGCGGTGCAGGTGTTCGGGTTCTCCACTTCCTCGTCGAACGCCACGCTGCCGGTCACCATGGAGACGGCCGAGGAAAAGCTCGGCATTTCCCGCAGCGTGAGCAGCTTTGTCCTGCCTCTGGGCGCCACCATCAACATGGACGGAACGGCCCTGTACCAGGCGGTGGCCGTCATGTTCATCGCCCAAATCTACGGCATTCCGCTGAATTTTACTTCCCAGGCGGTGGTGGTGCTGACCGCGACGCTGGCCTCGATCGGCGCGGCGGGGGTCCCGAGCGCCGGCATCATTACGCTGATCGTGGTCTTGCAATCGGTGGGCCTGGGCGCCGAGGTGGAATCCGGCATCGCGCTGATCCTCGGCGTGGACCGCATCCTGGACATGTGCCGCACGGTGGTCAATGTGACCGGCGACCTCTCCTGTGCCGCCTTCGTCGCCCGCTCGGAAGGCGAACTGAATTTGCCCGCCGAAGTCTGAACGCGGCGCGTAATAATGGGGACATGCGCCGCCCTGCAAGAATTGTCGCTATCGCGGCCGGCCTCTACCTGGGGGTGCGGCCGGCTGCCGATGGCCGGGTGTCGATGGCGATCCCGCTCCGGCTGACGGGAACCTCGAATGAACCGCGAGTGCGTCCCGACGTGGCCAAACTGGCGGCCGGTGCCGCTTCCCGGGTGCTGGAGCGCCTGACCGGGGCGGAAAAGCCGTCGCCCGGCGGCCCCAGGCAATCCTGGGCATCTTTAACAAAAACAAGGGGAAACAGTAGCAGCCGCTCGCGCCGTGTTACAATATTACCGATCGCTACGGTGGCCATAGCTCAGTAGGTAGAGCGCTGGATTGTGGTTCCAGTGGTCGCGGGTTCGAGCCCCGCTGGCCACCCCAAATCCCGTTTGCTTTCAATGGTTGCCAGGAACAGGTTTTATTACCGAATCGGGCCGGAATCGTTTTGTGGCACTATAGTGCGGCAACTTTCCGCAGCGGTCCGCCGGGTCCGGTGATCCAAGAAACAGCCGGCTTCGCCGGAGGCGACACAGCCCGGGCACGCCTGGCTCTTCTTCCGGTGTAGCAGTGTTAAGATGAAGCCAGTGAGCCGCGAACCGCTGCGTCCGTATTCGGCCCAGTACTGGCGCGAGATGCAGCGCGACTACCAGCTCCGCCAGGCCCGGCGCCGGTCTCTGGTCAGGTTGGCCGGCCTGCTGGCGGCAGCGCTGTTCCTCCTGATTGTGGTTTTTCTTGGTTACCGGGCGCTTCCCCGAAGCTGGCGAAGTATCGTCATCGATACGGGCGATGGCGCCGTCACCAAGATAGAAAAAGGATTCCAGCGGCTGAAACGCTGAGCCGCGCGGCTTTGCCTGTCCGGTGGCCGGCAGCGCTGTGACGTGTCCCGGCGCCTGTGCCGGCGTCACCGCGCTTTCACGGTGACATAAATCGGTGACGACCAGGCCACCTCGCCATTTTGTTCCGGTTTTGCCGCGCTGTAGCTTTGCAGCACGCGGACGTAGTAGTAGCTTTCCTTAAGCGGCGGGCGCGGCCGGATGCCGGTTTCCGGGTCCTGCCAGTTGCGGATCTCGGAAGTCGGGCCCATGCTCGTGTCGGTGAAGTCGCCCCCGAAGTCCGCCGTATCGCGGAAAGTGAACGACAGCTCGCGGCGGGCCGCGGCGGCCCCCTGGGGCCGGTAGGTGTACAGCACGCGGTTGTTCTTCACCACGTCCACCCGCATCACCGGTTCGGTGCCGATCACCTTCACCGAAAAGACCGGGCTTTCGGCCGCCTCGAGTTCACCGCCTTCCAGCGTGTCGCCGGCGCGAAAATCCACCACGATGTTGTCGGTGGAAGCGTAGCTGCGCCGCTGCTCGATGGCGCGCGTCAGGTCCCGGCGCGTGGTCAGCCGGTCCGGCACCAGCAGGTTGGCGTAAGAGATGTGCGTCGAATAGTGATCGCTGGAGGCGATGAAGCCGAGATGGAACCCGGCGCCCAGCGCGTTGCGGACCAATCCCTTCTGAAACGGCGCACGGCCGGCGAAGCCCGGGCCGAGGACGCCGCCGCCTGCCGCCCGCGGCGTGCCGGCCTCTTCGTAAGAGTTCCGGTCGCCCTGGTAGATCTCAACCATGGGAACCACGCTATCGTCTTCCAGGCGCCAGTCGGTGCCCATGATGGTTCCCGAAGTGTGGGCAATACCGACACCGCCGGTAAGGCTCAGGTATTTTTGCAGGCCCAGGGCGTCCTTCTCGATCAACTCCGGCCGCTCGGCGATGTGGAGCTTGGGGACGCGATAGCTGAAGATCCCCCGCCGGGCGTGGAAGACGTTGACGTGACCGAGCGGGAAATTGATGGAGCGCTCATAGCCGTACAGAGGCACGAACCGGCCGGGTACGTGGAACAGGTCGGCGGATTTCTGCGTCCGCCACCACTGGTAGACGTCGTCGGTGTTGGGCGTCTCCGGCTCGTCGGTGTCCAGCCACGCGCCGTAGTTATGGTCGGTGACGGCGATGAAATCCAGGGCGGCGGCGTCCAGCGCGTACCGGTACAGGTCCCACAGGCTGCCGTCGGTGGCGCCGTCCATGGAGATCTCGGTGTGGCGGTGCAGGTCGCCGCGGACGATCTTGAAAACGCCATCGGGAGTCCGGAGGCGGTAGCCGCGAACCGCCGCCACCTGCGCCGCTTCTCCTGGGTGGGTGCTGGGAGCGGTGCCGGCGGAGGGCTGAAAGGCGGCCAGCACTGGGGCGCCGCGCGCCAGCGTGTTCGCATCCAGCCTCACCACGGCCACGTCATGATGTTCCGGCAAGCCCACCGGCAGGCGGCGCCCGTCGCTGACCACGCCGAACACGATCGCGCGGCCCGGGCCGGCCGCCGTCGCCAGCACGGTATCCTGCCGGCCGGTGGAGTGGGGCAGTAGGACCGGCTGCAGCCAGCGCTGCGCCTCGCCGGAGCCGGTGAGCGTGGTGGCGTACAGGTCGAACAAATGGCCGGCGTTGCGCCCCTGGGCGACCAACTGATGGCGAAGGATCACCCAGACGTTTCCTTCTCCGTCCAGTCCGAGGTGCGGGTTCTGATACAGTTGCGCCCGCAGGTAGGAAGGGAACGCGTCCTCCAGCGAGGCGCGCGGCTGGCGGAGGGACTCCCCTTCCAGTACCGCCACCCGGGGACGGCGCGGCCAGCCCTCCTTCCGGTCCCGCGGGCGATAGATCTCCGAGCCGCCCGGCCGGAGAAAGATGCCGTGGCGCGGATTGTTGTAACCGGTGTCCTTGCCCCAGTTCAGCCCGCCTTCTTCCCACGAGATCCAGACGCGGTGCGCGCGGTCAACGGCCACACCGGCCCGCATCTCGGCGTAGGCAGTGGCGGAGACAGTACGCACCGGTCCCAGTGCGCCCGATGAGCCGGAGGCCCGGTAATCCCGCAGCAGAAGATCGTAGGTGGCGGGCGCGCTCCCGGCGCTGCGGTAAGCATCCCATGCAATCCAGGCCCGGGAGGTGCCGTCCACGGCCACGGCCGGTTCCCAGTCGTCTTCAGCCGAGTCGCTGACGTTGATTTCTTCGCCCCAACCGGCGGCCGTGCGCACCCGCAGCAGGACGTCGCTTTGCGGAGCGGCGTCCGGCCGGTGCTTCCGATACCCCATCCAGACCAGATAGAGATTACCGGCACGGTCGCTCGCCATCCGGTGAAAAATGTCCGGCAACGGACTGGAGGTGAGCTGCTGCTCATCGGACCACCGGCCACCGTCGAAGGTGCGCGCGAAGAGGTCGAAGTTGCCGCTCCCGGTGACCTTTTGCAGGCCGTAGACGCACCAGATGCGGCCCTCGGCATCCTCGCCGAGCGCGACGCGGAAATGATCCCCGGGCGGGGTAATGGGCCGGGGAACGGACCAGTTCTTTCCGTCCGGGCTGCGCGCCACCAGTACGCGGTCGCCGCCCTGAATCGAGTAACCCTCACGCCGAATGGTGCGGTAGCCGACCCAGGCCATCCAGTAATCCCCGGTGCGGGTTCGCAACAGAGCCGGGTCGTCGTTTTCGAACTCCATGGTGGAAGTCCGCACCGCCTGGGGAACGCGTTCGATGGAGACGTTGTTGTTGAGTCCCTCCAGAAAATAGGTCTTCCCATAGGGGATCTCCGCGGGAACGAAGGTAAAGTCTCCGTAGCGGAGGTACACAGTCACCGGGACACTTTCCGGGGAGGTGAACTCCACGATGACGCCCTTGGCGGGGAGGCGGCCTCCGGCCAGCCGGGAAACGATATGCCAGCGAGCTCCTGGAAGGATTGTGTCCTCCACGCCGAGGTGCCAGCCGGTGATCCGGCGCACCTGCGCGGCGTCGCGAATTCCGCCGGACCACGACTGCCCGTGGAAAGGGTGGTTGACGCCGAAGGTGATCTTGAAGGCGGACGGCGGGGCGGGGTACGCCGCCACGCTGATGAAAGCAAGTGCGGTAGTGACCAGAAGGGTGCGGCGTGTGCGCATGAGTGATCTCCTCTTCTGAATCAGAATACGCCAGTCGGCCGGCCACGGGCCAGCCGCGGTGCCTGCCTGCCCGGGAACTTACTAGAAGTTTCCCGGGCCCCCCGGGAGCAGGTAGCTGATCAGGAGGTAGCAGGCGTAAACGCCCAGCAGCACAAATCCGAACGGGCGCTCCAGGTACTTGCCGGACAGGAAAACCCCGATCCGAAACACGCCCAGGATCACCAGCATGACCGGGAACAACACGATAAAAAAGTGCGCCCCGGCGGCCAGACCCACAGGGGTGACCGCCGCCGCCGCGCCGGCGACGAACAAAACGTTCAGAATGTCAGCGCCCACCACATTGCCCACCGCCAAGTCCCCGTGGCCGCGCCGGGCCGCCGTGACGGCGGTCATCAGCTCGGGCAGGGAAGTGCCGAACGCCACCAGCGTGGCGGCAATGATGCTTTCCGGTACGTGCAGGCGTGCGGCCGCCTCGGCAGCGGCGGGAATGAGGAAGCGGGCCGAGGCCACCACCAGCGCGGTGGCCATCACCAGCTTGGCCACCATCCATGGGAGCGGCGCGCTGACGTCGCGCTCGTGATCCTCCACCATCCGCGCATTGGCCTCTTGCCGCGCCCACCGAATCGACTGCACCATGTAAAGGACCAGCGCCGCCAGGAATACGAAGCCTGTCACCTGGTGCAACCGCCCGCCGGTGTCGAACAGGTGGCCGAGGCCGGTCCACGGCAGGCAAGCCAGCACCAGGGCCACGCCGGCGGAAAACTGGATCCAGCCCTGGCGGTTGACGATCTTGCGGTTCAGCTTCAGCGGCGCCAGGACGCAGGCGAGACCCAGAATCAAACCCGTATCGCAGATGATTGAGCCCACCGCGTTACCCAGCGCCAGGCCCGGGCTGCCCTGGACGGCGGCGAAAACCGACACGGCAGCTTCCGGCGTGGTGGTACCGAGACTCACGATCGTGGCGCCGATGATGGCCTTGGGAACGCCGGAACGCTCCGACAACGCCACGGCTTCATCCACCAGCCAGTCGGCCGAGCGGCCCAGCACGTACAGGCCCGCGGCGATCGCCAGGGCCAGCCACGCCCAGTGAAGTTGAGCGAAGAAATGCTCGAGCGCTAGGTCCATCGTTGGTTTCCTTCGAGGCTCCGGCCCGCCGCGCGCCGCATCCTCAGTTCTCCCGTTCCTCCTCTCCTCCGCCGATCCGCGAGATGGCGTATGTCAGCAGGAACCCGCCGGCCACGAGCGCGAGCGAGGCGGTCACCTGCCCGCGGCCCGGGGTGAAGCGCTGCAGCGGGTAGTCCTCCACCGGCAGCGTGGCAATCGACTCCGAGGTCATCACGCGGCCCTTGATCACGATTCCCGGCCTTGGCGCCACGGGTTGCTGGAACGGCCAGAGCCCCAGCACCGCGCCCAGCAGCAAGCCCAGCAGGACGCCGAGCGTCGGCCTCCGATAGCGCCGGAGCAGCAGCTTGATCAGGTTGCTTACCACAACCACGCCGATCAGGACGCCGGCGCCCACCGGGATGAAGACGTGCATGGCGCCGGTGACCCGAGACCAGTCGTGGAGTTGCAGGCCGGTCTTGGCACTGTCGATGGCTCCGAGAATCCGGATGTACTGGCCGAGGATCAGCAGCAGGTAACCGCCGGAGACCCCCGGCAGAATCATGGCCGAGGCCCCGGCCACGCCGGCGAAAAACAGCATGCCGTAAGCCCGCCCGCCGGCCCCAGCGGCCGCGCCCGGCTGGAGCGTCGCCATCAGCGCCATCACGGCCAGCCCCACCGCACAGCCGAGCACCGCCGGCAGGTCCAGCCGCCGAAGCAGTTTCCATACCACTGGGACGCCGCCCAGAGTCAGGCCGATGAACAGGCTGTACATCACCCACCGGTAGTCGACCACCAGTCCTTTCACTGCTCCGGCGAGCAACAGGATGACCAGCGCCGCCGAACCGCCAATCATGCCCAGGATCGCCAGCGTCCGCGGATGGAAGCGGAAGGTGGTAACCTCGGCCACACCTCCGACGAAATGCGGGTAGACGCCGGCGGCCAGTAGCATGGTACCCCCGGAGATTCCAGGTACCAGATTGGCCAGCCCCATCAAGATCCCTCCGGCGAAGCACCGGATGAGTAACGGCGCCAGGGCGGCGCGGCCTGAGCTCTGTTTCGGCTGAGACATACGGACTGGAGTACCTGGCGGCGTCAGTGGGCCAATGAATCCGAACTGGGCCGTAATGGACCATGGTAACGCGAATCCGGCCCGTCGAAGTGGCCGATCAACAGCGAACGGTAGTACCCCCGGGCGTGATGCTCGGGCGGCCGAAGGGTCCCTGATAATAGCGCCGACACAAATGTTCCACGCGGCGGTCAAAGTGCCGCTGGTTGAGGATCTC
>CAZXVW010000111.1:0-14781 GCA_964644025.1 uncultured Solibacteraceae bacterium | reverse complement strand
GCTGCCGGGCGCTTATTTTCCGCACTCGGCCTACCCGGTGCCCAGCAAGGTGAACCCATACCCGGTGCCCCCATGGGGCTACGAGATCTGCGAGACGCCATGGACGGTGCAGAGCCTCTGGTGGCATTACTTGTACACTCTCGACGAAAAGCTGCTGCGGCGAGTCTATCCCATGCTCAAGGCCGCAGCCGACTTCCTGGTGGCCTATGCGAAGAAAGGCGACGATGGAAAGTATCATCTCAACCCCACGGTTTCACCGGAGAACTGGGGGCTCACGGTGGACCAGCGCCTCAACCGGGACTGCATCATCGACATCGCGCTCACCGAGTTCGTGCTGGACGCGGTGATTGAGGGTTCGAAGACACTGGGCCGCGACGCCGCGCTCCGGCCCCGGTGGTCCGAGATTCGCCACAACCTTGCCCGTTACCCGGAAGCGGACGGCCCGTACGGACGGGTCTGGCTCGACGTGGCCGGCGCTCCCACCGAGTATGTCTACAACGTTCCGGTCACCACCGCGCCGGTTTTCCCGGGCGAACAGGTCGGTTTCGACCGGAGGCCGGAGCTGCTCGATATCGCCCGGCGAACCGCCCGGACGATCCGATTGGAGGGCGGCAACGATCTGGTGTGGCAGCCGCTGGTCCGCGCGCGGCTGGGCATGCTGGATCTGGAATGGTTCCAGCGCGAGGTGCGCTACTGCCGCGTGCCGAACGGGACGGCCGGTGACCGGGTGCGCCAGATCGGCGGCCGCTACTCCGACCGGACCGATTTCGACTTCATGATGCGGATGGGCGTCTGGACCGAAGACCTGGCGCTGCCCGCCGTCCTCAATGAGTGCCTGCTGCAGAGCCATGCCGGCGTGATCCGCGTGTTCCCGAACACGAAGAACCTCGGCCCGGCGCGGTTCGAGAACCTCCGGGCCGTGGGCGCATTCCTGGTGAGCGCGGCGTGGGACGGGCGGCAGGTGACTGCTTGCCGGATCTTCAGCGAACGCGGCCGTGTGGCGCGCGTGGTGCGCCCCTGGCCGGGCGCCGTCGTGAAGAAAGACGGGCGCGCGGTTCCGGCGCAGCGCGAGCAAGACAAGCTGGTTTTCCGGACCGAGGCCGGGGCCGCCTACGCCATCGTCAAGAGCTGAGGCGGACGGCGCCGGGATCTGCTCAGCGGCGCCCGCCTGCTGACCGAACTCACTCCGCTACAGGCCAAAGCCTTCCGCCTGCCCGGCCTGTAGCCAGAGACGAGACCCCCCGCCTTTCCCTCGTAGTGTCAGTTCGATAGCGCTTGTCCGGGGCTGGAACTCCGGGTTAACCGCCCAGCTCGTCCACCCGGCAGCGGGTGGGCTCCCCCTTACCGAGCGCCATCAGGCAGCGATTGCACGAGATGCAAGTGCTCTCGTCCCCGCCGCGGCCTTCCAGCCACCGGTTGGGCAGGTCCGGCTCGCGGATCAGCGGCCGCGCCATGGCGAAGAAATCCGGCCCGCCGCTGTTGGCGATCTTCTCCAACCGCTCGATGGAACGGTTGCCGCCGGTCAGAATCACCGGGATATCGAGGTCGAGCCGCCGGGCATAGTTGAGGAAATAGGATTCCTGCTCGGGACCACTGATCCCCATCCGGCAGGGATTGTGCCCGCTCACCTCCAGGGCCTGGATGCCGGTCTTCTCAATTTCTTTGGCCAGCGCGGGAAAGGTGTCGATGTTGATGCCGCCCTCGACGCCATCGTCGCAGTTCATCTTGACTAGAATCGGAAAATCCTGGCCGACCAGCGCTCGCGCCTGCTCAATGATCTCCCGCACGATTCTGGTCCGTTTAGCCAGCGAACCACCGTAAGCGTCCGTCCGGGTGTTGGTGTACGGGGAAAGGAATGAGCTAAGCAAGTAACCATGCGCGCAGTGAATCTCGACGCCGTCGAAGCCGGCCTCTTTCACTCGCCGCGCCGCCTGGGCATAGTGGCTGATAATGTCCTGGACTTCCCGCGTGGTCAGCGCGCGTGGCTTCAGCTTGCCTCGCCGGGGCCATGGCCGCGAGGTCGGACCCACTGGCTCGCAAATGCGCGACTGCATGCCGGCGTGACTGATCTCGGCCACCACCTTGCAGTCGTTGCCACGGGCGTGGACGACCGCGGCGATTCTCCCGATCGCGTCCGTGAAGCTGTCATCGTAAACGCACGTCTGCGTGCGCTCGGCCCGGCCCTCCCGCATCACCGTCATGTGCCCGGTGATGATCAGACCGACTCCCCCGCTGGCCAACCGCCGGTAGATGTCGAGCCCCGCCTCCGTCATCCTCCCGTCCGGGCAGGCGCCCTCGGCGGCCGCCGCCCGCACCAGCCGGTTCTTCAGCCGCAACTTCCCGATCCGGCCCTCGGAAAAGGTACGGTAGCCGGCCCGCCGGCTGGCGGCCACGGCTGGCGTTCGACTCAGCAGGCCGGCTCCGGCGCCGGCCTGCAGAAACTTCCTTCGTGTCGTCCCTCCGTCAGAGTGTTTCATTGTTCCACCCTCCGCAACTTCAATGCGGGTAAATCAACCTCATCGTCGCACGAGCCGTCGAAGGCGTCAATTGCCCTGAAGTAACTCCAGGAAGGCGCGGGCGGCGCGGTTGAAGCGCTTGCGGCGGCCATGAATGATGCCCAGGGGCCGGTACAGGCCCGGCGACTCCAGCGGGATGCCGACCAGCCGCTCCTGGGCTACTTCCTCCGCAATCACTCGCTCAGGAAGAATGCCGATGCCGGAGCCAATAGCCACCGCTTCTTTCATCATCGAGACGTTGTCGAAGCGCATCACGACGTTCACCGCTACGCCGTGCTCGCGAAAGAAACGCCGCAGCTCCCGGGCGATCGGCAGGTCCTCGTCGTAGCCGACGAAATCCTGGCCGTCCAGCTCGCGCACCGCCAGGAACACGTTGGCCGCCAGGGGATGGTCGGGCCGGGCCGCCACCACCATCACCTCCCGGCGCCACGGAATCGCCCTGATCTCCTTGCTCGGCTCCGGGAAGCTCACGATGCCGATATCGGCGCTGTCGGCCAGCACCGCTTCATAGACCTTTTCCGGACGCAGGTACTCCACCGAAAGAACCGCGTCCGGATGGTGCCGGCGGAACTGCTCCTCCAGGCGGGACATCTCCGACAGGCCGACCGAGTAGATTGAAGCCACCCGCACCGTGCCTTCAACCCGCTGGCGTAGCCGGTCGAGCCCGGCCTCGAGCTGCTCGCGGCGGCGCAGCACGTCCCGGCAAAACTGGTAGTAGAGGCGCCCGGCCTCGGTGAGTTTCAAAGGACGGCTGCTCCGGTCCACCAGACGCAGATCGAGCGACCGCTCCAGCTCCTGGAGGTACTGGCTGGCAGCCGATTGGCTGATCCCGTTCCGGTGAGCGGCGCGCGTGATGCTGCGCTCTCTGGCTATGTCCTTGAAAAGTTTCAGATGGTCTATCGCCACACGGCGGATTATATCATAAGTGCTTCTAATGAAGCAAAGTGGGCGAATTTCCTTTGACTAATGCTGCCCGGATGATTTACACTTGTTATCACGCAGCCGGTTTTCGCGGCCGTCTCTCCAACGAGCACCGATGTCAACACGTATGAGAAAGTTCGAACCCAACGTGCCGCCCCCCTCGCAGGGGCTTTATGAAGCCCGGTTGGAACGGGACGCCTGCGGCATCGGTTTCGTGGCCAATATCGAAGGCACCCCGTCGCATGAAATCATCCGGAAGGGCATCGAGGTCCTGATCAATCTCACGCATCGCGGCGCCTCCGGCTGCGACCCGGACACCGGCGACGGGGCCGGCGTTCTGATCCAGATCCCCCACGGCTATTTCGAGCGGGAATGTTCGCGGATCGGATTCAGCCTTCCCGCTCGGGGCTCCTACGGCGTGGGAATGGTGTTCCTCCCCACCCGGAAAGACTCCCGGCTTGCGTGCGAGGGGCACCTGGAGCGGATTATCCGCGAGGAGGGTCTGAGCGTACTCGGGTGGCGGGAGACGCCGGTGAACCCGGCGGCCATCGGGTCGCTGGCGCGCTCGCTCCAGCCCTTTATCGAGCAGATTTTTGTCGGCGCAGCTCCGGAGATGACCCAAGACGCCCTGGAGCGCAAGCTGTACGTGGTGATGAAGCGGGCCGAGAACGAAATTATGGCTTCCGACATCAGGGACAAGGAGATGTTCTACGTCGCCTCGATGTCGACCAAGACGATCGTTTACAAAGGCCTGCTGCTGGCGCCCCAGATCGAGGAGTTCTACGGGGATCTGGCCAGCCCGGAGGTGGTGAGCGCGCTGGCGCTGGTGCACCAGCGGTTTTCCACCAACACCTTCCCCACCTGGCCGCTGGCGCATCCTTACCGTTACATCTGCCACAACGGCGAAATCAACACGCTGCGCGGCAACGTGAACCGGATGCACGCCCGCGAGTCGGTGCTGGAGACGCCGCAGTTCGGCGAGGATCTCAAGAAGTTGTTCCCGGCGGTCACCCCCGGTCTCAGTGACTCGGCCAGCGTGGACAACGCCGTGCAGTTGCTCCACCTGGCCGGCCGGAGTCTGCCGCATGTCATGGCGATGCTGATACCGGAGGCCTGGGACAACAACAAGTCCATGGATGAAGACAAGAGGGCGTTTTACGAGTACCACGCCTCTCTGATGGAACCGTGGGACGGCCCGGCGGCCATCGCCTTCACCGACGGCACCCTCATCGGCGCCACCCTGGACCGCAACGGGTTGCGCCCGGCGCGCTATCTGGTGACGCATGACGGCCTGCTGATCATGGCCTCCGAGGCCGGTGTGCTGCCGGTGGAGCCGGAGCGCGTGAAGCTGAAGGGCCGGCTGCAGCCCGGCAAGATGCTGCTGGCTGACCTTAGTGAAGGCCGCATCGTACCGGACGAAGAGATCAAGCACCGGCTGGCGAGGCGGCGCCCGTACCGGAAATGGCTCGAGGAGAACCAGATCAATCTCGCCGACCTGCCGGCCCCCTCGCGCTCGCACCCCACCGACTTCGAATCCCTGCTCCCCCGCCAGCGGGCCTTCGGCTACACCGAGGAGGAATTGCGGCGGATCCTGGCGCCGATGGCGATAAACGGGCTGGACCCGGTCGGCTCGATGGGGGCCGACGTGCCGCTGGCGTGCCTGTCGGATCAACCGCAGCCGCTGTTCAACTACTTCAAGCAGTTGTTCGCCCAGGTGACCAACCCGGCCATTGACCCGATCCGGGAGGAAATGGTCATGAGCCTGTGCAGCTACATCGGCACCGAGCGGAACATCCTGGCCGAGACACCGCAGCACTGCCACACCCTGAAGCTGCCGCACCCGGTCCTGACCAATTATGACCTGGAGAAACTGCGGCGCGTCTCCTGGGGCGATTTTCTGGCCACCACGCTGATGACGGTCTTCCGCGCCGACGGCGGGGAAAAGGAGCTGAAGCGGGCGCTGGATGCCCTGTGCCGGCGGGCCTCCTGGGCCATCAAGTCCGGCTACACGCTGCTGATCCTCTCCGACCGGGCCATGGATGAGAACTACGCCCCCATCCCGAGCCTGCTGGCGCTGTCGGCGGTGCATAATCACCTGGTCCGTCATGGCACGCGGACGCAGGTGGCCTTGATCGTCGAGTCCGGCGAGCCGCGCGAAGTGCATCACTTCTGCCTGCTGATCGGCTACGGCGCCAGCGCCGTAAACCCGTACCTGGCGCTCGAGACGCTGGAGCAGATGGTGAAACGCGGGCAATTGGGTGAGGGGATCACCTTTGAACAGGCCCTGGAGAACTATATCAAGGCGGTCAACAAGGGGTTGCTGAAGGTCTTCTCGAAGATGGGCATCTCGACGCTGCAAAGCTACCGCGGGGCGCAGATTTTCGAAGCGATCGGCCTGGACAGGAAACTGGTGGACCGGTACTTCACCGGCACCACATCCCGCATTGAAGGCGTGGGCCTGGAAGCGCTGGCCCGCGAGGCGAAGATGAAGCACGACTACGCCTTCCGCCCGGTCAGCGAATCCGACACCGAGCTGGCCATCGGTGGCCAGCTTGCCTGGCGGGCCCGTGGTGAATATCACTTGAACAACCCAGTAACCATCGCCAGCCTGCAGCACGCGGTGCGCCGCAATAGCTGGGAGATCTATAAGGAATACGCCGCGTCGGTGAACGGCCGGAGCCGGCAACTCTGTACGCTGCGGGGACTGCTGGAGTTCAAGCGGGCGGCCCGCCCGGTGCCGCTCGACGAGGTCGAGCCGGCCAGCGAGATTGTGAAGCGCTTCGTTACCGGGGCCATGTCGTTCGGCTCGATCAGCAAGGAAGCGCACGAGACGCTGGCCATTGCGATGAACCGGATCGGGGCCAAGTCCAACACCGGCGAGGGCGGCGAGGACGAAGAGCGGTTCCAGCCGGATCCAAATGGTGACCTGCGGCGCAGCGCGATCAAGCAGGTAGCCTCGGGCCGTTTCGGTGTCACCACCAACTACCTGGTGAACGCCGATGAGCTGCAGATCAAGATCGCGCAGGGCGCCAAGCCCGGCGAAGGGGGCCAGTTGCCGGGACACAAGATCGACGAGATTATCGCCCGGGTGCGCCATTCGATTCCGGGTGTCGGCCTGATTTCTCCCCCGCCGCACCACGACATCTATTCGATCGAGGACCTGGCGCAACTGATCTACGACCTGAAGAACGTCAACCCGAAGGCGCGAATTTCCGTAAAGCTCGTGGCCGAGATCGGCGTGGGCATCGTGGCCGCCGGGGTGGCCAAGGCGCATGCGGACGTAGTGCTGATCAGCGGCGCCAGCGGCGGCACCGGTGCTTCGCCGATCACCTCGATCCGGCACGCCGGCATTCCCTGGGAGCTGGGCGTGGCCGAAACACAGCAGGTCCTGGTGATGAATGACCTTCGGAGCCGGATCATCCTCCAGACCGACGGGAAGCTCTCCACCGGCCGTGACGTGGCCGTGGCCGCCCTGCTCGGAGCCGAGGAATACGGGTTCTCGACCGCCCCGCTGATTGCGCTGGGCTGCGTGATGATGCGCAAGTGCCACCTGAACACCTGTCCGGTGGGCATCGCCACGCAAGACGAACGGCTGCGGAAGAAATTCGCCGGCTTGCCGGAACACGTCATCAACTTCTTCTTCTTCGTGGCCGAGGAGGTCCGCGAGTACATGTCGCAGATGGGCTTCCGCACGATGAACGAGATGATCGGGCGCACCGACATGCTGGAGGCGCGCAACGTGGACTACCACTGGAAGGCGCGGGGACTGGATTTCTCCTCGATCCTGCATCAGCCCGATGTGCCGCAGCGGGTGGGACGCCGGTGCCTGGTGGCCCAGAACCACGGACTCGAACAGGCGCTGGATCACCGGCTGATCGAGCTGACTCGCCCGGCGCTGGAAAACCAGGGGCCAGTCGAGGTGCAGATGCCAATCCGGAACGTGCATCGCTCGGTCGGCACGATGCTGAGCGGCGAGATCGCCAGACGCTACGGCTCGGCCGGCCTGCCGGATGACACCATCCGGCTTCACTTCACCGGTTCGGCCGGCCAGAGCTTCGGCGCTTTCCTGGCCAGGGGGGTGACGCTGACGCTGGAGGGCGAGGCGAACGATTACACCGGCAAGGGCCTGTCGGGAGGCAAGATCATTGTCTACGCGCCGCGGACTTCGACATTCGCGCCGGAGGAAAACATCATCGTCGGCAACGTCGTGCTCTACGGCGCCACCAGCGGTGAGGCTTACTTTAACGGAATGGCCGGCGAGCGCTTCTGCGTGCGGAACTCGGGCGCCACGGCCGTGGTGGAGAGCGTGGGCGACCACGGCTGCGAATACATGACCCGGGGCCTGGCGGTGGTGCTGGGACACACCGGGCGCAACTTTGCTGCCGGCATGTCCGGCGGCATCGCCTTCGTGCTGGATGAGACCGGCGAGTTCCGCGAGGTGAACTGTAATACGGCCAGCGTCGACCTGGAGCCAGTGACCGACCCGCTCGACATCCAGGCGCTGAAAACATTGGTCGAGAAACACATGAAGTACACCGGCAGCGACCGGGCTCAATGGATTCTGGAGAACTGGGAGGAGCTACTGCCGCGCTTCGTGAAGGTCTTCCCGCATGAATACAAGCGCGTGCTCGGGCTCGCGCGGGCGGGCGCCGGGGCGGCGGCGAGGCCCGGACCGCCGGCCCAGCCCGCGGAAGTGGTGCGATTGGCGCATGGTTGAAGCAGGCGCGAGGGGCCGGAACAGGCGGCCGGCGCAGGTGAGTCATGGGTAAAGTAACCGGCTTCATGGAGTATGCGCGGGAAGCGCCGGGCCGCCGCCCGGCGGCCGAGCGCGTCAATGACTATCTGGAAGTCTACGCGCCCTACGACGTCGAGAAGGTGCGCCTGCAGGGTGCCCGTTGCATGGATTGCGGCGTGCCGTTCTGCCACTCCGCCTGCCCGCTGAACAACATCATTCCGGAGTGGAACGACCTGGCCTACCGCGGCCGCTGGCGGGAGGCCATCCGCCTCCTCCACTCCACCAACAACTTTCCCGAGTTCACCGGGCGGGTCTGCCCGGCGCCGTGCGAGGCCGCCTGCGTGCTCGGAATCAACGAGCCGGCGGTGTCGATCAAGTGGATCGAGCGGGCCATCATCGACCGGGCCTTTCAGGAGGGATGGATCCGGCCGGAGCCGCCGCCGCGGCAGACCGGGATGCGCATCGCGGTAGTCGGCTCGGGCCCGGCGGGGCTGGCGGCGGCGCAGCAACTGGCCCGCGCCGGCCACTCGGTAACGGTGTTTGAGAAAGCGGACCGGATCGGCGGGCTGCTGCGCTACGGCATTCCGAACTTCAAGCTCGCCAAGGACGTCATCGACCGGCGGATCGAGCAGATGGAGGCCGAGGGGGTCGTGTTCAACACCCGCGCTCACGTCGGCCATAACGTGCCGGTGGAAGACCTCCGGCGGGACTTTCACGCAATTCTGCTGGCGGGCGGCTCCGAGCAACCGCGGGACCTGAAGGTCCCCGGACGCGGACTGAAGGGCATCCACTTCGCCATGGACTTCCTGGCCCAGCAGAACAAGCGGGTGGCGGGTGATGGCGACATCGTCGCGGACCCCACCCGCGCCAGTGAGCCGATCCTGGCCACCGGCAAGCGGGTCGTCATCATCGGCGGCGGCGACACCGGGGCGGATTGCCTGGGCACCTGTCACCGGCAGAAGGCCGCCTCGGTGACGCAACTGGAAATCATGCCGAAGCCGCCCGAGCAACGATCCGAGGAGACGCCCTGGCCGCTGTGGCCGCTCCAGCTTCGCGTGGAGACCTCCCACGAGGAGGGCGGAACGCGGGAATGGTCGGTCGCCACGACGAAATTCACCGGAGACGAGCAAGGCAACGTGAGAAAGCTGCACGCCGTCCGGGTGGGCCCGCCGCCGGAGTTCCAGCCGGTGCCGGGAACCGAGTTCACCCTGGATGCCGACCTGGTGCTGCTGGCCATGGGCTTCCTGGGCCCGGTCCGCAGCGGGATGATCGAGCAGCTCGGCCTGCAACTCGATGAGCGCGGCAACGTAAGAACCGCGGATTACATGAGCTCGGTGGCGGGCGTTTTCGCCGCCGGGGACATGCGCCGCGGGCAGTCGCTGGTGGTGCACGCCATCAACGAGGGCCGGCGGGCCGCGCGCGCCATCGACCTGTGGCTGATGGGCGAAACGATCCTGCCGGAGTGAACGCCCCGTCGCCGCCGCCGGCGCCGTCCCCGGGGCGCTGAAGCCGGATCACTTGCCGGGAGTGATCGCTTCCAGAAACTGCCGCGCCTCGTCCGTGTTGTCGAGGACGTAGCGGGCAGCGGTGAGCCGGTCTTCGTCCCGGATCAGAATCCCCACCCCGGTGTCGCGAACCACCGCGAAGGCGTCCTCATCGGTGATGTCGTCGCCGAGGACCAGAGGAAAGGCCTGGGCGGGGTCCAGATGGAGCACCTCGAGAAGCCAGAGCAGAGCCTTCCCCTTGTCCCAGTCGAGCGCGGGCCGCAGCTCGTGAACCATCTTGCCTTGCGCCCGGCGCAGCTCCGGGTGGGCTGCCGCCGTTTCCGCAACGATCGTTTCCACCATGCCCGCGTCGAGTTCATCGACGAGGCGGTAGTGGACAGCCAGGGAGAACTGCTTGCGCTCCACCAGCACGCCCGGCACGCCGCGCAACCCGGCCCGCAACCGGCGCTCGGCGCGGTCCAGCACCGGGAGAAAGGAAGCCGCCTGTTCCAGTTCCAGGCGCCAGCCGCCGGGCCCCTCGATCTGGTAGCCGTGACTGCCGGAGTAAAAGATGCCGTCAATACCCACCAGGCGGCGGACATCGGCCAGCTCACGGCCGCTGATCACCGCGACGGTGGCGCGGCGAGCCAGCCGGCGCACCGTCTCCCGCATCGGCTCCGGCAGCAGCGCGAGTTCCGGGCGGTCCACGATGGGCGTGAGCGTCCCATCGTAATCCAGGAACACGGCGAGGTCGCGGCCGCCGATCTGTTGGCGGATCTGCTGCACGCACTCCAGGGCGGAGGGCAACGCGGCCGAGCTGGCCGTCGATCGCTTCGCGGAGGTAGGGCGGTCCGTCGTGCTGTCTTCGGTGTCGCGCATGAAACCGCCGGGGTTCCGCCGCCGAGGCAGCGGAATCAGTTCCCGTCCGAGGTCTCCTCCTCACTCACCATCGAGGCCGGCTGGCCGGTCATCTGAAGCAGGTAGAGCCACTCGTCGCCTTGCGGGTCCACCTGTTTCCGCCTGGCGGTGACCAGCGAGATCGGCACGTGGGTGAAACGCCCGTTGCGGTAACCCACCACTATGTCAGTGCACCCGGCCATTCCGGCGTGCACGGCGTGCTGGCCCAGCACCAGGCAGTAGGCGGAATCATTCGAGTTGGCCGGCTGGCTGCGGATGGTGTAGCTCGGATCAATGTACTTGATGTTCACTTCGATGGCGTGCTCACCGGCGTAGCGCCGGATCTCCTCGCAGAGGAAATGGCCGATGTCCTTCAGCTTGATATTGCCGGACTTGTCGCGTTCGACGTGTTGCGGATCCTGGAGCAGATCTTGCCCGGCGCCTTCGGCCACCACGATGACGGCGTGTTTGCGGCGCCACAGCCGGTCCATGAGCGTGCGGAGAAAGCCGCTCCTTCCCCGGAGGCTAAATGGCACTTCCGGGATCAGGCAATAGTTGACGTCCGGGTTCGCCAAGCTGGCATGCACGGCGATGAAGCCGGAGTGACGGCCCATCAGCTTCACGATCCCCACGCCGTTGAAGGCCCCTTCCGCCTCGGCGTGCGCGGCCAGAATCGCAGGCCGGGCCTGTTCAACGGCGGTCAGAAAGCCGAAGCTGCGGTCGATCCATTCCAGGTCGTTGTCAATCGTCTTCGGAATGCCGACGACTGAGATAGGAAGCTTCCGGCGCCGGATTTCCTCAGCGATCTTGGAAGCGCCGCGGAGGGTCCCATCGCCGCCGATGGTGAAGAGAATGCCCACGTTCCAGCTCACCAGGGTGTCCACCATGTCGGCGGGATCCTGAGCGCCGCGTGAAGAGCCGAGCAAGGTGCCGCCCATGTCCTGGATGGAATTCACCATTTTCGGGGTGAGCATGAGGGGCGTTTCCCCGGAACGGCCGGAAAGCCCGGCGTAGCCGTACCGGAAGCCGACGATGCGGTGGACACCGTAAACGTAATGCAGGGTCATCACCACGGAGCGGATCACATCATTCAGACCGGGGCACAATCCGCCGCAGGTAACCAGGCCACAGGTCAGGTCCTCGGGGTTGAAGAAGATCCGCTGGCGGGGGCCGGCCACCTCGAAAGTCGGCGGCGCCTCACCTGACAACAGGTACGGCTTGATCAGGCTGGTATCCGGCGACAAGAACATCCCGGTGTCGTCATCGACGAAACGCAAGCCCCGCCCGGCTGCCGGGGAGGGAAAGCGGCAGTCACCCAGCCGCGCCACTTTCAAATCGCTCTGCTTGGGAAGCTGCATAATTTATCATCTTACTGCCGGATTCCCTGTCGGACTATGCCAGCGCGGTCACCAACGCCGGCGCGAAGACCGTCATCAGGATCAGTGCCACCGGATAAGCGGCCGCGTAGCTGACCACAGGGATGTCCGAGTCAGTTTTGGAGGTAATCACCCCGAGCCCCGGCGTGGAGGTCATTCCCCCGCACACCCCGCCGACGATCTGGAGCGGATTGAGCCGAAGCCCATACCGGCCAAGGACGTAGCCCAAGATCATGGGCACGAAAGCCACCACCGTCGCGGCAAGGCAGAGCACGGTTCCGTACTCCAGAATCACCGGGTACAGGCGGTGGCCGGCCTTCACACCGGCATCGGCCAGAAAAAAGACGAGTCCGGTCTCCATCAGCAGTAAGTGCGAGGCCCGAGGAAGGTGTCCCAGCACGGGACCGATTCGCCCAAAATGGCCCAGAATCAGCGCCACCAACAATGGTCCGCCCGCCATCCCCAGCCTGAAGCCGCTGCCGTCCAGGCCGAACGAGACCAGACCCAGGATCACTCCGGCGATAATGCCGACCCCTAGCGAAATGAGGTCGGTCTCATAAATCGCGCGTTCCCGATGGCCGGCATACTCGGCGAATTTCTTGATGTTTTGCGGTTCCCCAACCACTGTCAGAACGTCGCCGTACTCGATTTCGTCCGACATGCAGGGCACGAACTCGAGGTCGTGGCGCGTAATGCGCGAAACCGTCACGCCAAAAGTGTGAATCGGGCGAAGCTCGGCCAGCGACTTGCCAATCACATTGCGCGAGGTTACCACCACGGCGCGCCGCTCGTGTTCGGTGTCCATGACGTAATCGACGCCCTCGCTCTTCTTCCCGAGAAGGCTGACCACATCGGGAACGCGGAACTCCCGGCCGATGACAAGCACGTGTTGCCCGGCCGCCAGGGTGAAATCCGCTGGCACAGGGACCAGCCGGTTTCCCTGAAGATAACGCGACACCTGACAGTTGGAATTTCCAATGAATTCCAGGTCGCTGAGGCGCTTGCCGATTACCGCGGGATTGATAACCTCAGCCAGGACGCGGACAATCTTGCGGCCGGGATCGTCCACCGATTTCAGTCTCCTGCCCAACTCCTCGAGGTTCTGCTTGAGAAGCCGCGGCAGCAGTTGGACAAACAGAACCACGGCGACAACGCCAAATGGGTAAGCGATCCCATAGCCAACCGCGATCTGCGAACCGTCCGGCAAACGTTCCATTGCCGCCGCCAGCCCCGGGGTGCTCGTTAGCGCACCGGCGAAAATGCCGGCTGCCAAATCCACCGGAATGTCCAGCAGGCGGGAAACAATCCACGTTGTCCCCGCGCCAGTGAGCACCAGCGCGACAGCCAGCTTGGTCAACGGCCGCCCTTGCCGGACGAAACTTCGGAAAAAAGCCGGTCCGGCGCGAAGACCCACGCAGTAGACGAACAACACCAATCCCAGCACTCCGGCACCGGCGGGCATATCATAGCCGAAATGGCCGAAGGCCAGCGCGGTGAAGATGACGCCCGAGGAGCCCAGCGAGAGGCCGGCGAGGCGAAGCCGGCCGAGCGCCAGCCCGGTGGTGATGACGGCCAGCGGGACCAAAATATCGTTGTTCGAAAGGATATCCAGCACTGCGGCTACCCTCGGCGCATCTGCCGGCCCGGTGAAAAGCTGGAAGGCGTTAGCTTCCGATCTGGGGACCCGCTGTGCGGACCTCCGGGGACACCTCGTCGGCAAACTGCTTGAAATTCTCGATAAACATCCCGGCCAGCTTCCTGGCTTGCTCGTCGTAGGCCCGCGGATCGGCCCAAGTGTTCCGCGGGTTCAGGATCTCGGAGGGCACCTCCGGACACCGTTCCGGGATGCGCAGGCCGAATACGGGGTCCTCCCGCATCGGCACGTCGAGCAACTTGCCGGTCAGCGCCGCCCGCACCATGGCGCGCGTATACGGGAGCTTGATGCGCTCGCCGGTGCCGAAAGGCCCGCCGGTCCAGCCCGTGTTGATCAGCCAGACCTTCACCCCGTGTTTCCGGATCCGCTCCTTGAGCATACGGGAGTACACGGTCGGCTGGAGGGCCATGAACGGGGCGCCGAAGCAGGCGCTGAAGGTGGCTTGGGGCTCGGTAATGCCGCGCTCGGTGCCGGCCACCTTGGCCGTGTAACCGGACAGGAAATGATGCTTGGCCTGATCGGGAGTGAGCGAGGCGACCGGCGGCAGCACGCCGAAGGCATCCGCCGTCAGCATGATCACTACCTTCGGCTGGCCGGCCCGGCCGACCGGCGAGGCGTTGGGGATGTAGTCCACCGGGTAGGAAGCGCGGGTATTTTCGGTAAATGCGTCGCTGTTCAGATCAATCCGGCGGGTGTCGACGTCGATCGTCACGTTTTCCAGGATGGTGCCGAACCGCCGCGTGGTCTCATAGATCTCCGGCTCCGCTTCCCGGGAGAGCCGAATCACCTTGGCGTAACAACCGCCCTCGAAATTGAAAATCCCCTCATCGCTCCATCCGTGCTCGTCATCGCCGATGAGGGTGCGGTGCGGGTCGGCCGAAAGCGTGGTCTTGCCGGTTCCGGACAGCCCGAAGAAGATGGCCACATCGTTTTCGTCGACGCCGTAGTTGGCCGAGCAGTGCATCGAAAGCACGCCGTTGGGCGGCAGCAGGTAGTTCATCACCGTGAAGATGGACTTCTTGATCTCGCCGGCGTAGGCCGTACCCCCGATGATCACCTCCTTGCGGCCGAAATTCAGCAAGATGAAGGCCTCCGACCGGGTGCCGTCTTCCTCCGGACTGGCGTGAAAGCCGGGGGCGTCGATCAACGTGAACTCCGGCTGGTGCTGCGGCAGTTTCGACCGGTCGCGCTCCCGGAT
>CAZXVW010000110.1:0-14861 GCA_964644025.1 uncultured Solibacteraceae bacterium | reverse complement strand
GTTAGGAAAGAGTCGGTTCAGCGCCGCTGATCAGCTCAAATCCCGGTTTGCTCTTGCCTTCCCGGTTCGAGTGACCGGTCTCAATCACCATCCAACGGTAGGCGGGGAATGTTCAACCGGAAAATTGGGGAGTTCCCCACCGGTGCTGGCACAAGTCACGCCACCCGCAAACGCGCAACTTGCTCAATCGGATCGGGTTCCCGGTCGCACACCCTTCCGCCCCGCTCACCCGGCGGTACAATTCCAGCGGGAGCATCCCTCCCCGGCGGCCTTTCGCCCACCCGCGGACGCGGCCATCGATCTTTGACAACCCGGCTTCTCAAACCCGGAACGCACCCGCTCCAGCACGCAAACCTGCTCCAGCCGCTCCAGCACGCAACCGGTTTCCACCGGAGCGGCGAGCGTCGCTACAAAAAACTGAGGATTCGAACCCAATTGCGAATAACTTGCTATCTTACCAATAAGGTAGCCTGTGGAAATCGCAGCTCCCCCGCGGCGCGTCGCCGCCCCGGCCACAACCCTTGCGGCACGCCGGTGCCCATCCGGGCCGCCGCCCGGCTTCCCCCGCGCTGTCAGTGGAGAAAGTAAGCCCGGTAGAGTGTGTCCCGTTGCTTGGGGAGGAACCCGGCGTCGCGGATCAGCCGCCGCAACTCCTCCTCGGTGGCCCGGTTCTGCGCGCCGGCCGCCGCAACGACGTTCTCCTCGATCATCACGCTGCCCACGTCATTGGCGCCGAAGCGCAGGGCCACCTGGCAGGTCTTCAGCCCCTGCGTCACCCAGGATGCCTGCACGTTCAGGATATTGTCCAGGTAAATCCGCGAAACCGCCAGCGTCTTCAAGTAGTCGACCGCGCTGGCCTCCTGCTTCACCGTCCGGCCGAGCGCCGTGTTCTCCGGCTGGAACGTCCAGGGAATAAATGCCGTGAACCCGCTGGTCTCCTCCTGAAGCCGGCGAATGACATCCAGGTGGTTCAGACGCTGCTCCATGGTTTCCCCGCAACCGAACATCATCGTCGCCGTCGTCCTCATGCCCAGCGCGTGCGCCATGCGGTGCACCTCCACCCACTCCTGGGTCGAGCATTTCCACCGGGAGATGCGGCGCCGGACCTCGTCATCCAGGATTTCGGCGCCCCCGCCCGGGATCGAGTCCAGGCCCGCATCCCGCAGCCGGATGATCGTCTCCCGCAGGGGCACGCCGCTCACCCGGGCGATGTTCTGGATCTCGGGAGCGGAAAAGCAATGCAGCCAGATCGCGGGAAAACGCTGCTTGATGGAGCGCAGTAACTCCTCGTACCACTCGATGGTCAGCTCCGGGTGGAGTCCGCCCTGCATGAGAATACCCGTGCCGCCGAGCTCCACCGTCTCCTGGATCTTTTGGAAAATCGCCTCCTTCGACAGAACATAACTCTCCTTGTGCCCCAGGGGCCGGTAAAAGGCACAGAAACTGCAGTACCCGGTGCAGATGTTCGTGAAGTTGATGTTGCGGTCGACGATGTAAGTGACCACCCCCTCCGGGTGAAGCCGCCGTCGCACGGCGTCGGCCTGCATGCCGATGCCGATCAGGTCCTCACTCGCCAGCAGATCCAGGGCTTCGTTCCGGGAGATCATGCCGCCACGGTCCGGGAAGCGTGCTCGAGGAAGATCTCGAGTCCCTGGTATTCATTCTCACTCAATTCCCAGACAACGCGGCGCTGCAAATATTCCCGGACCAGGCTCTCCGGTAGGCCACGGCCCCGCGATTCGGCGCTGATGATTTCCTCGATGTGCTCGACGCCGAAACGGCAGGAATCCAGGAACGGAGCCTCGAGCCGGGAAGACGCCACGCCCGGCCGCCCCGCCCACACGGCGAACACCATCGGTTTGCCCGTCATCCGCGTCCACTCGGCGCCCAGGTCGGCCACCTCGTAGGGCAGCGCGCCCGGATCGACCCGCAAAGCCGCGTCCCCGATCAGCAGAGCCGCGTCGGCGGCTTCCAGCATCGGACCGAGCGCGGGCGGCATGGACCACACCACTGGCTCGGCCCCGTATTGCTCGGCCAGAAAGATGCGCGCCAGCACGACCGAAGTCCGCGAGCCTGAATCGGCGGCCAGCGTCCGGATCCGCCCGAATGGCGTCTTGCTGATCAGCAAAATACTCCGCACCGGCCCGCGGCTGGCGATGCCCGCGCCGCGGATGATCTCCAGACCCAGGCGAGGTAGTTCCACCGAGGGCACGACGCCGATGTCGGCCGCCCCGCTCTCCAGCCGGTCGGCGCATTCCGAAGGCAGAGAGAAGGAGAGGTCGAACCAACCACGCTGCGGACCGTGTACCATACCCCATATCAGGGGAACCGTGTTCAGGTAACTCACCGCGCAAACCCGCGGCCTCGGCCCACGTGGTCCAGACCCATCGTTATTCATCGGCGTTTGGGGAGCCAACTTTCAGGGTAACATGCTCCGGGCGGCCACCCGCCGGCAACCACGGTCACACTGCAATGGAGACTATTTAGCTTTTTGTTTTCAATTGATTGCATCTGAGAAGCGGGGAGAGATTCCTCCGGCCGGCGCTACTATATAGACGCAGGTAGCTTTGATGACCATTACACTTGACCCGAGAATCGCCGCTGGCCTTCTAGGCAAGGATGAGAACCCGTCGCTGGCTGTTCTGGATGCCTGGGAGAACGAGTTTTTCCAGGCTCTCTCCGAGCTGCTGGAAATCCAATCGCGCAGCACGGTCCAGCCGGTAGTGGTGTTCCCGGACGGTCCGGCGACACTCCATTAACCAGTGGCGCCGGTTGCCTTCCCCGCCACGTCCGTACTCGACCGGCAGCCTGGCGCGCGGGGCAGCCGCCCTGGATCCCGGCGCCTCATCATCGAAAGCCCTGTCGCCGCGTGGGGTGTTACTGTTGAAGCGGCGTGCCGGCTCGCCTCTCCACCCACTTCAGCCGGGCCAGCCGCACACCCTTGAGACTCGGCAGCAAGGACGCGATGTAATCACGCCCTTCGTGGACGATGATCTCGGGCGCGGCAACCGGCAGTCGCGCCACCAGGCCCCGGTCATCGCCGATTCCGAAGTTCACCGGATCCCGGGACCGGTAGACGCTTGTCTGCGCGTTCTCCCCGTACCGCTGCGTGCGAAACAGGTAGTAGTAGCCCGAGCCGGCGTGGTGGAAGACGAATGGGCACTCGGCGGAGTTGAGTGCGGTTCCGGCCGACCCGCCCGCGGCCACGATCCGGGACGGGCTCCACCGGCGAAGATCTTTCGACGTGCGGCAGTAGACTGCCCCGTGTCGCTCCGGGTGGGCGGTGTAGTAAATATGCCACCGGTCGCCGATGCGCACCACCATCGGATCCCGCGCATTCGCGGAGGGGCCTTCACCGAACATTCCAGCGTTGCCATCGGCTGAAAGCTGGCGGGCAAACGTCTTCCCGTCCCGGCTGGTGGCCAGGCAGATATGCACCCAGTCACCATAGAACATGTAATAAAGACCCCGGAAGCGGAACACGTACGGGGCCTGCAGCCCGCCAGGCGTTTCACCGAATCCCGGATCGGCCGTCATGGCGATGCCCATCGGCTTCCAGTCAGCGTCGGTGAGGCGCTCTCCCTGCCAGCGGTACAAGAGGCGAGTCTTTCCAGGAATGGAGGTTTTTCGGATGCAGGACCACAACTGCCAGGTCCGGTCGGCCGCCTGCCAGATACTGAAATCCACCGGCTGCTGGGCGGGAGTCGCGTAAGGGCTCACGTCGGGATCCCCGGCGATGGTCCACCACTCGCCGTCGATCGCCGGGACAAGCACCGTATCCTGGGCGCCGAGCGGCGCCAGAGCAGCCACCAGGAACCAGAATATCCACGCCACCCGCACGGGCCTTTATCTTCGCCGGCTGTGGGATTTCAGCTTCATGCGCTGCTCGCGCAACACGGCCTTGCGGCTCAGCTTGATCTTGTTGCCATCGAGAGCCAGGACCTTGACCAGGATCTGGTCGCCTTCCTTCAGCTCGTCCTTGACGTTGCGGATGCGGTTCTCCGAGATCTCGCTGATGTGCAGCAAGCCGTCGGTGCCGGGGAAGATCTCCACAAAGGCGCCGAAGTCGACGATGCGGACTACCTTGCCCAGGTAGGTCTTGCCCACCTCGGCCACGGCCGCGATGTCGCCGATCATTTTCATCGCCTTCTCGGCCGAAGGACCGTCGGAGGCGAAAATGTTCACCGACCCGTCGTCTTCGACGTCGATCTTCACACCGGTGGTATCGGTGATACCCCGGATCACCTTGCCTCCCGGACCGATCAGATCGCGGATCTTCTCCGGCGGAATCGTCATCGTGTAGATCCGCGGCGCGTAAGGCGACAGTTCCGCGCGAGGCTCCGCGATCACCGATTCCATCTTGTCCAGAATGAACAGCCGGGCCCGCTGCGCCTGCAGCAAGGCCTCCTTCATCAGCTCCATGCTGACGTTGGGAACCTTGATGTCCATCTGCAGGGCGGTGATGCCCTGGCGAGTCCCGGCAACCTTGAAGTCCATGTCCCCGTAATGGTCCTCGGCCCCGGCGATGTCGGTCAGGATCGCGTGATCCTCGCCTTCCTTGACCAGCCCCATGGCGATGCCGGCCACTGGCGCCGAAATCGGAACACCGGCGTCCATCAGCGACAGCGTCGCCCCGCAGACCGTCGCCATCGAGCTGGACCCGTTCGACTCCATGATGTCGCTCACCACCCGCATCGTGTAAGGGAACGACTTCTCATCCGGCACGACCGGCGCGAGCGCCCGCTCGGCCAGCGCGCCGTGGCCGATCTCGCGTCGCCCCGCACCACGCATAAACGCTACCTCCCCCACGCTGAACGGCGGGAAGTTGTAATGGACCATGAAACGCTTGGACGTTTCGGCCGGATCGAGCAGCTCGACGCGTTGCTCATCTTCCTTGGTCCCCAACGTGCAGGTGACCAGTGCCTGGGTTTCCCCCCGGGTGAACAGGGCCGACCCGTGCGTCCGGGGCAGCACGCCCACCTCGACGTCCAGGTTCCGGATTTCGTCGAACGCCCGGCCGTCGGGCCGCCGCCGCTCCTTGAGCATCTCGTCGCGGAAGATTCGTTCCTTCAACCGGTCGAACAAGGCGCCGGCTTCGGCCTGCTGCTCCTCCTCCTCGAACTCTTCCATCGCCTGTTTCTTCAGGTTGCTCACCTTGTTCTGGCTTTCGAGCTTGGCGTACTTTTGGGTGTTCAGCGCGTCGGCGAGCGCCTCCCGCCATTTCGCCTCAATCTGCCCGTAGAGTTCCTGGTTAATGGGAGGCGGAGTGAACTCGCGCTTGGGTTTACCGGCTTCCGCCACCAGCTTCTCGATGCCCTCGATGATCTTCTCGCAGCACTGGTGACCGAACTCGATGGCCTTGACCACGTCATCCTCGGAAGCCTCTTGCCCGCCGGCTTCCACCATCACGATCCCGTCGCGGGTGCCCGCTACGGTGATGTTCAACAGCGCCCGCTTGGTTTCTTCATAGGTCGGGTTGGCAATCAGCTTCCCGTCCAGAGAAGAAACCGCCACCGCGCCAAGTACGTGGTGAAACGGTATGTCGGAAACCGCCAGCGCCGCCGCCGCACCGACGATGGCCAGCGGCGCCGGATCGCGCTCCGGATCAGCCGAAAGCACGAAGGCGATCACCTGCGTCTCGCAACTGAATCCTTCCGGGAACAGGGGGCGGATGGGCCGGTCCATCAGCCGGCAGGTGAGGATTTCCTTTTCCGAGGGACGCCCCTCTCGCTTGATGAAACCGCCCGGGAACCTCCCGGCGGCGTATGTATATTCGCGGTAGTCAACCGTCAGGGGGAAAAAGCTGATCCCCGTCCTCGGTTCCTCCGTAGTACAGGCCGACACGAACACGACCGAGTCGCCGGAGCGAACCAGCACGGCGCCATTCGCCTGCTTGGCGACTTTGCCCGTCTCGAGAGTGATCGTCCGGCCGTCCAACTCGATGTCAACGGTATGTAACATGAAATTACCCTCCAGGCCCGCCATCGCGGCTGACCGCGGGCGTGCCTTCTTCAGCGTTTGCAGAAATCAGGCTGGTCGAGGAGATGGGAGCGGATACTGCGGGGGACCGCCGCCCGCCAGGACAGCGGCAGCCAGGCGCATTCTGTTTTTTCGCCACGTCCAACTTTTCCGTGACGGTAGGCGGGGGTTCACGGGGGGATGTTTCCCGCCCGCGCCTCGAGAGCTCACACTAGCGACGAATGCCCAAGCTTTGGATCAGGTTCTTGTACCGCTGCGGATCCTTCCGTTTCAAATAGTCCAGCAACCGGCGCCGCCGGGCCACCATGCCCAGCAACCCTCTTCGAGAGTGGTGATCTTTCTTGTGGGTCTTGAAGTGCTCGGTGAGCTGATTGATCCGGTGACTCAGGATCGCCACCTGCACTTCCGCCGAGCCGCTGTCATTCTTGTGCAGCTTGTACTCGGAAATTACCTTTGCTTTAACGTCTGCCGCCAGTGGCATTCGGAAACGCGAACTCCTCGTCTTACCTTAATCTCAGTCCAATTTGTATTCGCTACCAGCATAGCACACCGGCGGAAGCGCGTGACGGCCATCGTTCACTGGCTCCTCTCAGCGCCGGGACGAGCCGAACGATTCCAGCGTCCATCTCTCCGCTCCGGCCGAAGGCGTGTACCGGAGAATGTAAATGTTCTCGTCGCTGGCCCGGACCTTGAAATACGTATCATCGGGTCCATACCATTGATCCAGCACCTCCAGGACCATATACTCGTTGCCCTCCAGAAAGAACCGCAGCGGCCGTTCCGCGCCTTTGTAGCCGGCGTAACACTCGACCCGAACCTGCATGGAACCCTCGCCTGGAAACCACGCTCCGGGCGGAAACCCCCGGCGCAAACCGGAGCAACTCCCGGAACCCGGGCGCCCGCCTCATTTCCTCAAGTAGCTGTCATCGCCACGAATCCAGTCCTCGCGGCGCGGTGCGAAAATATCCAGGGCCACGCTATCTTCCAGCGCTTTCACCGTGTGGCGGGCCTCCGGCGGGGTGCGGACGGCCTGGCCCGGCGAAAGCAGTTGCGTCCGGCCCTCGACGGTGAAGGCCAGCCTGCCCTGCTCCAGCATCGTGAATTGCTCATTGGGGTGGCGGTGCTCGGCCACAATAGCCCCCGCTTTGAGAAAGATCTTGGCCACCGTCAGCCTCTCGGTGTGAATCACCTGGCGGGCGACGGCCGGGGTCAATTCCTCCTTCTCAATGCGGCTCCAGTCGTAAAGTTGCATCACGCGGGTAGTGTATCATGAGGTTTGTGAAACCGGAGGTGTCCATGAAAGGCGTAGTGCTGGCGGGGGGGACGGGAACCCGGCTGTATCCATTGACCAAGATCACCAATAAACACCTGCTGCCAATCTACGACAAGCCGATGATTTACTACCCCATCATGACCCTGGTGGAGGCGGGCATCCGGGATATCCTGATCGTCACCGGCGGCCGCAATGCTGGTGATTTTCTCCGGCTGCTTGCCAACGGCAAGGAGTTCGGCTTGCAACACCTGGACTATACCTACCAGGAAGGGGAAGGCGGAATCGCCGAGGCCTTGGGCCTGGCCGAGCATTTCGCCGATGGGCACCGCCTCTGCGTTGTCCTCGGCGACAACATCATCGAAGGCAGCATTCGGAACGCGGTGGATGAGTTCCGCCTCCAGCCCCGCGGCGCCAAGATTCTGCTCAAGGAGGTGGAGGACGCCGAACGCTTTGGCGTGGCCGAGATTCGTGGCAACCGCATCGTCGGAATCGAGGAGAAACCGGCGAGGCCGAAATCCAACGCCGCCGTGACCGGTATCTACATGTACGATGAAACGGTTTTTGAGAAGATCAGCAGGCTCGCGCCCTCGCCCCGGGGAGAACTGGAGATTACCGACGTCAACAATGCCTATATCCGGGAAGGCACGATGAGTTTTTCGTTTCTGGAGGGCTGGTGGACCGACGCCGGCACCTTCGAATCTCTCCGCCGGGCGACAAACCTCGTCGCCCAGAAACGAGCGAAGGAGAAGGAATCCGCAGCGGTGGCCGAGCCGGCCAAAGTATGAACATGGTTGCCGAAATCCGTCTCCCCAACTGCAGCAAGGGACTGGGGAATGTCATTGTCGATCCCGGCTCGCCGCGTCTCATCGAGGGTGTCACTATCGAACCCTTCCCGGTCCACCCGGATGACCGGGGCTGGTTTCTGGAAGCCGGGCGGCTTGGCCAGGCATTGCTGGCCAGCTACCCGGTTGACTCCACCCAGATTTCGGCGGCGCTCAGCTACCCGGGAACCATCAAGGCTTTCCATTTTCACCGGCGCCAAACCGATTATTGGGTCCCGGTGGCCGGCATGTTCCAGGTGGCGCTGGTGGACCTGCGGCCCGAGTCAGCCACGTTCGCAACGCGGAATACCTTCTACGTGGGCCCGATGCGGCCGTGGCGGATCCTCATCCCGCCCGGCGTCGGCCACGGCTACAAGATCATTGGCCGGGAACCCGGAGTGCTGGTGTACGTGACCGACCGGTTCTACGATCCCGAAGACGAAGGCCGGATCCCGTACAACGACCCCGGGGTCAATTACGATTGGGAAACGCAGCACCGATGAAAATACTCGTCACGGGCGGCGCGGGCTTCATCGGCTCCGCGTTCATCCGGCTGGCGTTACCGTCGCTGCCGCAGGTTCGCATCATCAACCTGGACAAGCTTACCTACGCCGGCAACCTCGAGAACCTTGCTTCGGTGGCCGGCGACCCGCGATACCGCTTTCTCCGCGGCGATGTCTGTGACCGGGAGCTGGTGCAGCGGATCTTTACCGAAGAGAAGCCGGACGCGGTGGTCCACTTCGCCGCCGAGTCTCACGTGGACCGCAGTATCCTTTCCCCGGAACCAGTGTTCGAGACCAACCTGCGCGGAACCTTTGTGCTGCTGGAAGCCGCCCGGGCCCACGGCTTGGACCGCTTCATCCAGGTCTCGACCGACGAGGTATACGGCAGCATCGATCCCCCGGCGGCCGCGGACGAATCCTCCCCGCTGCGGCCCAGCAGCCCGTATTCCTCCTCCAAAGCCGGCGCCGACCTGCTGGCCCTGTCGTATTACACCACCTACAAGACCCCGGTGATCGTAACCCGGGCCTCCAACAACTACGGGCCGTACCAGTTCCCCGAGAAACTGATCCCGTTGATGATCTCCAACGCGATGGAGGACAAGACGCTGCCGGTTTACGGCGACGGACTGCACGTGCGGGACTGGCTCTACGTGGACGATCACTGCCGCGCGCTGCTCAGCGTGCTCGCCCGCGGCCGGACCGGCGAGATCTACAACATCGCCGGGCACTGCTCGCTGACGAACCGGGACGTCGTCAACAAGATTCTCCAGGCGCTGGGGAAACCGGAGAGCCTGATCCGGTTCGTGGCCGACCGTCCAGGGCACGACCGGCGGTACGCGATGTCGGCGGCCAAGCTCCACCGCGACACCGCCTGGCATCCGGAGGTCACATTTGAAGAAGGTCTGGCCGCCACCATCGCCTGGTACCGCGGCCACCAGGACTGGGTCCGCCGGGTCAAGAGCGGCGAGTACCAGGCCTACTACGCCCGCAACTACGAGAACCGCCGGCGGGAGCTGGAAAGCCTAACTTAACTTCAACTCCACCCACGCCGTCGGCTCGCCTACGTCACGTTCGATGTGGAAACCCAGCTTTTCGCAAACCCTCAGCATGGCCGCGTTCTCCGAGTGCACCTCCGCGGTCAGCCGCCGGACCTTTTCCTGTTTCGCGACGTCGATCAGCCGGCGGAGCATCTCGGTTCCCAGGCCCTGGCCCTGGACCGCGTCGCTGAGCACGACGGCGAATTCGGCGTCTTCGGTCCCCGGCGCCCGGTACATGCGCACCACGCCGATGATTTCGGGGAGCCCGCTGTCGGGGGATTTTCGCTCCGCGACCAGCGCCAGCTCACGGTCGTAGTCGTTGAAGCAGATCCGGGTCAGCCGCTCGTGGGCCACGCGCTGCGTCAGTTGGAGCATCTGGAGGTAGCGGAAGTAAACGGTCCGCTCCGACAGCGTCTCGTGGAACCGGACGATGAACGGTTCATCCTCGGGACGGATGGGACGGATCGTGATGTCGGTGCCGTCCTTCATCTTGCATTTGCAGATGTACTGGATCGGGTACGGCCGAATCGCCAGCTTCGGAAGCTCCTCCTCTTTCACCTGCGGATCATGGAGCACCACTCGCGCGTCCAGGGCCACCAGCGCCTCCGAGGAAGCCAGCAGTGGATTGATGTCGACCTCCTTGATCCAGCGCTGTTCGACGACCAACTGGCTGAAGCGGACCATCAATCCCTCCAGTGCGGTGAGATCCACCGGCTTCCGGCCGCGCACGCCTTTCAGCGCCGTGTAGATCTTGGTCCGCTCCATCATCCGGCGCGCCAGTGTCGTGTTCAGCGGCGGCAGCGCCAGCGCCCGGTCCTTGAACACCTCCACTAACTGTCCGCCCAGCCCGAACAGCAGCACCGGCCCGAACTGCGGATCGATGCTGCTGCCGATGATCAACTCGTAGCCGAACATTTTCATCATCGGCTGCACGGTCACACCCAAGAAGTCTTCCTTGCTGGCCTTGGCGGAAACCGACTCCTGAATGGCTTCAAAAGCCGCCTCCACCGCTTTGGCGTTCTTCAGATTGAGGTGCACGCCGCCAACGTCGGTCTTGTGGGTGATCGTCTCCGAGTGCAGCTTGAGCACCACCGGGTAGCCGATCTGTTCGGCCGCGGCCACCGCCTCCTCGGCCGACTGGGCGATCCGGGAAGGCACGGTCGGAATGCCATAGGCGGCCAGCACCTGCTTGGATTCGTGCTCGGTCAGCAGCGTGCGCCCGGCAGAACGGGCCGAGTCGATGACCTGCTTCACCCTGGCGCGGTCCGATTCCTCCTCGGGCGGCCCGGCCGGAAAGATCGGAGTCTCGTACAACCCCCGGAGGCGGTAAGCGTACGACCACATGTAATGGAACGTCCGCGCCGCCGTGTCGGGATAGGGAAAGCACGGGATATTGGCACTGTTGAGAATCCGCTCGCCGGCTTCCACCTCAGGTCCGCCCATCCAGCTTGCCAACACGGGCTTGCCGACATTGGCGTACTTCTTCAGCAGCTCGGCCGTGCCGGTTGCATCCGTCATCGCCTGCGGCGTCAGGATCACCAGCAGCCCGTCGCTGTTGGGATCCTTGGCGGCGATCTCGAGCGACTTGGCGTATCGGGTGGCGTCGGCGTCGCCGAGGATGTCAATGGGGTTGTTCCGGCTCCAGTGCGGAGGGAGGATCTTGTTCAGCTCCTCATGAGTTTCCGGCGACAGCTCGGCCAGCTCTCCGCCGGCGGAAATCAGCGCGTCGGTCGCCAGTACGGCGGGGCCGCCCGCGTTGGTCAGGATGGTGAGTTTCGGTCCTTTCGGCTGCGGCTGCTTGGCCAGCACCTCAGCCGTGTAGAACAGGTCGGAGATCCGCTCCACGCGCAACACCCCGGAACGGCGGAAGGCAGCGTCCAGAACGTCGTCGCTGCCGGTCATCGACCCGGTATGAGAGGCCGCGGCCTTGCCCCCAGCGGCCGTGCGTCCCGCCTTGATGACGATGATCGGTTTGTTCAGCGACACCTCCCTGGCGGCGGAAAGAAACGACCGGGCGTCGCCGACCGTTTCCATGTAAATCAGAATGCTGCGCGTCTTGGGATCATTGCCGAGGTAATCGATCATGTCGCCCCAGCCCACGTCCACCATCGAGCCAATTGAGACAAACGCGCTGAAGCCGACCATTTCGCGGAAGCTCCAATCCAGTACCGCCGTGCATAGCGCGCCGCTCTGGCTGATGAAGCCGACGTTCCCCGGGCGGGCCATGCCGGCGGCGAAGGTAGCGTTGAGCCCGGTGGGCGGCGACATCACGCCCAGGCAGTTCGGCCCGACTACGCGAAGGCCGCCCTTGCGCGCTTCGGCCAGCACCTGGCGCTCGAGCTCCAGTCCTTCCGGGCCGAGTTCCTTGAACCCGGCCGAAATCACCACTGCGCCCTTTACTCCGCTTTCCCCGCACTCCCGGATGATGTTCGGGACAAAGGCGGCGCGGGTTACCACCACGGCCAGATCCACTTCGGCCGGCACTTCCTTGATGCTCTTGTAAGCCTTGATGCCCAGCACGCTGTCGCGTTTAGGATTCACTGGAAACACGGCGCCGCCGAACGGCGTGCTGATCAGGTTCCACAACGTCGTGCGCCCGACCGATCCCGGAGCTTCCGTCGCTCCGATGACCGCCACATTTTTCGGCTTGAAGAAAACATCCAGCGGATTCTCGCGGTGCTGGTAAATATTGTGGGCAGTTTCCGTACCCAATTTTGCGGGTTTTGATGACTCTGTCATGATCGTGGAGTTCCCGAGTTGGTTGTCTCTAACTTCTTCATTTTCCGCGATCTGCACCAGTCCGCGCAACTGAGCAGGCTTCGAGCCCTCTATACTGGTGCCAAGGAGGCAGACGGATGGAACGGCGAGATTTCTTGAAATCAACTCTGGGCGGCGGTTTGGCTGCCGGCGCGATGGGCGCAGCCCCGCAGGTGGAGGTGCCAAAGCGTCTCTACCGCGATCAGGTGAGACTGTCCATCATTGGGTTCGGCGGAATCGTGGTGGTGGGCCTGGAGCAGACCGAAGCGAACCGCTGGGTAGCCGATTCGATTGACCGCGGCGTGAATTATTTCGACGTCGCGCCGACTTACGGAAACGGCGAAGCGGAACAGAAACTGGGGGTCGCTCTCAAACCTTACCGCCAGAACGTGTTCCTGGCCTGCAAGACCCAGAAGCGGGATGCCGCCGGGGCGCGGCGGGAGCTCGAGCATTCCCTGAGAACCCTCCGCACGGATCATTTCGATCTCTACCAGTTCCACGCCGTGAGCAAGATGGAGGATGTCGAGCGCATCGTGGGTCCCGGCGGCGCCGGCGAATTGTTCGTGAAGGCCCGGCAGGAAGGCAAGGTCCGCTATCTCGGCTTTTCCGCGCACTCAGCGGAAGCTGCGATCGCGCTGATGGACCGGATGGAGCTGGACTCGGTCCTGTTCCCGGTGAATTTCGTCTGCTTCGCGCAAGGCAATTTCGGCCCGCAGATCCTCGCCAAGGCGAAGCAGAAAGGGCTGGCGCGGATGGCCCTGAAGTCGCTGGCTTACACGAGGCTCGCCGAGGGAGAGAAGCGGCCCCGCCCCAAGTGCTGGTACCGGCCGGTGACAGACCGGGCACTGGCCGAAAAGGCCCTGCGATTCACGCTGTCCCAGGAAATTACGGCGGCCATCCCGCCGGGCGATGAAGCCTTGTACCGGATGGCGCTCGAGATGGCCCCCTCGTTCCGGCCGATGAACGTGACCGAGAAGAAACGCCTGCTGGCGAGCACTAAAGGCGTTGAGCCTATCTTCCGCGCGTGAGGGGACAAACCCCGCCGGTTTTAAAGGAGTCGGGAGCAGCCCGTTTGTCCGGCCGTCTGCCAGCTCCATCGGCAATGAAGTGAGAGCTGCCCTCGGCCGGATCGCACTTGATCAGTGATGAGCGTAGCAACCTGCCAGCGACTCCAGCGGCGAGGCCGGCGCACGCGCCGCCCCATACAGAGATTCCGCCGGCAGGCCGATGTAGGTTACGTGATCCTGGAAGACTCCTCGCGGTGGCCGTTCCGCCGCCGCGCCCGGGCCTGGCTGGAGACCGCCGCTGGCGGGGCGGCACAAGCGCGCCCGCGGATCTTTGAGCTGGGGGGAGAACGGGTCCTGCTGCTGGATTCCGCTCACCTCGCCGCCGCGCAGACCGTGGAGGGATTCCTGTTGGTGCGCGGGGAGTTCTCCTGCGGTCCGGGTTGCCGTTTTCTCCGGCCCGTTTACGTGGGCGGCGATTGTGAAATCGGCAAGGACTCTCGCCTGGAGGCAATCGCGGCAGATGGGGCATTGAACCTTTGCCCCGGGGTCGAGGTGCGCGGCGGCGCCGACAGCCTGGGGAGCATGGAGATTCGCGGCGGTTGCCGCATCGGGTCCCTGGCATCGTCGGCAACGTCGATCCGTCTCGGCCTGGAGACGCAAGCCGCCGCGTTATTCGCACCGGCAGTCACGACGTGGCCGGGAATGAATTTCGTCCCGGACACGCCGCCGGTGTCCGCGGGTGAGGTGGTCCGCATCCCCCCGCCTGGGAGACAACGGCGGGTTGCGCTGCCAGTGGCGGGGCCGATGGAGAAGGCAGAGCTGTACGCGCTCGGAGCCGATACCTGGGTCTGTGAAACCGGCCTGCATTTCACCACACCGGTGGTGCTGGAAGCGCACGTGGTCACAGGCGGGGCTTTCTGCTGCCCGGCTGGGAGTCTTCTGGATGGCGATGTTAAGGCGGCCGGCTCGATTTCGGTTGGCGCCGGGTCGGTGGCCAGGGGAAATCTGCTGGCCGGTGGCGACCTGATTCTCGGCCCGGGAGCCGTTTTTCAGCGGGAGGTGCGCTCCCGCCAGCGCATCCGCTTCTGCGCCGGGGTGCGAGGACTGCGGCGGGAGGGGCCGGTTGAGGTTTGGGCAGCAGGAGAGCTGGTTCTCGAAGACGGTGTCACCATCCGCGGCAGCCTCAGCTCCGGGTGCCGGGTGGTGGCCGGACGGGCCGCGGTTCCGGCCGGCGGGGGTGCCGCGGCCGCCGGGGCGGGCCGGTAGTCGTGCGCCTTTCACCCTCCGAATCTGCTACTATCTACTTCATGCAGTGGCCTCGCCCACTCAACAAACCAGCATCGGCGATGGACAAGCCGGGCCGTTACGTTTACACTGAGGGCTAGTGGGAAGATTGGGTTGGAAGTACACCTCACGAGCAACGACAGGAGGCCATGGTTGGTCCCTACGCCTGATACCGCCCCCCGGAAGGGGAACAGATCGCT
>CAZXVW010000109.1:0-15015 GCA_964644025.1 uncultured Solibacteraceae bacterium | reverse complement strand
GCAGGATCGAGCGTTTGTACTCCGCGGTAAACCGGCGGCGCCGGGCCGTGGCCGGAACTTCGGGACCGGGAACCGGGGAAGGGCCAGTGGCCGGAGAGACGCCGCTCGAGCTGGCCGCCCCTGCGCTCCGGTCGGGCTCGCTCGGCCCGCCCTTCCTGCGCTGCGGGACGGCCAGCTCCGCCGGTCTCGGCTCCATGCTTTTCAAATTCAACTTATTCATTGACTATCATTCCTTCTCCGCCCTCGACAGTAATTTAGGCTGGGGAAGGTGTCTCACTCATGTTGGCACAGAGGGCGGGGGGAAGGTTTTGGCCTCGAGCGGGGTGAGTTTGGCCCGGTCCCCTCGCCCCGCTTCTCTTACTTGTTTCCTGACCCGGCCATGCCGGTCCCGGTTAGATCCTAAGCGGGCCAGTTCGCCGGGTTCGCGGCGGGCGGGGAGTCGTTGTAGACTAGTACCTGTGCGGTTTCGCCGGCGCGGGCCGTGGGCTAAACTTTAACGTGGAGGTCGATTCGGATGGCAGCACCTGCCGGCAGACAGATGAGCACTGAATTCGACCGGAGCGAGCTGGAGCGGGAGGAACTGGTTCGCGCGTTCCGGATCATGTACATGTCGCGGCGGATCGACGATCGCGAGATCTTGCTGAAGCGGCAAAACAAGATCTACTTCCAGATCAGCGCCGCCGGCCACGAAGCCATCCAGACGGCCGCCGGCATGACGATGCGGCCCGGCTATGACTGGTTCTTCCCTTACTACCGCGACCGCGCTCTCTGCCTGGCGCTGGGCGTCACGGCCGAGGAGATGCTACTGCAATCGGCCGGCTCGGCTGAAGACCCCGCTTCGGGCGGACGGCAGATGCCCACCCACTGGAGTTCTCCCGCGCTGAATATCGTGACCACCTCATCGACCACCGGCACCCAGTTCCTGCCGGCGGTCGGTTGCGCCCACGGCTGCCGGTATCTTCATCCGGATCGCGACGCGGTCACGCTGGTCTGTGGCGGCGACGGCCATACCTGCGAAGGCGAGTTCTGGGAAGCCGTCAACGCGGCCTGCCTGGAAAAACTGGCCATCATCTTCCTGATCGAGGATAACGGCTACGCCATCTCCACCTCGGTGGACCGCCAGATTCCCGGGGGCAACATCTCGAAGCTGGTGACGGGATTCCCGGACCTGCTGATCCAGGAGGTCGATGGCACCGACTTCCTGGCCTCGCACCAGGCAATGAAGAAGGCGGTGGAATACTGCCGGGAAGGACTCGGGCCCGCCTTCGTGCACGCTCACGTCATCCGGCCGTACTCGCATTCGCTTTCCGACGACGAGCGCGCGTACAAGACGCCCGCCGAACGCGCCGCCGAGAAGGCGCGGGACCCGTTCGAGCGGTTCCCCGAGTGGCTCCTGGCCGAGGAGATCACCGACGAGTCCACCCTGGAGGAAGTCCGCCGCGAGGTCGAGGAGGAGATCGAGCAAGCCACCGAGCGGGCGCTCAAGGCGAAGATCCCCGAGAAAGGTTCCGCGCAGCTTTACGTGTACTCGGACAAGGTGGACCCGACGTCTTCGGAATTCGACACCGAACCGCAGTTCACCGGCCCGCCGCTGACGATGGTGGACGCGATCAACCGCACCCTGCACCAGGAGATGCGGCGGGATGAGCGGATCGTCGTCTTTGGCGAGGACGTGGCCGATTGCAGTCACGAGGAGAAACTGGCCGAGGTCAAGGGCAAGGGCGGCGTCTTCAAGGCGACGCTCGGCCTGCAACGGGCGTTCGGGACCCGGAGGTGTTTCAATTCCCCGCTGGCGGAGGCGGCCATCGTCGGCCGGGCCACCGGCATGGCCATTCGCGGTCTCAAGCCCGTGGTCGAGATCCAGTTCTTCGACTATATCTGGCCGGCGATGATGCAGATCCGCGATGAGCTGGCCAACATCCGCTGGCGCTCCTACAACGGTTTCTCCTGCCCGCTGGTGATCCGGGTTGCCATTGGCGGCTATCTCCGGGGTGGGTCCATTTATCACAGCCAGAGCGGGGAGTGCATCTTCACCCACATTCCCGGTATCCGCGTGGTGATGCCTTCCAACGCGCAGGACGCCTGCGGACTGCTCCGCACCGCAATCCGCTGCGACGACCCGGTGCTGTTTCTGGAGCACAAGAAGCTCTACCGCGAGGCTTACAACCGCGCGCCGGACCCTGGCCCGGACTACATGATCCCGTTCGGCAAGGCGCGCATGGTCAAGACGGGCAAGCACCTGACCATCGTTACTTATGGGGCGCTAGTGCAGAAGTCGCTCCAGGCGGCCCTGAACATCGAGAGCCGCCAGCCGAACCTGACCATCGAGGTGATCAACCTGCGTTCGCTTTCTCCTTACGACTGGGAGGCGATCTCAGCCTCGGTGCAGAAGACGAACCGCGCCCTGGTGGTTCATGAAGACAACCGGAGCTGGGGATACGGGGCGGAGATCGCCGCCCGGATCGCCGACGAGCTGTTCGAGCACCTGGATGCTCCGGTGGGGCGCGTGGGCGCCCTGGACACTTACGTCGGCTACCACCCGGTGCTCGAAGAAGAAATCCTCCCCTCTATCGAAGACGTTGAATCGGAAGCCGCGCGGCTGCTGGCTTACTGAGCACGCCGTGGCGGGTCCGGCCAGCCGCGCCGCCAGACCGGCCCTGCCGGTTACCAGTCGACGCCGATGCTTGTGATCACCTGGTCCTTGACCTCCACGGTGTCCTCGAACGGGGGCCGGCCCGGCAGCGTCAGCCGGATCTTGTAATTCCCCACCGGGAGCTTGATCATCGCAGGCGTCTTCTCCGGCCGCTGTTCGCCATTGAGGAAGATGGCGGCGCCGGGAGGCTTGGACGTAATGGCCAGCGTGCCGGCTCTGCGGTCGAGGCGCACGGTCACGTCGAGGATCTCCGGCACCTGGATGATGCGCGGCGCCAACCGGTAGCCGGGCTGGGTAAGCCGCAGCACGTGCCGGCCGGCGGTCAGGGGCAACTCGCAGGGCGTTTTGCAGACCAGCTCGGGATCCTCGTCGGCAGCCACCCGGGCCCCGGGAGGATCGGAGCGGATCTCGACCCAGTATTCCTTGGGCCGCGCCGGGCGGGCGGGCGTGGATTTGGCGGGCGCCGGTTTGACCGGGACTGGCTTCACCGGGGCTGGTTTGGGGGTCTGGACAGCCGCCGGCTCGGCCTCCGGCGCCCCGGCTCCCAGCCGTGCCGTCACTTCGCCCTGGCCGGGCGCCCCGGTCGCCGCCGGCGGTTCCGGCGCCGGTGCGGCCCCGCCCGGGGGCGGCGGCGCAACCGTGGCGGCTCCCGCCGCGAAGCCCGGCGGCGGCGCGGGCGGTTGAAAAGCGGGCGCCGTGAGGGCCGGTTCTTCGATCGGCTGCTCACCCGCCAGTGAGGCCGCCAACTCCGCCCAGTCAAAGCCCAGGCGCTCGGGCGCCAGCTTCGCGGCCGCCGCCACTGCGACAGCCACCAGAACCACCAGCACGACGCGCCGCACCAGCGACGATTGTCTCCGTTCCTCTTCTTCCAGCTCGAGCAGCCGGCGCGGGCCGGCGCGCAGGGGCGGCATCGCCGGGGCGCGTTCCTGTCCCCGGTCCCCGCCTTTCTCCGGACCCGCCGGGGCCGCGGGGAGCGCGGGCCCCGGCGAGGAAACCGCCGTCTCCATGGACGCCGCCCCGCCGCGCGGCAATGGTTGCCAGTCCGGGTTCTTGCTGGCCGCCATCGCCAGCGCCGAGACGAACTCCGTGCAGGTGGAAAACCGCTGCTGCGGGTCCTTGGCGAATGCTTTTCGCAGGACGTGATCCACTTCCGGCGCCAGGCTCGGATTGAACCGCCGCGGGGATGCCGGCGCTTCTTTCACGATTTTGTACAGGAGCGTCGGTAGCGAATCGGCGGCATAGGGGCGCTCCCCGGTCAACAGCTCGAAGGCCACCACCGCCAGCGCAAACTGATCCGACCGCCCGTCGATCGCCGCTCCCTGAATCTGCTCCGGCGACATATAGTACGGCGTGCCCAGGATCGAGCGCGTCTGCGTCATCTGCTGCGAGAGAATCTTCGCCACGCCGAAGTCGGTGATCTTGGCCTGCCCGTCCGCGCTGATCATGATGTTGGCGGGCTTGATGTCGCGATGCACAATCCCCTTACTGTGCGCGTAATCGAGCGCGGCCGCCGTCTGCCGCAAAATCTCAAAGACCCTCTTCTTCTCGAGAACGCCGCTGCCGGCCACCAGCTTGTCCAGCGTCTGGCCGCTGACAAACTCCATGAAAACATACGCCGTGTCCCCCTCCTCGGCGATGTCGTAAATGGTCACGATGCCCGGATGAGACAATATCCCCGCCGATCGCGCCTCTCGCAGCAGACGCTCGCGCATGAATTGTCTCTCGGAAGGGTCGGTAAGATCGCCCAGCCGGATCGTCTTGATCGCCACGGTCCGGCCAATGGCGGGATCCTCGGCCTTGTATACAACGCCCATCGCGCCGCGCCCGATCTCGCCGACGACCCGATAGCGTCCGATCTGCTCCACCGTGTTGCCATTGTATCGTACCGCCGGTGCCGGAACTACCGGCTTGCCCTGGGCCATAGAGTTGACTTTGGCCTGCATTTACGGTAATCTCGATTAGGAAGAGGTAATTTGCTAACCGGACCACTAACCATCTCGGTGAGAGGGGAATACGCGCTGCGGGCGCTCTTTGATCTGACCCTGCGGCAGGGGCCCTTGCCGGTGAAGATCAGCGCTATCGCCCGGCGCCAGAAGATCCCGCAGAAGTTTCTCGAGCTGATCCTGTCGGGGCTGAAGCAGGCGGGCTTTGTCATTTCCCGCCGGGGCGCCGAGGGTGGCTACATGCTGGCGCGTGATCCAGGCCAGATCACTGTGGGAGAAGTTCTTCGGTTCATCGAAGCCGGCAAGGCAGGCCGCCGCGTCCCGAAGGGAGGGGAAGCCGACCCGTTTGCGGAAATGTGGCAGCGCATCGATGCCGCCGTTTCGGAGATTCTCGATCACACCACCTTGGCCGCTCTGGCGCGCGAGTGGAACGAGAAACAGGCGGCCTGCGTGCCGAACTGGGAGATCTGATCCCCGGGGCCGCCCATCGGAGCGGCGCGGGCAGTGGCGCCAGCGCCGTCCCGGCACCAGGCCAGGGGAGCGGCAGCAAACATAACATCGGGCTCCGAGGCGGATGATGGGATGCATCCGGGACCGGGGCCGGGAGGAGGAAGAGGTTGATTTTCAATGACAATTCACTCAGCATCGGGCGCACGCCCCTGGTGAAACTGAACCGCATCACCGGCGGCGCGCCCGCCACCATCCTCGCCAAGATCGAGGGCCGGAACCCGTCTTACTCGGTCAAGTGCCGCATCGGCGCCTCGATGGTCTGGGACGCCGAACAGCGGGGCCTGCTGGGACCGGGCAAGGAGATCATCGAGCCCACCAGCGGGAACACGGGTATCGCGCTGGCCTTCGTGGGCGCCGCGCGGGGCTACCCGGTGACGCTGACGATGCCGGAGACCATGTCCATCGAGCGGCGCAAAGTGCTGAAGGCCTTCGGCGCCCGTCTCGTGCTCACCGAGGGAGCCAAGGGAATGAAGGGCGCCGTGGAGAAGGCCGAGGAAATGGCCGCTGCGGATCCCGATCGCTACGTCCTGCTCCAGCAGTTCAACAACCCCGCAAATCCGGATATCCATTTCAAGACCACCGGGCCGGAGATCTGGGAGGACACCGAAGGGGCTATCGACGTGCTCGTAGCCGGCATCGGCACCGGAGGGACCATCACCGGCATCTCCCGCTACATCAAGAAAGAGAAAGGAAAGCCCATCATCTCGGTGGGCGTTGAGCCGGCGGCCAGCCCGGTGATCACGCAAACCCTCAACCGGCAGGAACTCAAGCCCGGCCCGCACAAGATTCAGGGCATCGGGGGCGGATTCATTCCCCAGGTGCTGGATCTGTCCTTGCTGGACCGGGTCGAGCAGGTCACCGACGAGGAAGCCATCGAATTCGCCCGGCGGCTCGCCACCGAGGAAGGCATCCTCAGCGGCATCTCATGCGGAGCCGCCACGGCCGTTGCCCTGCGGCTGGCGAGGGAACCGGAGATGGAAGGCAAAACGATCGTTGTCATCCTTCCGGATTCCGGCGAGAGATACCTCAGCACCGCTCTGTTTGAAGGGATGTTCCTCGACTGACGCCGGTACTGCGGCCAAAAAAAGCCACTCCGCGCAACCTTTGCACGCTTTAGGGGTTGCAAATCTCGGCAGAATGGATAAAATATTGCCAGCGACGTAAGCTGCGGTCGAGCGGGCGGGACCTCCAAGGGGTTGGCGATCCCGCCCGCCCGGTCAGTAACGGGGATCGTTGCCTATATAGACGCCCTGCGAGGTGGTGCAGGTTACGGTCCCCGATTTTTTTTGACCGGACTGCGCTTCGCTGCCCCTACCCTCGGCTGGCTCCGGCGAAGGCTGCCTGCCGGTGTGTCGTCCCCGCTGCTTCCGGAGCGGATTTCGCCGGGTGTGCGCGGCCGCCGCGGGCGCTCACGGAGTTTCCTGTCCGTTCCGGGAAATCAAGTCGAGCAAGCGCTCGGGTTCGCTGTCGGCGAGGATCAGGGCCCGGTGTTCCGGTTTCAGGAACCCCTCGGCCACGGCGTGGTCCAGGTAGGCCAGCAGGGAGTCGAAGAACCGTTCGACGTTTAGCAACCCGCAGGGTTTGCGGTGCAGCCGGAGTTGGGCCCAGGCCGCCACTTCGGAAAACTCATCGAGCGTTCCGTAGCCGCCCGGCAGGGCGATGAAGGCGTCGGCCAGCTCGACCATCAGCGCCTTGCGTTCGTGCATCGAGCTGACCACCCGCAACTGGCTCAGCCGCTGGTGCGCGATCTCGCGGGCCACCATGCGGTCCGGAATCACGCCGATCACCTCGCCGTGCCCGGCCAGCACCGTATCAGCGATCGTGCCCATCAGCCCCGGCGTGGCTCCCCCGTAAACGAGCCCGATGCGGCGGGCGGCGAGCGCCTTGCCCAGCCGGACCGCGGCCTCCTGGTAGGCTGGGCGGCGGCCGGCCTTCGATCCGCAAAACACGCAAACCCGGTTTACCATCTTTAACTCTTATTGTGACAGGCGGCGGGGAGGCGCCGCTCTCCCCGGCACGGTTCTGCTGATGCGGCGGGCGTGTGGATTGTTATGATGAAGCTTTTGCGAGGAAACCCGACATGAGCGAACACAACTACCGCCCCTATGTTCCCGAGAACGTGGAGATGAAGGAGCTGACGCTCCGCGCGGTTCTCATCGGCCTGGTGCTGACCGTGGTGCTGGGCGCGGCAAACGCTTACCTAGGGCTGCGCGCCGGCATGACGATCGCCGCCACCTATCCGGCCGCAGTGATCGGGATGGCCGCGCTGCGACTGTTCAACGGCAGCATCCTGGAGGAGAACATCACGCGGACGGCGGGCACCATCGGCGAGTCGGTGGCCGCGGGCGCCATTTTCACGCTGCCGGCGTTCGTCATCGCCCACGCCTGGCCGTCGTTCGATTTCGAGCACGCCTATTGGAAGTCCACCTTGTTGATGGTGATTGGATCGGTGCTCGGCGTGCTGTTCATCTCATTGGTCCGGCGCGGCATGGTGGAGGACCCGGAGCTTCCGTTCCCGGAATCGGTGGCCGCGGGCGAGATCCACAAGGCCGGCCAGCGGGGCGCCCAGGCGGCCCGGCACCTGTTTACGAACATGGGCGTGGGTGCGGCGGTTTACCTCGCCGGTGTGTTCAAGTTCTTCGCCCCGGACAAGGACTTGCTGCTACGGATCGGCCAGCTCGGCAAGAGCATGGTCCGCGTGGGCGGCGCCGGCAGTGATCAGATCATCAAGACCGGCGGCACCACCATGATCTCCGGGCCCACGGTGAGCCCGGCCTACCTGGGCGTCGGCTACATTATCGGCCCCAGCCTGGCGGCGCTGAGCTTTTCCGGCGGCGTGCTGGCCTGGGGTCTGCTGGTTCCCATGATCATCTACTTGCTGGGACCTGACCTGCAGGCTTACCTGCCGGCCGGCGCCATGGAGGGCGGCTGGGACAAGATCGCCAACAATGTGTGGCTGAACATGGTGCGGCCGATCGCCGTCGGGGGCATGCTGGTCGGTGCAGCTTACACGCTGTTCGGCATGCGCAACAGCCTCGCCACCGGCCTGGGACGCGCCTTCTCGGACCTGAAGCAGCGGGGAGAAGCAGCCGCTGCAGCGCCGCGCCCCGAACGCCAGATGACCTCGAAAACCGTTTTCTCGCTGATCGGGGTCACCTTCCTGGCGATGATCCTGCTCTACATCTATCTTTCCGGCAACATCGTGGCGGGCCTGGTGGCGGCGGTGGTCATGCTGATCGTTGGCTTCTTCTTCGCGGCCGTCTCGGGCAACCTGGTGGGATTGATCGGCTCCTCGAATAACCCGGTCTCGGGTTTGACGCTCTCCACGTTGATCATCGCCGCCTTGCTGATGGTGTCGCTGGGCGTTTCGGGCGTCTCGGGCGTGGCCACCGTGCTAGGCGTGGCGGCGGTGGTCTGCGCGGCGGCGGCCGTGGCCGGCGAGCTGCTGCAGGATTTCAAGGTCGGCCACATCCTGGGCGGCACACCCCGGAGCATGCAGATTGTGGACCTGATCGCTGTCATTGTCGCCAGCGCCGTCATGTACCTGCCGCTGCTGGTGCTGCACCAGGGCAATATCAACGCCGGCGGCATCGGTTTCGGCGACCGCCAGCTCCCGGCGCCCCAGGCCGGTTTGATGGCCTCGCTGGCTCAGGGCATCGTCGGCGGTGAGATGGCCTGGCCGCTGGTGGTGCTCGGCATCCTGATGGGCTTCGGGATGATCCTTCTCCAGGTGCGGAGCCCGATGCTGGTGGCCGTGGGGATGTATCTTCCGCTCAGCACCACCTTCGCCATTTTCGTGGGCGGCATCATCCGCTGGGCTGGTAACACGTTGCGGGACCGCAAGGGCTTCAATGAGGCGCAGCGGGCGCGCATTGAGAACGTGGGCGTGCTCACTGCCTCGGGCTTCATCGCCGGCGAGGCGCTGATGGGACTGGTGACCGCGACGTTCAATTTCTTCCGGTGGCCGATCCCGTACCTGCTGGAATCTCCGTCATACCTGGTGGGCCTGGCAGTGACCGTGCTGCTGGCGGTGGTGATGATTCGCACTCCGCTGGCCAACGCCGGCCGCCCCGATGAACCGGCGCCCCCGGTGGCCATGATCTGAGGTTCTCCCTCACCTCTCCGCCAGCCACCGGTCAGGGAGCCGCGACCGGTGACCAGGGGCCAGGGCCCGCTGGCCGGTTTTCACTCCGGTGGCGGCGTCGCCCACGGCCACGATCTCGCCGGCGGCCTCATGCCCGAGCAGTTGCGGGTAGGCGGCTGGGACGCTGCCGATCCGGCCGTGCAGGCGCCAGTGCATGTCGCTGCCGCAGAGGCCCACGGCGCGGATTCTGACACTCACCTCACCCGGACCCGGGTCCGGCGGCATGGGAACTTCACGCTCCTCGAGCGTGCGTGGAGCTACAAGTTGGATTGACCGCATGACACGCTAGATAGGATAAGCAGCGACGGCAGACGGGTGTGGGGCGGCATGGTTCCACCTGTGCCGCTCAGCTCCATTGCTCGGGCGTCGGCTCGTTAATGAATTTGACGCCGATGCGATACGCCGACTCTGCTCGATCGCAATGGCGTACTTCGGCTCTACACCGCCAGTTACGGGCGGGGAGGCCAACGGTGACCACCGTGCCCGCGGCGATCTTGACGGGGCCCTTCAGTCCCAGGCCTCCGGCGGAGACGTCCAGGCAGCGAGCCTGAACCTTCCTCTGGGCGCCGTTGCCGTCAATCCATTCGATCCAGGCTACCGGGTCGACGTGCAGGCGAGGGTGCTGGCGTTTGTTGTCTCCCGCAACCGGCATGAAACAACCGTCCTTGTGTGCATTTCGGTCAAAGCGCATTAAATCTTAACTGGTATTGTTGTCATGCGCGGACCGGCGCCTGTGGGCCGGGAGGTCACGGGCCCGAGAACCGGTTGGCCTGGCGTCGTGCTGGCTTGTCAGGCCATGGATTTTTGCGCCCGGCCGCCATTTTCCCTCTTCCGGTTTTCGATCGCTGGGGGCATACTGGACACAGGCAGAACATTTGCCTGGAGGAGGTGTCACATGCCAGCGAAGTTAGACCTGATCCATCTGATCCGCCGCGCCAAGCCGTTGACGCTCAAGGAAGGGCTCAAAATCCTCGAGCGCGACCAGTACCGATGCCAGTACTGCGGGCTGGATGGCATGAACAACTTCGAGAATTCCCTGGTGATGTCGGTGGACTTCATCGTTCCCCGGGCGCACGGCGGTAAGAAGACGCCCCGCAACCTGGTGGCTTGCTGCCGCCCGTGCAACCTGCTGAAGGGGCGCCGCAACTTCAGCAGCTTTGAGGAGGCCAAGGCGTACGTGCTGAAACGCCGCGAAGAGGTCCGCCAGCAGTGGGAGGCCAGAATGGCCCGGTTGCGGGCCAAGGCCGCCAGCGCCGCCGGGGGCGCAGCTCAAAGCGCCGGCGAGAGCCAATAGCGCAGCCGCAGAGGTTAGTGTCTCCGCAGCCTGGCCGGCCAGCGGAAGAAGTTCTTCACCGCTTTGGCTCCGGGCAGTGGAACGGGGGCTTCTCGTTCACCATTTCGAGCGTCGAGAAAGCCGCTGTGTGGCGGGCCGGCTTCTCGGGTGCATCGCGCCACGTGTCCCAGGCGAAGACCAGCACCGCGTAGCTGTATTTGTCTTCGTAGGGCATCTCGAAGACAAACTCGCCCGCTTCCGGGCCGCCGGTCCGCTTCATCGGGTAGCGCGCGAAAAAGCCGCTATTTGGATACCGGAAGGGATCGATGAAAGAGCCGTCCGGCTTCTTAAAGACCCAGCCCTGGCCGCCGTAGTCGGCGCCGCCGGTAGCGATGATGTAGCGGTAATCCGGCTGCCTGAGCCGGCCGGGCTCGTGGAGCAGGCTCTTGAGCCTGCCGCATCGAGACTCCTCTCGACGCCCCGGGTGCCCGGGATCGCCGCATCGGAAGAGCGGACGTCAGCGACCGCCCGGCTGATGGCCGGAGACTTTGAACCCATATTCACCCCTTCATCTCCCGGCTGTCCCTGTGGTACTCCTGAGCGAGCACCGGGCCCCGGCGCCTATCTGCAACCGGCAAGCACTCCTGCAAGCCTCGTGCTAAAATTCAGGTAGAAACAACACGATAAGGAAGAAGGCATCTATGGCTCTCAGTCTCAAGCGCCCTGAGGCGGACCGGCTCGCACGCGCCTTGGCCCGGCAGACGGGCCGCACGATTACCGATGCCGTCGTTTACGCGCTCCGGGAACAGTTGAAGCGGGAATCCGGCCGGAAGTCACTCCCAGACCTCCGTGAGGAGATCCTGGCCATCAGCGATCGTTGTGCTTCCCTCCCCGATGTCGACACTCGCAGCGACAATGAAATCCTCGGCTACGACGAGCACGGCCTGCTGCAGTGAAGCTCATGGTGATTGACGCTTCGGCGATATTGGCCATTTTACTGAAGGAGACTGGCCGCGACGCAATCGTGGATGCGCTGCAGGCCGGCCCGGTGAGACTGATGTCTGCGGTGAACGCGTTGGAGGCCGCTCTCGTAATTGAGGCCCGGAAGGGTCCCGCTGGAGCCCGCGAATTCGATCTGCTCCTTCACCGGGCCGGGATTGACGTTGTCCCCTTCACGCCGGAACAATTCGAGGGAGCCAGAAGTGCTTGGCGGAAATATGGGAAGGGGAATCACCCCGCCCGGCTCAACATCGGCGACTGCTGTGCTTACGCCCTGTCGAAGTTGACTGGAGAGCCGCTGCTGTTCAAGGGTGAGGATTTCGCTAGAACCGATCTCGTCCCTGCCATAGCCGATCCTCGGTTCCGTCTACGCCTCGAGAAAACCTATTACGAGCAGGGATTCTTCAATGTGCCGGTGAGCGTTGACGCGCACGTCGGCCCCCACGGGACCAAGGTTCACATCATGACCGGGCAGGACGCCGCGCCCCTTCCCGCCCAGGTGAACCGGACCGCGAACAGGAATGCCACCGCTCGAATCATGGGAGGAAGGGCGCTCCGGAACTACTTTCGCGCGCATTACCAGGTCGGCGATTCGATTCTCGTTACGATCCTTTCTCCGGACAGACTGCGGCTTGCCCTGCCGCCGCCGGAACACCTATAAGCGCCCCCCTCGTCTGGTGGTGTTGGCATCTGCGCCCTTGGCTCCCCTGTTCCCAGCAGCCGAGCGGAAAAACTCGTGACAGTGACCCAGCGGACTGGCTTTTCGCCCGGCAGCAGCCCGACTCCGCCTGGTGCTTGCCGGCCGCAGGCGTGCCAGAGAGGGCTCAGTTCGCGTCTGGCAAACGAAACGATCGACCACTGCGGTGGCTTCGCGGAGGATTCCCGCGGGGGAGAATTCGAAAAAGCGTAGCCTGTCCCCGAAATAAATTAGCGGCTTAGCGTCTTGGCGTGCCACATCCCCTGCCGCGCCCTGGCGTGCGCATCCCCTCTCCCCCAGATCCCAACCCAGGTCTCGCCCGACCGTGAGATCTACCTCCCAATTCCCCTCCGTCTGCCACCGCCCCCGGCCCTGCAGGGCGGCCGACTCTCAGTCGGCGCAGGAGTAGGACTCCGGCGCTGAGCAAGGCTCAGCCCCGCCTCTTCTGCCGGTGGCGCAGGCTCTTGAGCCTGCCGCGTCGAGACTCATTAAGAGTCGGCCGGCACTAAGCGAACGCGCCATGTGCCCTTGCTTTATTGGCGGTATCGGCCTCTTCGCGGATTTGCTCGTAGACCTTCTTCAGCAGGTGCTGGCTCACGATCTCCCGGAACTGATCCTCGTTCATGAATTTTGCGGTGATCTCCTCGTTTTGCTCCATACGGTCGATAAAGAGACCCTCCAGGGCCTTGCGGAAGACGTAGCCGAAGTTCTCCATTGTATTGGCAAGCGCTGCTTGACGGAGACTGCTGTCGGCCACCGCATCTTCCCGTATCGACTCAAAGAACAACTGGTCGCCAGGTTTGAACTCTGTACCGAACCGCTCGTTAAGGATGTCGATCAGCCTCGACAGCTCGATCTCGTCCCCTCGAGCGATGCCAGTGCCCACCGAGGTCGGCCCGGATACAGGCTCCGGTTTGCCGGGTTCCAGTTTAATTGATCCCTCGCTTATCTTTTGCAATCGGTAATATCGCAGCGCCACCTCGTCGTCGAAGTTGTAGACCGGCCCCCGGTCACCCCGTGGGAGTTTGGTAAGCAGGAATCGCACATATGAGTACAGCTTCTCCAGATCCGAATCCTGAAACGGGATCACCTGCGACATAAAGGAATACAGATTTCGGAAAGCCGCCAGAGTCTTGCGAAATTCCTCCCGCTCCTCTTCTTCGAGATCGTTGTAACGCCCCACCGCCGGGTCGATCCAGGCGTTCATCTGAGCATGGTCACCCGGTGTTTGGTTGCGCTTTGGCTTGTAAAAAACTTTGCAGAATCCCTCAACCTCGGCTTTGAAATACACCTGGTGCGAATCCAGCTTGGCCTGGAGTTCGTAGAGCTGTTGTGGCTCCGCGCGATCACCGATGAGCGTCTGTTCATAGAACGGCTGAAAAGCCTCGAGAATCTCCTCAGGCTCATTCACGAAGTCGAGAACAAACGTATCTTCCTTGCCCGGGTGCGTCCGGTTGAGACGGGAGAGCGTCTGGACCGCCTGGATGCCCGCCAACCGCTTGTCCACGTACATGGTGTGGAGCAGCGGCTGGTCGAAGCCGGTCTGGTACTTCTCAGCCACGAGAAGCACCTGGTACTCTTCGCTTCCGAAGCGCTCGGGAAGCTCCTTCTCCCGGATACCCTGGTTCATGCCGACTTCGGTATATTCGACCGCGGGCGCGTCCGGGTCGATCACAGTGCCGGAGAACGCAACCAGCGTCTTGATACCCGTGTAGCCCTTGTTTGCAATGTAGCGGTCGAACGCCTGCTTATACCTGACCGCGTGAAGGCGGCTGGAAGTGACCACCATCGCCTTGGCCCTCCCGCCGATCTTGTGCATGGTGAAGTGGCGGAAGTGCTCAACCATGACCTCGGTCTTCTGCGCGATGTTATGCGGATGCAGGCTCATGAACCGCGCCAGCGCCCGCGCTGCCTTGCGCTTGTCCACCTTGGGATCGTCCTCGATGGATTTGACCAGCCGGTAGTATGTCTTGTACGTCGTGTAGTTCTGCAGCACATCGAGGATGAAACCTTCCTCGATCGCCTGGCGCATGCTGTACAGATGGAAAGGCTGAGGCTTGCCATCCGCGCCCGGAGCGCCAAAAACCTCCAGCGTCTTGTACTTGGGTGTTGCGGTAAAGGCGAAGAAGCTGATGTTGGGCTGACGGCCGCGCTTGGCCATGGTTCTGAGGATTTCTTCCTCGTAATCGGGCAGTCCTTCTTCCTCGGCCTTTGCCCGGACCTCTTCCTTGATCGCCGCACCCGCAAGCACGCCCTTGAGCTCGGTGGCCGTCTCGCCGCCCTGGGAGCTGTGGGCCTCGTCAACAATCACCGCGTACCGGCGCATCGGCAACTCGCCGATTTTCTCGGTCACGAAGGGGAACTTCTGCAGCGTGGTGATCACGATGGGCACACCCGTACCGAGAGCCTCGGCGAGCTGGGTCGAGTTGATATCGATCTTTTGCACCACGCCCTGCTTGTGCTCGAACTGGTAGATCGTGTTCTGGAGTTGCTGGTCGAGGACCACGCGGTCGGTGACCACGATAATCGAGTCGAAGACCTTCTCGTCCTTCTCGTCGTAGAGGCTGGCGAGCCGGTGCGCCAGCCAGGCGATGGAGTTCGACTTACCGCTCCCGGCTGAATGTTGGACAAGGTAATTGGTTCCCGTGCCGCGCCCGCGTGCGTCAGCCACAAGCTTCCGCACACAGTCAAGCTGGTGGTAGCGCGGAAAGATCATGGTCTCGCGCTTCACCTTCTTGCCCCCGAGTTTCTTCTCCTCGATCTGAAGGTGGATGAACCGCGCCAGGATGTCGAGGA